>NZ_BJBV01000012.1:0-156506 GCF_036245925.1 Shewanella sp. M-Br
GTTTAAGACTCATCTGTAACAGAGCATAAAAAAGGGACTCCTAGGAGCCCCTTGTTCATTTTAAAATGACCTAAATATTAGTGGGTCATCTTATTTTTGATCAGCACACAACGCTGCTCTATTTGACGGGTTTCCAGTAGATTACGGCGGGTAAGGTTAGATAGCCCAGTTTGGCGATCAAGTACTTTGTCCAATGCCGCTATGCTAGTGTAATTACAATCGGTTGGGATGAGGAAATGGCTATAATTACGCATAAATACTGGCCCTTTTTTGTCCATATCCATTAAGCTCGCCAGACGCTCTTCCGCTGTAGCTGCGCTTAATAGTTTTTGCTCAGCAGGATAAAGATTTTGCATAATAATCCGCTGTTTGGAGAAAGGCAGGCTGTCTAGATGGACTTTACTTAACCAACGACGTTTTGCGGCCGCTTCAGGGCGGATCACTTGTGCCGCAAGTGCCGCTTTTTCGCCAGAGTCTGAATTATCCTTGGCAGCTTCTTTGGTTAAGCGCTGCAGCGCGTTAGGAAAATCATAGCGATTAAGCTGGGTGATGATTGCCCATCGTAAATCTTGATCTAAAGTTAACCCCTTAATTTTTGTTTCACCGTCAATGAGTTGTGCTAAATGACGCAGTGAATCTCTGTCGCTTGCTAAACTGACATAGGCATTGAACCAGATCCGTTGGAAGTCATTATCGCCTTTATTTTCCATTGCTTTTCTCAGACTCATTTGGCTTAAGCCTTTAATTGCATTTTCAGCGTAGTTTTGCTGAATAGGGGCGATCTGCGCGAGATATTCCTTCGAGCGCAACATGCTATCGATGATCTGACCAACAATCGTGTAGTCCGTCTCAGCTGGCGCGTTAACAAACACTGTGCTTAGGTATTGATCTAAGCTCAATTTACCTTCGCGGACGCTGTCCCACAGACTTTGCCACAGCATAGATCGCAGTAGTGGATCGGAAATGTTACTCAGTTGTTGTTTTGCGGTATTAAATGACTTGTCATCAAGCTCGACTTTCACAAAGCCCCAATCATCAAAGTTTGGATAGACTAGGTCTGGGCAGCGCTCACCAATCAGTTGTCTAACTTCGGTACGCTCGCCTTTGTAAGTCACTGGCACTGTAATGTCATTTCGCAGATCAAAGCGACCTTGGGTAAATAGAGCCACTTGGACTTTTTGTTCACGTAATGTGGGTAGCTCTGCGCTTGCAGGGAACTGCCGTAGGCTAAATTCGCTGATACGGTTGCCCTCACAACGATATTCCGCCTTGATGGTGTTAACACCCGCGCTGTAGAGCCATTCTTGAGTCCATGCACTTAAATCGCGGCCAGCGGCTTTCCCTAGGCTATTGATAAAATCGTCTAGCTCAGCGTTTTGATAACTGTATTGTTTTAAATAGTTACTGACGCCACGACGAAACACCATGTCCCCGAGTAAATGGCGTAATTGTTTCAGCGTTGATGCGCCTTTTTGGTAAGTGATAGCATCGATATTGTCAAAGGCGTTCTGGGTTGTTGCTACGGGTACTTCAATGGGGTGCGTGGTGACTAAGCTGTCCTGCTCATAGGCTTTTTGCTTGCCTTTAGCGTAGAAGGTACGCCAAGCATTAGTGAACTCTGTGGCTTCTTGAGTCGCAAGTGTGCCCATAAATGAAGCAAAACTTTCATTTAACCACAAGCCGTTCCACCATTTCATGGTGACGAGATCGCCAAACCACTGGTGCGCCATTTCGTGCATGATCACGCCCGCAAGATTTTGCTTCTGATCCGCTGTCATAGCCGCTTTATGAAGGAAGATATCTTCGGAAAAGGTCACTGCGCCCGCGTTTTCCATCGCGCCATAAAGGAAGTCTGGCACTAGAATTTGATCGTATTTCTTAAAGGGGTAAGGAATACCAAAGTAATTATCGAAAAAAGTTAACCCTTGTTTCGTATAGGTAAACCAATCTTGCTCCGTGACTTGGTTAGCAACGGATTGGCGGGCGAACAGGCGCATAGGATAGCGGCCTGAGTTGTCTTGCCACATGTGATAAGGGCCCGCGTGCATTGAAAAGTTATATGGGCTTAGCTTAGGTGTTTGTGGGAAAGTCCAACGATTGTAAGCACCCGCTGGGGTGATTTGGCTTTCACGCATTGAGCTAATGACTTGCCAGTCTTTGGGCGCTGTTACCGTAATTTGATAGTTAGCCTTGAGATCCGGTTGGTCGAATACTGCGAACATCTGCTGAGCAGCAGCGGGTTCAAAATGAGAGTAGAGGTAGACCTTGCCATCGATTGGATCTTTAAAACGGTGTAAACCTTCACCATTGGTGCTGTGGGCACGGCTAAATTGCACTTCTATGGTATTTTCACCTGAGGTGAGTAAACGCGTATTTAAGCTGATGTAAGCGCCATTGTAATTGGGGTATACGGCGGTACCGTTGATGATAAAGCGTTTTATCTGCGCCTTGTTTAAATCTAAGCTCAGTTGTTTTGGCACTTCACTTAATTGAAATGTCACTTTGGAGGTGGCGGAAAACTCGGCATCCCCTGTGAGCTGAAAATCCAAGTCATAGTGAATATCGGAGATGACCTGCGAGCGAAGCGCAGCCTGATATTGGCTAATATAAGCGCTAGCATCACGTGGACCCGTATTGAGTGTACTTTGGGTTGCACACGACATTAATGTGCCGCAGGTAAGGGCAACGAGACTGGCTTTAAACAAGTTCACAACTTAAATCCTTCAGCGATTTGTTTTGTTTTCTGCTTGGATGTTTGCATTCAATATCGTGTGTGTAGGTTTGCCTTTGTGGCAAATTATCCCTCGCGCCAGCGCCAATTTTGAGCATCATCATCGCAGTGTATTTTGGCCGAGTACACTACCTTATTTACCTTGGATTACCAATGTTAAAAATGTAAAAAAAAGCCAGCGTTAACGCTGGCTTCTTGAGATTACTGTTTGGCAGAATTAAGTGCCAATAGGACAATTACATGCCTAAGAAAGACTTAGACTTCATCTTACGGATTTCTTTTTCATCAGACCATTCGATAAGGCCTGTTTCTAAATCCATTAAACGCATTGTCATCTTATAGTAGACGTCTTTAGTGCTACCGTCTTGCTTCACTATGCTAGATAAATTGCCATATAACATGTATTGAGCGCCAATTTGACGACCAAACTTGATGGCGGTTGATGGGTCAACCATGCCAGTGTTGTTTTGGTAATCCAGTTGTTTACGGACTGAATCTACTTTAGTCATGTCGATAAAACGGAACTTGCCTGAGCGCAATAATTTGTTACTGATAGAGTCAGTGACAGACTCAGTGTCGATATGTTCTGAGGTTTTGTTTTTGATGCTGTCAACAAATAAAATCGGGCGGTCATTGGCAGTTATTGCCACGATAGGAGGGAAAGTCATCATGCTATCCACCATCTTAGCTGCAATAGCTTGTAGATCCGTCGAGCCAAAGTTCTCATTGACGGTTTCAACTTCTGTGGCATCGCCATATTCGACTTTAGATTGACATGCAGCTAGACCCATAACGGCAGCCAGTACAAAAATCAGTTTAAATTGTTTCATAGTCAGTTCCATTTTGTGATTGTATAAACTTAATGACACACGTCTTATTCAAATACCACAACCGCTAGGCTAAATGATTATTGAATAAATTCGGGTGTAATTACCAGTATCAATTGCCCAGACTAAGGTGGTTTTGCCTGCTGCAACATCAATTTTAGCCGGTGGCGCTTTGTCTAACTGCAAAGTGTATTCACCTGCACTCAAATAACGCCGCCCGATCTGTGCTTGTTTAGGGAGCGTCAGCCAACTACGACGATCCGCTTGTTCTGTTACTACGTTAAAAATCTGCATCGCTATACTGCCAATATCGGCAGCATTGTTCCCTGGTTTGCCACTCTTCTCAATCTGATAGGCCATCTCAGATTTAGCATAGACCCTAGCGACTTGACGAACTAGCGTCGCGGGCAGATCTTCCTTGAGTGCTGTGATGGCTAAGGCATCGATATTGGCAATAGGTTCAGTTTTCAGCACTGTACCTAAACCTTGCACTTGCGTCTCTGGCACAAAAGTATTGTTTGGCATGTAGGTAGCGAGTGATACTGTCTGCCAGTTACCATGGATAGTAAAAGGTACCGTGAGAGCTTGTTTTGCTGGCACAAAGCCGCGCTCGACCATCAAAATTACTTGGCCATCTTTGGGATTGGGCAACTTAGCATCGCCCCAACGGCGCTTAAACTCATCATACTGTGGCATACCGAGTTGCTTGGCGAGGCGGACCAGATCTTGCTGTAAATAGGTGTTATCTGGAGTGATTTGTGCTGCTTTACGATAATCGATATAGGCATCGTTCGGCTCACCCAGCACTTCGTGCAGTACGCCAGTGGTGTAATAACTGTAAGCGTTTAAGAAAGAACTGGTGACAGTGCCCGCGGCTTGTCCTAGTTTGTTAACCTCGGCATCTATGGTGCCGTTTGCCATGGCTTGAACTGACTTTTGTGATTTTTGATAGCGTTCTTGCTCGCTGCTCTGTAGTTCGTTACTGCGACGAACTTCGACTAGAGCCCCCTGATAGTCGCCACTAAACAAATAGTTAAGAGCTTGGTATTGGTGCAGCATAATGCGTTCATACCCAGGGCCTCGGTACGGAATCGCATTGTCGTTTAACACTAAGCTGCTGGCTGTTGCGCCAATGTCACTAACGCTGACTTTGGCCTTATCATCAAAGGCGGTATAAGCATCTACTGCTTGCTGATAATATTTTTTACTGGCAGCAAAATCGCCGGCGACTTGAGCAATTCGTCCCGCTTCTTGGGCATAGAGTAAGCCGTCATTGCCATTGATATTACTGGCAAGTTTGTCGATATCGGCCATGGGAGTCGCACTATTAAGCTCTTGTTTGAGTGGTTCAATCTGCGCAGGATAATTAATAAAAATACTGTTATAAGCGCAGCCCGATAAGTTTAAAACCAATCCCATTGCCAAGGTTGGCGCAATAAATGCACGAGAAAAAGGTGTAACGAAGGACAGTTTCATTATTGCGCTTCACCTTTTTTGATGGATTGGGCTGAAATCGCCTGAGTCTGTTCTGGCATAAGTGAACGCTCGAGTAATGTGATCCCTTGAAGGTGATCAAATTCATGTTGAAAAATCCGTGCAATAAAGCCCGTTAATTCGGTTTGTTGCCACTCGCCTTGTAAATTTTGATAGCGTACTTCAATGGTTTGATGTCTTTGTATCGTAAATCTTTGCCCCGGTACAGATAGGCAGCCTTCTTCTCCGCTAACCAACTCACTTGATGCATTAATGATTTGCGGATTAACCACGACCACAGGCGCCACATTAGGCGCGTCGGGATAACGCTCATTAGGGCGAGAAGCCATAATAAATAAGGCTAAAGGGCTGTGAACTTGGGGGGCTGCGATACCAACGCCATTGGCAGCGTCCATGCTGGCAGACATTTGCTCGGCAAGATGCACGAGCTCTGCATCGAAATGGTGCACTGTTATTGCAGTCTGCCTTAGAATGGGTTCACCCACTAACGCTATGGGTAATAGAGTTGGGGTTTCTTTTGGCATTAAATGTTTAAACATCGCATTCCCTGGATATTTTGCAGTAACTGTTTTTTTAATCAAAGTTAACATCTAAAGCGTCAGTGTTAATAATGTGGTGGTGGCGTTTCTTCAGCCTGAGTCGCCATATTACTCGGTTCCATGTCCTGCAACTTACCAATTAACATGTGAATTTGGTGTTGCTGGTGAGCCACCAGTCGATTTAATTTGATGACCTCTTGGTTTAATTCTTCGACTGTGAGCTCTTGAAAAGCCAATTTGGTTTCTAGATCTTCAATCTGTACTTGTACGCCTTGCATGGCTAACCTCTATTTCTGCCAAGTTTCAACTAAGCCTTGGCTACTGATACTAACGACTTTATTGGTATCTCGAATTGCCACAGAGTATACAACGGCTCCTCGATTTTGGCTGTTTTTAGTGAGTGCAACCTGCCATTTTTCAATTTGTTTACCCGAGTCACGTTGCCAGAGTATAACTTCCCGCGCTGGCGTACCTGTTAATAGCTGGCTGTCTTGTTTGATAAACCTCACCGCTGAAAAGTTCATTTGGCGACGGGTAATATCCAGCTTATTTAACAGCTTACCGCTTGTGTTATCCCAGATTTTTGCTTCATCTGTGCTGCCATTGGTAAAACTTAAACTACCACTGTCGTTGAGTGCCACTTTGGTTATACGGCTGCCGAGTGTCCACGTATGAAGCGGTTGGCCAGTTTGTGCCTGCCAGAGAATCGCCTGCATATCATTTGACCCCGTTAATGCTAATCGGCCATCAGCAGAGAGGGCAACACTATTGACGCGCTCTTTGTGTCCAAGAAATTTGATTAAGGCAGATTTTTCGGCATTAAGCGACATGACTGAACCATCATTTAAACCAATAAGTAGTGCGCCATTATCGGCTACCGCGACACTTTCACCGGATGAAGGTAAGGACCACCAGCCCAAAGGCTTACCGTCGGCTATTTTCCACATAGCAACTGAATCTCGGCTTAACGATGCTGCAAATATCCCGTTGGGAGAAATCGCTGTACCTGTGACGCCAGTATTAATATCGCCATGTATCCATTGGTATTTGAGGGTGTGGGTACTAAGATCCCAACATTGAACTCCACTACTTTGAGTGGCAACTAAGGCGAATTGCCCATTACTTGATAGGCTCGCGCTATAGCTGGGCTCTGTTGTGAGAACACTGATATCTTCTGCTTTGGGGTGGCAAGCGATTAGAAAAACTGTGCAAATTACCAGCAGTAGATTTTTCTTCATGAACTTGCTCCCTAAGTTGTTGTCTTTAGACTTGATCAAGTGACATTAATCACTGTTAACCCATAAAGAATCTAGTTGGTATAACCGAGATAACTAGTATAAAGTTGTCACGCTTAGGTTATTGTAACCGCTTGAGGATGCTGAGGAAGCTTTAATGAAATCGATTTATAAATTATCGTTAGTTGCATTGGCTATTATTGGCCTATCTGCTTGTAATCAAGAAGAAAAAGCAGCTACGAGTACAAATGTTGAATTAACGACTGAAGCTCAAAAAGAAGCTTACAGTGTAGGCGCTTCAATCGGTCGTTATATGTCTGGCCATATCAAAGAGCAAGAAGAATTAGGCCTGCCAGTTGATCGCACTCTGATCGTCACTGGTTTCACTAATGGTCTGAATGACCAATTAAGTTTAACCGAAGAAGAAATGCAAACCATTCTTCAAGGTCTAGATAAAAAGTTAAACGATAAACGTCAGGAACAAGCAACAGCGATTTCTGCGAAAAATATCGAAGATGGTAAAAAATTCCTTGAAGAAAACAAGGTTAAGCCTGGTGTAGTGACAACTGAGTCTGGCTTACAATATGAAGTATTAACTCCAGGCACGGGTGAAAAGCCTGCCGCAGAAGACACTGTAGAAGTGGATTATGTCGGTACTTTACTTGATGGTACTGAGTTTGATAGTTCTTATAAACGCGGCGAAGCGGCTAAGTTCCCTTTGAATCGCGTTATTCCAGGTTGGACTGAAGGCGTGCAATTAATGCCTGTTGGCGCTAAGTACAAGTTTGTGATCCCATCAGAATTAGCCTATGGCGTACGTGATACTGGTACTATTCCACCAAACTCTACGTTGATTTTCGAAGTTGAGTTGAAATCAATCGAAAAAGCTTCTGCGGCGCCAGTAGCTGAACCTGCTAAAAAGTAATTGATTAGCTGCGACGTGTAATACGCCGCTATTGAAAATACCGCTCCTAAATGAGCGGTATTTTTTTGTCTGTAAAATTCGCATTATTGTTTTAATATTGAGCTCACTATCTTACAGTCGTTGGTTCTCAGACTGGCTTTATGTTTCATTTTTATACCCATCATCAACATTAATCTGCTGCAATAACCAAGGGTATAAATCATCCACTTTAGCAGCTTGACTGTTATGTTTATTTCAAAATAATGAATGCTAAATTAAGTTTTAATTATATCCATTACCTTTTAAGGACCCGTGTTCCTTATATATTATTGGGTATTGCATACCGAATAATATCATCAAAATATCACATTAAAATATTGATTATTATTTGAGCGGGACACTAGATGCTTTGAGCTTATGTGTATTGCTCTTACTGTTTGTTTTTACATGGCTAATACTTTTGATTTACCATCCTGTTCTGTTAGGTGAACAGTGAGGTGTCTATAATTAGTTACTCATCAATGTGTTACATTGGCAATGTGCGATCTTGCCCTCTTTTTTTACGCATTCAACTCTGAAATAATCCGCTCGCACGTTAATAGAAGTTAGCGGCAATATTATAATAATGGGGTTGATGATATGGATAATGTTAATAAATTAACGGCTATTTCTTTAGCTGTTGCAGCGGCTTTGCCTATGATGGCAAGCGCAGATGTGATGATCACCGAATATGTTGAAGGTAGCTCAAATAATAAAGCGATTGAACTGTATAACAGCGGCGATACGGCAATTGATCTCGCGGGTTATAAACTGGTTCGTTATAAAGATGGTGCTACTGTTGCGTCGGATATGGTGGCTTTAGGTGGTCAAACTATTGCGGCAAAATCGACAAAAGTTATTTTAAATACTAGCGGTACTATTACTGTTGCTCAAGGGGTTGATAGTTACTCTGGTAGTTTAAGTTTTAATGGCGGTGATGCGGTTGCCTTAATGAAAGATGATGCAGTCATCGATATTATTGGTGATGTGCCGACGCCAACGGGTTGGGGATTAGACGTTACCTTAAAACGTAAATTAGATGCGTTAGTGGCGAATACAGTATTTAATGCCGCCCAGTGGGAACAATTACCTAAAGATACCTTCTCTGGTTTAGGTTCACTAGAAACGCCTGCTGAGCCAGAAGTGCCGCTCTTTAGCTGTACTGGCGCTAAAATTGTGCCTATTTATCAAGTACAAGGTGCGGGCGAGTCGAGCCCATTTGTACCAGCAGGGGCATTCGAATCTGAAGCCGAAGTGACTGTGCGTGGCGTAGTGACTGCCCGTGGTGAAAGCTTGTTTAAAGGTTTTTACTTACAAGAAGTTAAGGGTGATAACTCACCGTATACCTCTGATGGTGTATTTGTATTCTTAGGTGAAGCTGCACCTGAAGCGATTCAACCTGGGGTTGAAGTGTGTGTGCAGGGTAAAGTGAAAGAATACTTTGGCTTAACTCAAATCGATATTAAAGCCGATAAGAAATTTGATGTTGGCGCTAAGGGTGAAGTCCCTGTTGCCGCACCTTTCTATGTGGCCGATGGCGAAACTTTAGCGCAAGCATTAGAGCGCTATGAAGGCATGAATGTGGCCTTAGATGCGGGCAGCGATCTTAAAATCAGCCGCACCTTCAGCTTCGACTATGCGGGTAGTCGCAATAACATGCTAGTGTCATATCAAGCACCTTTGATGAAGCCTACACAGCTGTATCCAGCGCTTTCTGCTGAAGCAACGGCATTAGTTAAATCTAACCGCGAAAACCAACTCTTTATCGAATCCGATTACAAGCCTGCCAATGGTGTTATTCCATACTTCCCTGATTTCAATGTGGAAACGGGTTACATCCGTGTTGGCGACCAACTGACTAACCTGCAAGGTGTGATTGGTTATAGCTACGGCGCTTATCGTTTAGTGGCGACTAATACTATTACAGCGGGTGATTTTATCCGTGGTGACGATAGAACCGAAGCCCCAAGTGTTGCAACTAAGGGTGATCTGCGCGTGGCTAGCTTTAACGTGCTGAACTTCTTTAACGATGTTGATGGTGGCGATACCAATCCATCAGGCAGTAACCGTGGCGCTCTAACGCTGGAAGAAATGGTGCTACAACGTACTAAAATCGTTAGCGCTATTACCGCCATGAATGCCGATATCGTCGGTTTGATGGAAATTGCTAACAACGGTTTTGGTGAGAAGAGTGCGATTAAGGATTTAGTCGATGCACTAAATGATAAGCAGACGCCTGAAAACGCCTATAGCTTTGTTGAAATCACCGATGCTGATAAGTATGACGGCAAGTACTTTGGCACAGATGCGATCACTGTCGGCATGTTATACCGTGGTGGTAAAGTGACTTTAGCGGGGGCCGCACAAGTTATCGGTACTCCAGAACAGCACGCCAGTGCTGGCAGCGTGACTCGCACAAAAGATGGCAAAACTGAGACTAACCCTGGCAATGATGCTTATCAACGTCACAGCTTAGCGCAAACCTTTAAAATCCATGATGAGTCTCTGACCGTAGTCGTTAACCATTTGAAATCTAAAGGCTCAGGTTGTTTAGAAGATTGGGTTAACTTCGAAGAGTCAGTTGATCCTGCCGATCAACAGGGCAAGTGTAATGCTTTCCGCGTATCTGCAGCCAAAGTCTTGGGTGAAACGCTAAAAGACGTGAAAGGCGACTTACTGATCATCGGTGATATGAATGCCTATGGTATGGAGGATCCTATCCGTGTACTAACCGACTTCGATGCGAGCAAGTCAGAGCGTGACATCCTGACCGCTTCGTGGACGACGCTCGACGGCAAAGTGTTTGAGCGCCAAGGCAGCAAGATTGAAAAAGGTTATGGCTTTATCAACTTGAACACGAAAGCCCACGGTGCAAGCACTTTCTCTTATAGCTATAACGGCGAGTTAGGTAACTTAGATCATGCTTTAGCCAATGCTAGCTTAGCCAAACGTTTAGTGGATATTGAAGATTGGCACATCAACTCAGTGGAATCTAATCTGTTTGAATACGTTAAGAAGTTCTCTGGTGATCTGGCTAAATCTGAAAATGCTTTTTCTGCATCGGATCATGATCCTGTGATTGTTGCTTTAAGTTATCCTGCGCCAGTAGTGCCGCCAAAACCTGAGCCAAAGCCTAAAGATGATGGCGGTGCTTTAGGTTATTTAGGTTTAGCACTGATGTCCTTGTTTGGTTTGCAGCGTCGTCGCCGTTAACCTGTATATGGGGTTAACTCAAAGTGCAATTTGTGAGCTAGACTGAAACAAAGGGATGGTTAACCATCCCTTTTTTATCTTTTTTTTTCAGTTTTTATTAGGAGTGAGTATGGATACCACCTCAAATCCGCTGAAAACCATGAATATCAAGGCGCCACTGTGGTTTTACTTTGTCGCAACGCTCAGTTTGTTGTGGAATATCATGGGGCTGATGGCTTTTGTGATGCAAATGACTATGACGCCAGATGCACTCGCACAGATGAGCCCAGATCAAATTAAACTCTATGAAACAACGCCAATTTGGATTGATGCTGTGTTTGGCTTTGCCGTGGTTTCAGGGGTTCTAGGATGTTTATTATTGTTATTCAGAAAATTAATTGCTTATAAAGTGCTGGTCGCCTCGCTTATCGCTATTTTGTTGCAAATGACCTATGTATTTTGCATTCAGCAAGCGGCTGTGGTGCTAGGAGCCGACGCGTTAATTATGCCAAGTGTAGTCGTGGTGTGGGGATTATTTCTTGTCTGGTTTAGTCAGCTAAGTACCACTAAATCTTGGTTAGTTTGAGCCTTATTTTTGCCGATATTGATGTGACCAGCTAAGAGTAAACTAGTTGAACTTCATCCACTTCACAGTAAACTGCTGATTGGTTTTATTGACTAGGAAGTTGCAATGAGTATTTGGTTTAGAGCTGTAACGTTAGAGGATTGCGCGCGTTTAGACGCAGGTATGGGTGGCAAAGGCACCTTGATGCAGACTTTAGGAATTGAGATCAGTGAGATTGGCGACGATTACATGAAGGCCACTATGCCAGCCAGTCCGGCGGTGCATAACCCTTTGGGCATAGTGCATGGTGGCGCGAATGTCGCGCTTGCTGAAACCGTTGCTAGCTATGCGGCAAATTTCGCGGTGGATTTTGAGCAGTACTATTGTGTCGGTCAAGAAATTAACGCTAACCACTTACGGGCTTCCCGTAATGGGGTATTAACCGCCACGGCTAAGCCTATCCACTTAGGGAAGCGCAGCTCTGTATGGGAGATTTTAATCCACAACAGTGCGGGTGAACTGACTTGTATTTCACGGATGACGGCGGCTGTCGTTAAACGCTAAATGCAATGAGCCAGCTTATTACCTGTGGTGTGATTGGCGTATCAATCGTTTGATTTAAATAATATATAGATAAGGATTGGATATGGATAACGCTACAATTTGGGAATGGGTTGGTTATTTAGCTTCAGTGGTCGTTGCAATATCACTGATGATGTCAAACATTAAGAAACTGCGCTGGTGGAATCTCATTGGTGCGGCTTTATTTGTGGCCTACGGTGTGGCAATTGGGGCTTATCCTGTTGCCTTAGTTAACTTTTTTATCGTGCTGATTGACACTTATTATTTGGTTAAGCTTTATCGTGAAGCCGACTTATCCAGCAGTTAATGGCAGTGTATCAGCTTAACTCCGCTTTCTCGCACCGCACTTCGCTCCATTGTCCTGAGCAGCTATTTGGTTTTTCAACAGCATCTTAAGTGATGTGAGCGGACCATTGGCTGTGAGTCCGTGTAATTCATTAACTGTCTTGCTAAACTCATTTTTAATCTTTTTTTTAGATTGTATGAATCTAGTTTAATCGTTTTATTCTCAAGTGGTAATTCTCTATTCTTGCTCTATCGACAACACGTCGCCAGCCAAGGAGATAAACCATGGCCACCATTTACGATTTAATTGAAACCTGGTTAACCAGCAATCAAGACTAAGGAGCAGGGCATGAGTCAACAACATCAAACAAGTCAGTACTTAACGAGCCAAAACAGCGCCCCAGTGGCCGACGATCAAAACTCACTGTCGGCGGGTGAACGTGGTCCTCTGCTATTACAAGATTGGCATTTAATTGAAAAGTTAGCCCATTTCAACCGTGAGCGTATTCCTGAGCGTATCGTGCATGCTAAAGGTACTGGGGTTTATGGCACATTTACGCTGACTAAAGATTTAAGCGATTACACCATTGCTGACCATTTCAATGGTGCTGGTAAGCAAACCGAAACCTTTATTCGTTTCTCAACCGTAGGTGGAGAAATGGGTTCTGCCGATGCAGAGCGCGATCCACGTGGCTTTGGTTTACGTTTTTATACTGCCCGTGGTAATCACGATATTGTGGGTAACAATACGCCGACCTTTTTCTTGCGAGATGGAATTAAGTTTCCAGACTTTATCCATACGCAAAAGCGTAATCCTAAGACCAATTTAAAAGATCCGCAGGCTATGTGGGACTTTTGGTCATTGAACCCAGAAGCTATGCATCAAGTGACCATTTTGATGTCGGATCGTGGTATTCCGGCGAACTACCGTCAAATGCACGGTTATGGTTCACACACTTTCTCGCTGTGGAATGCCAAGGGCGAGCGTTTCTGGGTGAAGTTCCACTTTAAATCGCAGCAAGGCGTGGTCAACTTAACCAATGAACAGGCTGATAAATTAAAAGGGATTGATCCCGATTCATCACAGCGCGATATGGTGGTTGCTATTACTGATGGTAACTTCCCGCGTTGGACGGTTAATGTGCAGATTATGCCTGAGGCAGATGCCAATACTTACCATATCAATCCATTTGATTTAACTAAGGTTTGGCCGCATAGCGACTATCCATTACTTGAGATTGGTGTATTAGAACTGAATCGTCTGCCACAAAACTATTTTGCTGAAGTTGAGCAAGTGGCATTAGCACCTAGTAATTTGGTCCCAGGCGTCGGGGCTTCACCAGACAAGATGTTACAAGCGCGTTTATTTGCCTACGCCGATGCGCAGCGTTACCGCATTGGTGCTAATTACAACCAATTGCCAGTAAACTGCCCGCATGCCGCTAAGGCAAATCACCATCAACGTGCAGGTGCGATGGCGGGCACACAATGCCCTTATCATGGCAGTCAAACTGGTGGCGACGCTTCGGTAAACTATGGCCCGAACAGCACTGCTGATGCCTTGGTTGAGCCAGTAAACTTTAGCGAACCACCATTGCGTTTAGAAGGTGAAGCGGCGCGTTATAGTCGTTATAACCAAGACGATTATACCCAAGCGGGTAATTTGTATCGCATCTTCTCTGAAGCTGAGAAAGCGCGCCTAGTGGCAACAATTTCGGGTTCATTAAGTCAAGCGAGTTTAGATGTGCAGCAACGTATGGTGGCGCATTTTACTCAAGCCGATGCGGATTACGGACAACGTATTAAACTGGCATTAGGTCTTTAAACTATTGCTGTTGCGAATGTTTGAATAATAGTAGAAACGATAAAACTGAGTAGAAAGCCTCTACTCAGTTTTTATTATCAGCGACAATAATATTAACATTCTCGTTAATGTGCTCTTAGGCCGCGATGAGTGCCGCGTTAGGGCTATTTAGCTGCTTTAACAATCCAAATGCTTGCTGCATTTTATCCTCGGTTACGATAAATCCTATAATTTTTTCATCCACGTCGAATGCTTTAATACAACTTCCTTGAGCATCAATATCGACTTGCCAGCGATGGACGCCATTCACTGTTATACCGCTGAGTTGCATAGGTAACAGTGGCGTTTTCACTTTAATGAGCATGGCGGGAAAATTCACTGCTGTCGGTTGGTTCAGTAATGTGTTCGCCAGCGCATTGGCGCTCAGTAACGCAGGTTGCAAATAGGCCCTATTTTGGCCGTTGATTTGGGCGCAATCACCTAGCGCATAAATATGGGCATCGTTGGTTTGTAAGCATTCGTTAACGACGATACCTTTATTGACCTCTAGCCCCGCATGCTGGGCAAGTTGATAGTTAGGGATCAGTCCGGCTGCACAGATAACCGCATCACAAATAAACCGCTGGTCATTATCTAGGCACACAAAGATACTGCCATCTTGGTGTTGCAGTTGGCTGACTCGGGTTTGCAATTGCACTGTGACGTTATGCTGCGTTAGTACAGCGGTCAGTTTGTGGCTTAACATCTCGGGTAGCATATTCGGCATTAAGCTCGCTTGTGGATCGACCAAAAACACTTGCTTACCTGCAGTTGCTAAGTCCATTGCCAGTTCAACTCCGACCAAACCAGCACCGATAACCAGTACTCTCCTCGCGCGATGGAGGTCTGCTTCGCAGGCCTGATACTCCATTAAGCTGTTAACTGTGTGGATGATATCGACGCCATCCCCCTCTATAGGCGGAATAAAGGGTCGTGCACCCGTGGCAAGCACTAATTTTTTGTACGCAATTTCGCGTCCTTGATGGCAACAGACTACCTGACGAACTTTATCTATTTTTATGACTTCACAGTGATTTATTACATCAATTTGTTGCTCATGTGCAAATTCAGTCGCGGTCAATTTTATGAGGTCTGACGCCATTTTTTTAAGGCTAAACACATGGCTTAAATCTGGTTTATGGTATTCGTCACCAGAGTCGGCTGTGATAACTGTAATCGGTTGTTCGCGGTTTAAACGTCGTAGTGTTTTGACTAGCTGATATGCCGCGAATCCACTGCCGATAATGACGATTGGCTTAGGCATTAGTCACCTCATTTTTTATGACAGCGAAAACGCTTTTACCTAGGCCACATTCGGGACAGAGGAAGTCTTCGGCCACTTGAGTCCAAGGTGTGCCAGCAATGACATCTTGATTAGGTTCTCCTTTTTCAGGGTCGTAAACCCATTGGCAAACGGTGCAAGTCATTGATTGTGTATCATTTAATTCGCACGCTTTTGTTGCAATAGGTGCAGTCATAGGGACGTTATTAGTAGCAGTATTTTTAGCTATTTGACTGGCTGTGGTGGCTTGGTTAGGTTTTGACATGACTTGATTAATGATAGAGCGACTATTCGCGCTATCGAGGGGACGCAATGCCCATTCTCGCGCGATTCGCTGGCCGTGCTGACGGCATTCTTGCATCGCATCACGATCGGGACGCCATTTGACTTTTAATCCCACCGAGGTTTCGAAACCAGCATCCATCAAACGAGTGTGAATTCTATCGACTGCGCCGCCATTCCAGCCATAACTACCAAAAGCTGCCGCCTTTTTATTGCGAAAACGCAGGCCCGTAATTTCTTCAAGCATGGCGGCAATTTTAGGCATCATCACATTATTCATGGTGGATGAGCCGACTAAAATACCTTTTGACCTAAATGCCTGTGCAAGGATTTCGTTTTTATCATGACGTGCGACGTTATACACTTTTACCGCTACATTGGGGTCAACATCATGGATACCTTGAGCAATACCGTCGGCCATCATGCGAGTATTATTGGACATAGAGTCGTAGAAAATCGTGATGCGGTCTTCTTGATAAGCGTCGGCCCAAGCTAAATATTGGTGAATAATTTGGGCTGGATTATCACGCCACACAATGCCATGTGAAGTTGCGATCATATTTACAGGTAAATTAAAGCTTAATACTTCGTGAATTTTAGCCGTCACTAGGCTGCTAAAGGGCGTTAAAATGTTTGAGTAGTACCGTAGGCATTGCTCCATTAATTCATTTTGATCAACCTCATCATTGAATAAATGTTCGTCGCAATAGTGTTGGCCAAAGGCATCGTTACTGAATAAAACCGCATCTTCGGTGAGGTATGTCATCATGCTATCTGGCCAATGCAACATAGGTGCTTCGATAAATATCAGTTGCTTACCATTGCCTATCGCTAAACTATCCCCTGTCTTTACGGTAATGAAATTCCATTCTGGGTGGTGGTGATGTCCTACAATGGAGTCGACCGCATTTTCACTGCAGTAAATTGGAGTGTTAGGAATTTTGGCCATTAATGCAGTCAGGGCGCCTGAGTGGTCTTCCTCTGCATGGTTCATCACAATATAGTCTATGTCGGTTAAATTAATTTCAGCTTCAAGATTTTGTAAGAATTGCTGGCTAAACCGATGATCAACTGTATCAATTAACACGGTTTTTTCTTCACGGATAAGGTAGCTATTGTAGCTTGTGCCTTTAGTTATCTTGTACTCAGTACCATGAAAATCTTGCACTTCCCAATCGCGTTGACCCACCCAGTGGATATTGTTTTTTACATGAATAGTCATAAATACACCTGTGATAATTAATAATGAATACGCTACGTAAATCTTGCTTATTTAGTTAAATCTCTTATTGCACTCACTATGCCAATATTCTAAGGTATTGATTTTTATTTATATTAACGTATTTCAACATTTAAAATTACTTGCTGGTGTCATAATGACAATTTGATATTTGTCAATTTGACATTACACTGTTGTCAATATGACTTTATTTGACTGTGGATGTGCTATGAGTGCCCATGCTGATTTAACTCAGTTAGCCTTAGATTTAACTGTCGGCGTGTCGACGCAAGACAGATTTGAGCGTTTGTTGGCAGTGGTCAGGCGGCGTGTCAATTGTGATGCTGCGGCATTATTGGCATTTCGGGAGCAGCAATTTGTCCCCTTGGCGATAGATGGGCTCTTTGCCGAAGTGTTAGGGCGGCGCTTTCAAATTAGTGAACATCCGAGATTAGAGGCTATCGCCCGTGCTGGCGATGTGGTTCGTTTCCCAGCCGACAGTGAACTTCCCGATCCGTATGATGGTTTAATTCCACATCATAGTGCGAACTTACATGTACATGCTTGCATTGGTTTACCACTAATCGCGAACGATCGCTTAATTGGGGCGCTCACCATTGATGGTTTCAACCCTCATCAGTTTGATGGTTTTAGTGACAGCGAGTTGCGTGTGATCAGCGCACTGGCCGCAGCCAGTCTTAATACTGCGTTATTGATGCAACAGCTAGAATCCCAAGTTGTTGAAGTTTCCAATGGCACTGAGGTGCTCAATCGTCCTGCTAGTCAGCAGGAGATCATAGGGCAATCCACACAGATCCAATCGCTAAAGCAGCAGATAAGTGCCGTGGCAGGCACTGATTTATCGGTATTAATTACCGGCGAAACTGGCGTGGGTAAGGAGTTAGTGGCCGCGGCGATACATAATCAATCGACCAGAGCCGATAAATCACTTATCTATTTGAACTGCGCTGCACTGCCTGAGTCCGTCGCCGAAAGCGAGTTATTTGGGCATGTAAAAGGGGCATTTACGGGGGCAATCAGTCATAGGCAAGGCAAGTTTGAACTCGCAGACAAGGGGACCTTGTTTTTAGATGAAATCGGGGAGCTTCCTTTGGGGCTGCAAGCTAAGTTATTGAGGGTTTTACAATACGGTGAATTACAGCGAGTGGGCAGTGATAAGAGCCTAAAAGTGAATACTCGGATTATTGCCGCCACTAATCGAATTTTGCACCAAGAGGCAACGGAAGGGCGTTTTCGTTTCGACCTTTACCATAGGTTGAGCGTATTTCCTATCCACGTAGCACCATTAAGAGAGCGTGGGCAAGATATTGTCATGCTGACAGGTTTTTTTCTTGAACGTTGTAAAGCGAAGTTAGGACTCACCCATATCAATATCACACCCGCAGCGCAGCAGTTATTAGAGCAATACACATGGCCGGGTAATGTGCGTGAGCTAGAGCATGCGATACACAGGGCTGCGGTGTTGGCGAAAGCCGAGCTAAAAACGGCTTATATCAGCTTAAGTGATAAACATTTTCAGCTCGATTCTTTGATGAATCAAGCACACAGAACAGTCGACGAAGATAGACCATCAGATGCCGCAACGCCAGCCAGTGAATTAGCATTTAGGTCTGAGTCGGCCTGTCGTGAGGGACAATCGCAAGATAATTCCAGTGTTATGCTGGGGCTTAAGGCTGCGACTGAGAGATATCAGCGTCAACTTATTCGCCAAGTTTTAGCCGCGAATCAACAAAATTGGGCTGCGTGTGCAAGAATATTGCAAATCGATACAGGTAATTTGCACCGACTTGCAAAACGGTTAGGTTTAAAAGAATAAAATATTGCGTGAAGAAATTTTATTCTGCAGCAAAACCCCTGCCTCGATTCTTAGAAGAACAGGGTCGCGACACCCAGTAGTGCGAACAATACGGCGCAGCCACGGTGTATCCACAACATAGGCAATTTTTCGGCGCTGAAGTGGCCTGCGATTACTACGGGTACGTTAGCAAGCAGCATGCCTAAGGTTGTGCCAGCAACCACCATAGTTAATGAATCGTATTTTGCGGCTAATACCACAGTTGCTATTTGCGTTTTATCCCCCATTTCGGCGATAAAAAACAGGATAAAGGTGGCGAGAAAGGGGCCCATTTTATAGAAATGGCTCTCTTCTGCATCGACTTTATCGGGGATTAACACCCAAAGAGCGATCGCGAAGAAGGACGCAGCCACTAAATAACGTGCAAGATCAGGGCTTACCCAGTTAATCGCCCATTGGCCAATCCAAGCTGCGGCAAAATGGTTAAATAATGTCGACAGCAAAATACCTAAAATAATGGCGGTTTTATTTTTAAATCTTGCGGCGAGGATTAGTGCAAGCAATTGAGTTTTATCACCAATTTCGGCGATAGCAACCGTAAAGGTTGAGGCAAGTAGGGCTTCCAAGTGTGATCCTTTAGGGGTGGTTATGACATAAGCACAATAAACCGTCCACCCCTAGGTGCGGTCATTGTGCTCAGGTCTTGCTGGGCAAATCTATGATTTGCTGTGAACACCATGGCATGTTGCCAAGTATGTTGATGTTCACCCTAAATGACGATGGCTCGAAATCCAGTTAGCTACTCCCCCGAAGCGAGGTGGGCATTATACCTAGGTAAGATTTAGTTTCAAGCACGAGTTTATAACAGTAGGTGCTGATAAATGTTTGACAGGTGTCAGAAAAATACCGATCCACATTCTGTAACTCAATGAATATAAATGAATTATTTTTTGACAACGTTGTCTTTTGTTGCTAATTTAGCCAAGTCATTTCTACTTAGTTACATACTGTTAACTCGTAGTGACTCAATGATAACGACTGTATTTGGCAAACTAATTGAAAAGTTAGGACGCAAAGCTTCCGGTCTAAGGTTGTAAATGGATTTTTTAGTGAACTAAGAAGCGGAGTTGCCGCAGAATTCGATTTCTGTGAAAGATAAACGACTGCTGTTTAATGCTGTTGTTTGCCCAAATACCACTTTTATATCTAAGCCTATCATTATGTTTAGGATGATAGGCAATCAATGGAGTGCATTAAAGTGGCAAATCCTACTGTTTTTTCCCCTATTTCTAAATTGAGTTTATTGGCCGCGGCAGTAATGGCGACGAATGCGTTTGTGAGTATCTCTGCGCAGGCGCACGGTTATGTTGTGGCACCTGAATCGCGTTCATATGCCTGTAAAACAGGTAAAAATGCCAATTGTGGCGCGGTGCAATGGGAGCCGCAAAGTGTTGAGGGGCCATCGGGTTTTCCTGAATCAGGTCCTGCTGATGGCAAACTGGCGAGCGCTGGCAATGGTGCTTTTTCACCTTTGGATGAACAAAGTCCGAGCCGTTGGGCAAAGACGGATATTAAAGCGGGCTGGAATAAGTTCAGTTGGCAGTTCACAGCAAATCATGTCACCCGTAATTGGCGTTACTATTTAACTCGCCAAGATTGGAACCCAAACCAAGCTTTGAGCCGAGCGAGCTTTGACTTAGCACCCTTTTGCGTAGTTGATGGTGGTATGGAACAGCCGCCTAAGTTAGTGACCCATGACTGCTACGTGCCAGAAGGTCGCAGTGGTTATCAAGTGATCTTGGCCGTGTGGGAAGTGGGAGATACGACGAATAGTTTCTATAATGCTATCGATGTGAACTTGGGCTCGGGTCCTGTTGTGCCGAGTGAATGGCAAGATGTGGGGGATATCAATCCGTCACTCGATCTAAAAGCAGGCGATAAAGTGATGACCCGGGTGTTTGACGCCAATGGTGAGCAAGCGGCTAAGCAAACAGTCATTACCATTAGCGATGCGACTCAAGGTGATAAACAAAATTGGCCTTTCCTATTAGCGAGCGCGATTAACGCCCAGCAGTCCCAGTTAAAAGCGGGACAAAAAAATGCATCGGGTGTGATTGAGCCTGTGTATGGCAAAAACGACATTTTTACAGCGAAAAACTCAGGTATTGAGCGTGTCGAAGTGGGATTTGATTTAGCTCCTGCTCCGGGCAACAGCTTAGAAGTCACTTCACTTGCCGACGATTATCAAATTATCGATGGTGCGGCGAAGGTCAGCTTTGATGTGACCAGTAACGCCGAGATGCTAGTGTCAGCGTATTTGTTTAGCCATGATGGCACAGCGGCAGGTTTTGTGAGCCAAACTGTTAACAATACCAGTGCTAGCTTAGTGTTAGACGTCGTTGAGCCTAAAGCTGGGCATTATCATTTGCAGGTAAAAGCTGAGCCTAAACAAGGTGATGTTATTCAGCAGAACTTTGATCTCTTCTTAAAGGATCAAGCTCCTGCACCAGAAGCTGATTTTGTATTCCCAGCAGGCGTGAAAGGTTACGTTGCAGGTACTACAGTGTTACAGCCTAAAAATGGCAAAGTGTATCAATGTAAGCCATTCCCTTATAGCGGCTATTGCGTGCAGTGGTCGGCTTCTGCCACAGGATTTGAGCCAGGTGTTGGCGCTTCTTGGGCTATGGCGTGGACTGAGCTGTAAATTAACTTTTTGAGCTAACCTAGCTTCAAAAAGGTGTCATTGGGCTTAAACATATCCGTGTGTTTAAGCCCATATTTTGCATGCTCTCGATGGTGAAAGATGCGCTTTACCTCGGTTTAAGCTCAATGCTGCATCCGATATATTCTCAACAAAGGTAGCGATTTTGTTGGCTTGTATATTTTCGTTTATCACAGCGCTATTAAGTTGTTACCGTATCGTTTGCTACCCTTCTTTGTTCACAACTGGCTTGCCCACTGGGTTTGGCTCTGTTAATGTCCCAAACTATCTATTTAATCGATGCTTATATCGGTACATTCATTTGGGCTATCACAATTGAAAGTCATGCCATTTTTCAATAATCGATTTAGTTAGCCTCAATGGCTACTGGGTTGAAACATTCAAAAGCTATTGGGGCCAATTGATCTGCTAGGTCGAGATCTGATTGGATGCTTTAAGTGATGTGTCGCTTATTTCGATTTAAGACGCAAGGCTTTATCGGTTCAAATCTTACTCAAATAAAATAATAATTAATTATTGAACAGGACTATTGTGTGAATTCAAAAATGTTAGGCTCGATCGCCATCGTTGCCGGGACGGCCATTGGCGCAGGTATGTTAGCGTTACCTTTAGCCACAGCGGCTTTAGGTATTATCCCTGCTTTAGTGTTACTCGTCGTTATTTGGGGCGTGTCCGCCTATACCTCATTACTTATGCTCGAAATTAACTTACGCACTGGCGTGGGGGATAACGTGCATGCTATTACGGGTAAGTTACTGGGTAAAAAAGGTCAAATAATTCAAGGTGCTTCTTTCCTGAGTTTATTATTTGCCTTGACCGCGGCTTATCTCACCGGCGGCTCTTCGTTATTAGTGCTTAAAGCGAAGAACATGTTCGATATCGTGCTCGATAATCAAGTCGCAGTGTTGTTATTTACACTGGTGCTCGGTGGCTTTGCGGCGCTAGGTGTTGCTTGGGTCGATAAAGTGTCACGTTTCCTATTTTCGTTAATGATTCTATTGCTCGTGGTGGTGGTATTATTTTTATTGCCCGAAGTCAGTATTGCTAGCATGGCAACTGGCGCGATTGCCGAGTCTATGACCAGCAATTGGATGGCGGCAATTCCCGTGGTGTTTACTTCGTTTGGTTTCCACGTCTGTATCGCCACTTTAGTTCGTTATCTCGATGGCGATGCGGTATCACTGCGTAAAGTGTTGTTAATCGGCTCGACTATCCCACTTGCTTGTTATGTTCTGTGGTTATTGGTGACTTTAGGCACAGTAGGCGGATATGAGGTGAATAGTTTTGAAGGTTCACTACCTTCACTCGTCACGGCATTGCAGGATATTGCTCATACGCCTTGGATCAGCAAATGTATTTCATTATTCGCTGACTTAGCCTTAGTGACTTCATTCCTCGGTGTGACCTTAAGTTTATATGACTTTATCGCCGAATTAACTCGCGCCAAAGAAACGTTTGCCGGCCGTATTCAAACTTGGTTACTGACCTTTATTCCGCCTGTTTTGTGTGCCTTGTATTTGCCTGAAGGCTTTGTGGCGGTACTGGGATTTGCGGCCGTACCATTGGTCGTGATGATTATCTTCTTGCCAATTGTTATGGCACTGCGTCAACGTCAGTCGCAGCTGGGTGGTTATCAAGTGTCTGGCGGATCTGTTGCATTAGTCATTGCAGGCTTGTTAGGTGCCGTGATTGTGGGTGCCCAACTATTTGTTGGGATCTAATTCATTGCGATAGATGAGGGCTTTTTAGCGAATACATCTGGGTAACTTTGATTAAATGTATTTGCTTTGTAAGCGAGTTTTTCAGAGTCTGTTATAGAGTGTGTCGCATGTGATAAAGTCAGGCCCCGGCCTGACTTTTTGCTTTTTAGGTTTTAAAGCGAGTGATGCTGGGTTTTAGCACAGTTATTTAAAATTAAAACAACGCTATTAAAACGAGAAAATGGCCCAGCTTGCGCGTGGCTTCATTCACATAAAACGGACTTAACACAATGAAAAAATGGTTACTCACAGTTGCCGTGGCCGCTAGTTTTGGCGCACAGGCTGACGAAGGTATGTGGCAGCCCCATCAACTGCCTGCTATGGCTGATGAGCTGAAAGCAAAAGGCCTTGAAATTGATGCAAAATCGATTTCTAAACTCACCGAATTCCCGATGAATGCCGTGATAAGCCTCGGCGGTTGCACTGCATCATTTGTATCGCCAAAGGGCCTAGTCGTGACTAACCATCACTGTGCCTATGGGGCGATTCAATACAACTCCACTCCTGAGAAAAATCTGCTGCAGGATGGTTTTTTAGCTAAGACCTTCGCCGATGAATTACCTGCGACCCCTGGCTCACGTGTCTATGTGACTGAAGATGTCACTAATGTCACTGAGCGAGTTAAAAACGGGCTTGAAGGTAAAGTGGGCAGCGCCTTCTATCAAGGCGTTGAAAGCCAAGAAAAAGCCTTAGTTGCTGAATGTGAAAAAGAAGATGGTTACCGTTGCCAAGTGTATAGCTTTCACGGTGGTCTCGAATATTATCTGGTTAAACAACTGGAAATCCGTGATGTGCGTTTAGTCTATAACCCAGCCGCGAGCGTGGGTAAATACGGCGGCGACGTAGACAACTGGATGTGGCCACGTCACACAGGCGATTTTTCTTTCTACCGTGCTTATGTATCTAAAGCGGGTAAACCCGCAGAATTTAGTGCTGACAACGTGCCTTATGAGCCAAAAAGTTTCTTAAAAGTATCGGCTAAAGGCGTGAGTGAGGGGGATTTTGTGATGGTGGCAGGCTACCCAGGTCGCACCAACAGATATCGCACAGCCACTGAAGTTCAAAATGAGTTTGAGTGGGCTTATCCCGAAGGCAAAATGCTGCGTGAACGCTTTATAGAGATCATTAAAGAAACCGCTCCAGAGGGCAGCGACGAGCGTATTAAGTACGAGAGTCAAATTGCTGGCCTTGCAAATTACGCGAAAAACTTCACTTCTATGATCGAGTTTTACGGCAAATCAACCATGTTGGCCGACCGTAAAGCCCTCGAAGCTAAGCTGGCGGCGTGGATAGCCAAAGACAGCAGTCGTGAAGCGAAATACGGTAAAACCTTAGCGGAATTAGATGCCTTGATTGCCAAAGGCAAGACGCATCAAGAGCGTGACATGATCTTAAGCTACATAGGCAGCACGACTATGTTGCCGACGGCGCGCAGCTTATATCGCCTCGCGAACGAGAAACAACTGCCAGATATGCAGCGTGAACCGGGCTTCCAAGATCGTGATATGACACGTCTAAAAGCCAGCATGGAGCGTATTGACCGTCGTTATGCGCCAAGCGTTGATAAAGCGGTATTGCTCGACATGCTAAAACGCTACGCCGCACTGCCAGAAGATCAGCGCCTACCCGCATTGGATAAAGCCTTTGGTATCGATAAAAAGTTTAGTGAAGCTAAGCTTTCGAAAACCTTAGATAAAATGTACGCCAAAACTGAGTTAGGTAAGAAAGACGTTCGTCTGGCGTGGATGGACAAATCCGTTGCCGATTTTAAAGCCTCTAAAGATCCTTTCATTCAATTCGCTGTCGCTATGTATGACACAGATATGGCCGAAGAAAAGAAAGAAAAAGAATTAGCGGGTGAACTAATGAAGGTGCGTCCGCAATATATGGATGCCATTATTGCTTACAACCTAGAGCAAGGTAAGCCAGTGTATGCCGATGCTAACTCAAGCTTACGTGTCACGGTTGGTCATGTGAAAGGCTATTCGCCAAAAGACGGTTTAGTGGCCGTGCCATTCACTCGCCTTGAAGGCATAGTGCAAAAGGACACGGGTGTTGACCCATTCGATGCACCGAAGAAAGAGTTAGAGCTGATTAAGCAGAAGCAATATGGTGATTTCTATATGAAATCAATAGATTCTGTACCAGTAAACTTTTTATCAACTTTAGATACTACTGGCGGAAATTCTGGCTCACCGACCTTAAACGGCCGTGCTGAATTAGTGGGCCTATTGTTCGACGGTGTGTATGAAAGCATTATCGGCGGTTGGGCATTTGATAACGAGATTAACCGTTCTATTCATGTCGACAGCCGTTATATGCTGTGGGTAATGAAGTATTTAGATCATGCCGACAATTTATTAGCTGAGATGGAAATCGTTAAGTAATCCATTGCCGCATCTTGAATACTGTGGCTTAGGACGATTTAGATGAGCTGCATTTAAGCGTGTTTTTGTTCGATTAGCACGCAGGAATTACAAGACAATAAAATAGCGATAGACTCATAATGTTTATCGCTATTTTTTATTCCTAGAGCGCAGTAACTTTAGGTTCTAAATTGCTTTAGTAACCCCTCAATCATCTCCACTTGTTCTTCCAGATGTTGCTGTGATGTTTGTGCTAACTCTCCCGCTTGCTGATTTATTTTGGCTTGTTTTAGAATATTTGAAATGCTGTAAGTTATATGTGCCATCTCTTGTTTTTCATCTTCTGAAGCGCGGGCAATATCTCCATTCATGATTTTTATTTGATCAACAACGCGGATGATATCTGCAAACGCATCAGAAGTTTCTCCGATCCGTTCTTTTATCATTAACGCTTGCTTCTGTGCACTATTCATTACATCTACAGCTTTAGCTGAACCGGAAGATAAATTCGTGATGATGATTTCAATGGATTTGGTGGATTCCTGTGTCCTCGATGCAAGGTTGCGAACTTCGTCCGCGACTACGGCAAAACCGCGCCCAGTTTCTCCTGCACGCGCGGCTTCAATAGCTGCATTGAGTGCTAGCAAGTTGGTTTGCTCTGCGATACTTCGAATAACATCTAACATGGCGCTGATATTTTGACTGTCGGCAACCAAACTTGAAATGACTTGTGAGGCTTTATCTACCTCACTGGCAACGAGAGCGACTCCTTGTTGAGCCAAAACGACAATCTGATTACCTGTATAAGTGCTTGAGACTGCTTGTTCAGAGGCTTTATTTGCACCCTCAGCGAAGTCACCTACTTGATTGAGGGAGTGAGAAATTTTTTCTACTGCATCTGCAACTTGAGTTATTTCTTGTAACTGTGCGCCAGCAACCTGTGAACTTGTGGTAATGGACTGGCTTATTTGCGTGCTAGCGGTGATGAGAGAGTGATTACTGAGTTGGACTTTACTAATCAAGGCTTGTAATTTTTGTATAAACCCATTAAATGCGTCAGCTAAGCGTCCAACTTCAGTTTCTGCATTGGCATTGGGTAATCGCACTGTTAAATCGCCAGACCCTATGCTTAAATCAGCCAACTTATCCGTTACTACCGCTATCGGGGTCAATATTAATTTGATCGCCATGAAATACACAAATACAGCGACAAGCACTGAGGCGATAAAACCTAATATTAACTTTGTGTTTGCACTGGTAACAATGGAATCAATTTGGCTAGATTCCCCCTCTACCTTACTATCAGCAGCTTCCTCTAAACTGGTTATAAATGCTAACAGTTCACTTATTTGTTGATTAAATTGTTTAATATCATTTTCTGGTACATCTCCGCTTTGCAAGGCTGAAAATATGACTTCGCGGATATGATTAAAACTCTCTAAACGATGGTTTAATGAGTTAACTTGCTGAGGCTCTATCAAGTTTTGTGATTTCATTCGCCCTAAGGCTTCTTCTGCGGCTTCAATGGCGGCATCCATTTCAGTTCGAGCTGCGGCTGGATCAATTTGTTTTTGTTGTAAACGGTTAATAACAATAATTTGTTTTTCAAGCTCTATCTGCCCCTCCATGGCACCATCGGCCGTATTCCAAGCCGGACCTGTGATGTAGGTTAGCATGTTTGACATTTGTACTGTCGCTGAGTAACCCACATAGGTATTAATACCGATAGATATTAAAAATGCCACTAAACCCGCGATAATTGATTGTTTAATATTCATATGCTGTCCCTAAAATCCTTAATAGATCCACAAACTTTAATTTTACAGCGTCATCTACGATTAATTTATTAGCTCAAAATTCAATATAAGCTCGCACTCCAAATGCTAATGCGTTATCTAGCACTGATGACATACTTGGATTATCAATACCGTACAAACTGGCTTGCATACTCACTGAATATGTGACTGGACATAAATAACTCAGCTCTAAAATATTCTCATTGAAGAGTAAATCAGTATTTACGCGTAAGAATGGCGAACTATTTTGAGTAGAAGCATAGGCTAAACCAATGGTATCTTCTTCAAACCAAATATTATTTAGAGTGAACCCGATACCTAGATAGGATGCTAATTGATTTTTACTGGCATCAGCTCGTCCATATTGGAAAAAAGCGGTCAATCTATCGTTAATATTCTTTTCGCCAATTAAATAAAAACCGCTATTTGAATCACTGATATTCTCGTCAACGGGATTTTCTATTTCTGCAGAATGGTGCCATGCACCGATGGCAAATTTATAGGAATGTTCATTTTTTATTCCCCATTCAATGGCATTGAATAAACCATCAGATTGTTTAAATTTAATGTGAGTACCATGCGGATGCTCAGGATCGCCGGGAATGCCATCGTATGTCGCAAGTAAGAGATATTGATGTTCACCAACAAGTGTTAGTTGAACTCCTACCGCGGTTGTCGCAAAAATGGAAGGGCCTACTTGAGCGACATCTGGACCAATACCAAAAGATGACGTTGTGAATAGTCCCGCAGATTCAAGTGTGTAAAAGGTTGAGTTGTAATCATGCAGGCCTGCCAATAAATTTACCGCGCCATTTGCAAAACTATGCTCATACCACAATTCATAGAGTTTAAGATGATTATCGGTTTGAATATTCGAAATGGTTTGTAAGTCGCCAGTCAAATCAGAGGGCGCCTTTCCATAATTACCTAAGACATAAATAAAGATGTTGCCATTATTCGACCAATTGGCAGCTTGCGTATCGATCGCTAAGGTTAAATCCAAATTTGCGAGATTGCGTGTTCCCTCTGCGATCCCTCCTTTAAGATTGGTGACAGACTCCAGTGTAAGGGCATTCGACCAGGTATACGGGGAGTTTTCTTCCGCCATCGCATTCACAATCGTCAACTGCAACATTATGGTAAAAAAGCACTTTTTCAGCATAAGGCAAATCCATTCGCTTCATATGAATTAAAAGTATAGGTAGGATTGTAAAATATGCAGAGAAATGAGACGGATGTGATTCTAGCAATGAAAGAGTTGTCTACCTCTTATCGCCAAATACGTCTTATCACCAAAATAGTGCGACACTTGGTAATGCTCCCACTTTTTAAGAACAGTAAGGCACATCGTACGAAGTGGCTACAGTGATACTAAAGACTGATGTGAAAAGAGCGCAAGACTTCTCTGAGTGCCGCTAGGGTGAGGCATACAACCGCCTATATTATTGCCAGCGCGGCTTTTAGCGTTGCAATTTCATCTAGTGTGAGTGGTCGCATTTCTCCCTCTGCTAATGCTGCTTCAGTACAAGAGTCTTCCGCCTCTATCGCTAACCTTAGCGTCATTAGCTCGACGCGTTGTAAGTCGATAACCTTATAGCGTAAGGCGCTGGCCATACGCCGAATTTGTCGATTTAGTCCCTGAGTCAGCACGATTTCAAAGCTGTCCGAACTGAGGCGGCGGACTTGGCAGGGCAGGGTTTGCAGGTCTTTATAACGCACTCCACTGGCCATTTGTTCAATAAAATCATCAGCAAATGCTCTATCGAGGCGCACATGGTAGGTTTTGTTGTGGGCAAAACTGGGGTGCATCAGTTTATGGGTCAGCTCACCATCGTTAGTTAACAGCAACAGGCCGCGGGAATCCTTATCGAGTCTGCCGACGGGGTAGAGTCTTGGTGCTTTGGGAAGTAGGTGTATGAGGCTCGTTTCATCCTGCTCAAGCAGACGGCAATCCGTGCCCACTGCTTTGTTCAATACCCAATAGGCGAGTGTTTCGGCTTTAGTGATAGGTTTGCCATCAAACTCAATACGGTCGAGGCAGTTTAATGACTCGTCGAAACAGATGGGATCTGCGTGGCGGACGATACCGCCATTGAGTGTGATGCGCCCGGCCTCAATCAAACGGCAGGCTTCACGGCGTGAGCCTATGCCACACTGGGCGAGGTATTTTGCTAAGCGCATAGATTACCCTAAAGTATTTGGCGTTCTTGGGCGCGATGATACAGTATTTTTGATAGGCGCCGCATTGCAAAGGCTAGGCTTAAACACCAAATAATACTCAAGTTAGTTTGGAGCCACATATTGGCTGAAACAGTACAAAAGTGTGTTTGGGGCATACAGGGAGGGAAATCCAATATTGTCCAATCTAATTGCAGGGTTAAACTCACGGCACTACAAAAGCTGATCAGGCTCAAATAGAACAGTGGCTTTGGGCAAATAAACCGAGGCACTATCCCCGCTATAATCACAAGGCTGTGTAAGATGAGGGTGCTTAATAGATAACTCGTTGAAACTATTCTGTGTATGCTCAAAAAATTAATGGGGAATATTCCCATCAAAATCACAGAGACTCCTACCCAAGCACCTGTAAGTGCTATGCATTGGCTGAACGTATCCAGTTTTAGTAAGTAGAGCCCGGTCATTGAAATGAGTATGCAGAGCCCTGCAGCCAATAAGCTTAAATTAAACACATAAGCGAGGGGTGAGTTGATATAGTTACCTAAAAAATCAGCTCGTATTTGTAAGACTTGAACTCCAACGTTTTGATATTCAGCATAAATAGCAATTAAAACTCCAGAAGCGCTAATAAAGGCTGCGCCTACAATCAACCATGTAATAAGACGATGTAGATCGTAATAACTTGGTTCTTGGTGATAAAGAGGATTCATGGAGACTAAAAATATACTGACGGGATATGACCACATTGAATGCGGTAACTTGCCTGAATTGTTTAATGAAGGCAAGCGAGTTAATGCTTTTTCGCCAAAAGAGGGCTTTAAAATGACAAGGAACGCCTAGTGCGTTCCTTGTCATAAACGTTAGATTCTACTCATGCGACTCAAATATCATTTAGTGTCGTTTGCGGAAAATTACAATCGCAACAGCCACTACGGCTAAAATCATACAGTACCAAGCGTGTGATACCGCTGCTAATGGCGTGATGCTAAAGGTCGAAGCAATTAAGAGTGCCTGTGCACCATACGGGATTAAACCTTGGATAATACAGGCGAAAATATCGAGTATGCTGGCGGCACGTTTTGGACTCACGCCATGTTTCTCTGCTAAGTCTTTTGCAATATCACCCGTCACCACGATAGAAACTGTGTTGTTAGCCACACAAGAGTTAGTCACTGCGACTATACCTGCCATGCCTAGCTCAGCAGCGCGGCATGAAGCTTCACCTTGCGCCTTGGAGAAACGAGTGATCAGCTTTTCAATCTGTTTACTCACAAAGGCGAGACCACCTTGCTGCTGCATGAGTGCGGCTAAACCACCCACTAGCATAGATAGAATGAAAATCTCCTGCATATTGCTAAAGCCAGCATAAATATCTTTACCGAATTGGATCACGCCGTAATCCATAGTAAACAGGCCGGTTGCGCCCGCTAATAAGATACCTAAGGTCAAGACCACAAATACGTTCAGACCCGCCACAGCTAAGATCAAAATGGTCAGATAAGGAATGACCTTAATAAGATCGATATTCTGCGTTGCTAATTCTGCTTGGCCTTGTCCGGCAAATACAAAGGCGATTAAAGTTAGCAGTGATGCGGGGATAGCGAAAATCAAATTTTCACGAAATTTATCTTTCATATCACAGCCTTGGGTGCGCGTAGCTGCAATTGTGGTATCGGAAATAATCGACAAGTTGTCACCAAATAGAGCGCCAGACATCACGGCTCCCGCCATCAGTGCATAGTCGATTTGCGCTTGGTCGGCTACGCCTAGGGCGATGGGAGCGACAGCAGCGATTGTCCCCATAGAGGTTCCCATGGCCGTTGCGATAAAAGCGGCAATCACGAAGAAACCAGGTAGTAACAGGTTCGATGGGATTAACGATAAACCAAGGGCAACAGTAGCATCGACGCCGCCAGTGGCTTTAGCGACTGCAGCGAAGGCGCCTGCAAGTAAGTAAATTAAACACATTGCAATAATATTGCTGTGACCAATACCGCCAATAAAGGTATCAATCGATTGATTTAATTTCTGTTTTGATAAAATCAACGCCAGAATGATTGCAGGTAAAATAGCGATAACGCTGGGTAATTGATAGAAGGCAAAGTCGACACCTTGGCTTTGGAAATACACACCCGCGCCAATGAAAAGACCAAGGAAAACAAATAATGGCAACAGGGCAATAAAAGATGCCGGGCTGTGCTGTGCTGCTGTTGGATTGCTCAAATGTTATCTCTCTTTCGCTTAGGGTTTTTCCGCAGGATCCTTGGCAGTCAAACTCGCTTAAATTCAGTGTTGCCGCGGCATCGTATCCTAGCAACTTGAGGCAAAGCATATTTGATCCCTGATAACCTGTCAATTTAGACGTCTAGATGTTTTTACTTCCGTTGTGATCGCTAGGTTATTAATAGGTTGTATAAGATGAAAATTAGTCTTTATTTTAATTACTAATCAATACTTTACCTGTTTTCATTTAGATTGAGTTAGAGGGTTTATATCTGATTTAGCGTGTATTTCAACTGAATGGAATAGCGTAAAATTTAAGCGGATGACTGGTGTGATGGAGTAAGCCGGCTATTTATTGCTCCATTTAGTTTGAGTTGTTGGTGGGTAAGACAGCATAAATAGCGTAAATGATGAGTGGCATTAATCAATAGGGCTCATTTGGGGACGTATTGACTTAGTTCGCTTGTGCAGCGTTGTGATAGCAATGATAAGTCAAATAACTTTAATAAAACCTTAATAAGCAATCTATTGTTTTTAAATGTAAAACAGTTTCAAGCATCTAAAATCCCCATAAAAACTAATGGCAACAATTTGTATTGAAGTAGAGACTTTAATAGAATCCGCACAAATTATGTTAATTACTCTTAGTGCTTTGTTTAAATTTAACTGGATGAAGCGTTTATTGCTGATCCCTCAAATCTTCCTACCACAGTGGGTATTATCATGATACGTCGCGCTAAGCCATTACTCGGAACGCTGGTGGAAATCGCTGCCGAGTCACTGCCAAATCAAAGCGGTGAGGTACTACTTAAAGATAAAGCATTGGAAGCGGCTATTAGCGCGGCTTTTTCGCGTGTGACCCATATTGGGCGGTTGCTGAGCTTCCATCAACAGGACAGCGAGTTAAATCAGTTAAATCGGCAGCCGGGAATTTGGGTAACGTTAAGCCAAGATAGTTTACGAGTGCTCAAGTTGGCTAAGGGGCTGGGTAAGGCGAGCAACAACTTATTCAATTGTACCGTTGGCGGCGAAATGATGTCTCGCGGCGCTTTGCCTGCTTACCTTGGTATGCCATTATTATTGCAAGGTGACTGGCAAGATATTGAAATAAAAGGTAATCAAGCGCGATTAGCTAGACCGCTAATGTTAACCTTAGATGGTATTGCTAAAGGTTATGCGGTTGATATGGCAGTGAGTGAGCTGCGTCGCGCTGGCGTGAGCGGAGGTTGGGTCAATGCGGGTGGCGATTTAAAAGTTTTTGGCAGTGCATCTTTAAATGTAGTGTGCCGCGGTCCATTAGGAGCGAGCCAAAAGCTCTGCGTTAGCAATATGGCGCTCGCCAGCTCACGGGTCTCACAAACCTTAAGTCATGATTATCCTGCACTATTACTGCCAACTGGCAATGTTGCCGATACGAACGTCGATGCTGAAAGCGAGCGTATTGTTAGTGTGAGAGCTTCTTTTGCTTGGCGCGCCGATGCGTTAACGAAAGTCGCAGGATATCTTAATCCCGACTTGGCCGCTGAAAAAATTGCTCACTTGGGTGGTCAATTAGTCAGTTTTGATTGATGTATCTTCTGGTTGTTTTACAGCTTTTGTAGATGATTGAATTAGAAATTCAATCATTACTGTGAGTTAACATTAAGCAGTTAGTACTGTTATTCGCACTTTAACGGGTGAATCGATACAACTTGGGTTTTGTTACCGTTATTTGCAACTTGCATACGGTTGTGGGCTTTTATTGTCTTCAAGCTTTTCTTGGTATTATTTCCATTAAAAAGAGTGCCCACATTGGGCACTCTTTTCGTTTCAATAGCTTATCGCTAACTATGTGTCGTTAGTCATTTATCTTAAGCGACTTTAAATCGCGCAACTTCTTTTTGTAGGTTGCTGCAAATGGCTTTAGTGTTGACGACTATTTGCTGCGTTTCTTGGATCACTAAGTTGCAGTATCTTGTTTTATCGGATAATTCGGTCAAGTTACGATTAATTTCTTCGGTCACATGGGTTTGCTCTTCGGTCGCAGTCGCCGTTTGAGTGGACATCTCACTGACCTTAGAGGTGGAGTTTAGAATTTCATCTAATGCATCTTGGGTCTGGCTGGCGAGGGTCACGGTTGATGTGGTCAGGCTAGCTCCCGATTCAATGCTTTTAACCGCATCATTTACTCCGCGTTGCAACTCTTCAATCATGCGCTGAATATCTTGGGTTGAGGTTTCGGTACGACTCGCTAGTGTACGTACTTCATCGGCAACTACGGCAAAGCCACGGCCCTGTTCGCCAGCACGCGCCGCTTCAATGGCCGCGTTAAGGGCAAGGAGGTTAGTTTGCTCAGCGATTGAGCGGATCACATCAAGCACTGAGGCAATATTGGCAGAATTAACTGAAAGTTTTTCAATAACAGTCACGGCATTTTTAACTGATTCAGACAGTTGTTGAATATGATTAACGGACTGGGCGAGGATATTTTTACCCTCTACTGTTTGGTCATTCACCTTAGTGATTTCGGTGGCAGTATGAAGAGCGTTACTAGCGACTTCTCTTACGGCTGCACTCATTTCATTTACTGCTGTGACAATGGTATCGACAAACTGCTCTTGTTCATGGCTGATGTTGATTGTGGTGGCTGACTTAGTTGCAAGGCTTTCAACGGTTTGGCTCACATCTTTAGTTTGACCAATAATCGAGATGACCATTTGCTGTAGCTGCTCTACAAATAAGTTAAATGCATGGGCGAGCTCGCCGATTTCATCCTGACGTGTGATAGGGATCCTTTGGGTTAAGTTACCGTCACCATCGACAATGTCATTGATCCTGCTAGTGATATCTTCAATTGCATTGACTATGATTTTAGGGCCGAAGTAGGCAATCAAAAGCGCCACAATGGCGACTAAGCTCGCTATCGTTAAGGATATTTGGGTTTGGGTGGTTGCCTGTTCCGTTGCTTGTAAATCTAGCTCTTTTACTCTGTTATCGGCGGCTTCGCCCGCGGCATTGTAGATATCTCTTAATGCCTTAAATTCTTGCTTGGATTTGGTTTCGTGGAGTTGTTTCGCGCGTTCAAAATCATTACTTTTAACGGCATTAATGACCTCTGATGAGGCTTGATACCAGAGCGAAAACTGCGCCTCAAAGCCATTGGTTGATTGCAGTACTTGCAGGTGATCTGTAAGGATTTTTTTAAATTCTCCCATTCTGTCACGGGCTTGATCGACATTCTCTTGCCAGTTATCAATCTCATTTTTGCGATTATCGGCAGATAATTCTTCCCTGAGTAACACTTCTTCACTTAGCTGCGCTTGATAAAGGTCGCGATCTGCATTGAGAATTGCCGAAATTGCGGGATTAAATAACTGACTAAATTCCTGCATCTGTTTCACAGTAGCACGGCTTTGCATAGCATCGGTGACCGCCATGACAATGAGGGCTGTCGCCATAATGGCAAACATCAGTGAAAACTTAACGCGAATACTGTTAAACATAGGACTATCTCCATTAATAACTTAATAAATAGCTTAGCCGTTATTTATAGAATTGCCTTTGCGTGCAGCAGATTGCGATGGGATTTTGTACGCATTGAAATAAGTGAAACCGCCTTGGTCACTGTTACCAAGGCGTTGACGCATTACTTTGTATTATTCAGGACAAGCTAGGGTAGGGATGACTTTAGGCTTAGGTTTTATCTGCACTAGCATGACGCCAATAATGACCATAGAACCGCCAATATAATGATAAATGGCTAAGGTTTCATCTAGGATGATGGCCGCCAGTATCGCCGCAATAATAGGCATTAAATTAAAGAATACACTGGTGCGATCGGCGCCGAGTTTGCTTATGCCATTGATCCAAGCCCATGGCGCTAAAAGTGAGGCAGCGATAGCAGCGTAAAGTATCAGTGGTGCCGATTGGGCACTGATCGCTATGCTGGGACTCGTAAACAGCAGTGGCGTCAGCATGAATACGGCTATGAGTCCTTGAATATAAACCGATTCCCAAGTCGGCAGTGGCAGTTGCCAGCGTTTCAGTAATACGCCATAGAGAGCATACACAAAGGCGCTAAAGAGCAACAGTAAATCACCTTGAGTCACGCCGATGGCAAGATTCATCATATCGCCGTGACTGAGCATAAAAATCAATCCAAATAGCGAGATTAAGGTGCCACCAAAGGCTAACGGTGATAATTTTTGCTTGAGTAATGGCACGGCTAAAAACAGACTGATCATAGGCACGAGAGAGGTGATTAATGCCATATTTGTTGCCGTGGTGGTTGCCGCCGCAAAATAGGCCAGACTTTGGTTTAGCACCATACCTAACAAGGCCAAAGTAGCGAACTTAGGTAACAAAGGTAGTATCACTTGGCGTTTTTGCCAGACGCGATTTGCGACAAAGGGTGTTAACAATAACATAGCGAAAAACCAACGGTAAAATGCTATGGCTTCAGGATCGATAATCCCAAATGAGAGCTTGTTGACTATCGAATTGCCTGCCCAAATTAATACGGCCAACAGGGGAAACAAATACAGCATGGTCCTGCCTTTAGGTACTGGCTAAAGTGACTGGCCATAGCTTATGGCTTATCACTTAAGCATCCAGATAATAGATTAGTGGCTATTATCCATGGTCGGTTATGATATAAATATCGCTTATCAGACAAGGTCAATTCCTCTACGGACAAGCGTAATCTGGGTTAGCGATTTCGTTTGAGTTTTTTGGACCACCATAGCTTTGAGGGCATCAAAATGCGCACGGTTTACCATCCGCTCACGGCAGAGCAAGAGCCTGCTGCAGATATCTTCTTCAACTATGAAGCTTTCCTACCAAATACGGTAACGCCAAAACATCAACATGTTTGGGGGCAACTGCAGTTAATCAGCGGTGGAATTATGGAGTTACATGCTGCAGGGCAACGGTTTTTATCGCCGTCACAATATGCGATTTGGGTTCCTGCGGGGATAGAACATGAAAGTTACACTCGGCGCAGTATTCATTATTGCTCGATGAATATAGTTGCCGAGCGGGCTGCGGCTTTTCCCATAGAGACCTGTCTTTTAGCCGTGACATCCATTGCCCAATCGATCGTTAACGATCTGCGGGAACGGCAAGTCACTGTGGCAGAAACTGCGGCGGATAAGCGACTGGTTGAGGTTTTGCTCGATCAGCTGACCTTGGGTAAAGCTCTACCGCAATTTCTGCCCACCGTTTCAGATAAACTGTTACAGCCGTTGTTGCTGGCACTTGAAGCCGACCCTGCGAGTTCGAAAACCTTTAAATCTTGGGCCAGTGAATTACATACCACAGAGCGTACCTTAGCTCGTCGCTGCCAAGAGGTTCTGGGGATGAGTTTTACTGAGCTAAGACAAAGGCATAAGTTTATCTATTCTTTACAACTATTACGTCAGGGACTTGCGATCAAAGAAGTGGCATTGACGCTCGGCTATAACCAAACTTCGCCTTATATCGTGATGTTTAAAAAATATGCTCAGTGCTCACCTGAGCAGTATCGCCGCCGATTGTGATTGAGTGGCTGATGGAGCAAGGCTTAATAAAGGCGAGATAATGAGATCCTATGTGAAAGTCGCGCTAGATGATGCACTAAAAATATTGGGTGGAAGCTGTGAAATAAGATAGGGTGCTAAAGTATTAACACCCTATTTTCGGCCTATTTAAAGAGAGGATTTAAGGTTTTTTACAGAGTTAGATAAGTTAGTCGGAAGCCTTTTGGCGGTTCCGTTTATCTTGACGCTTCTCTTTTAAGGTTTTCATTGGCGGTTTTTTGTTTTTTTCTTTACTCATAGATATAAACTCCAAAGTGAAGGTTACTATCCGAACCCGCGCCGCAAATCGGTTTCGATAGTTGGGCTCAATTTTTTATTTCAGGCTTTAATTGAGACGGTTTATTTATAAAGAGTATAAAAATAAATTTAACGATTGAGGCGCCGTGCGAAACCTCTTAACCCCTTTGCTGTTTACTCTAAAGCGCTGCCATGACTTATACGTAAATAGTTGCAAAGAGTCGTTAATTGCAGTGTTAAACCTATTTAAAGTGTCTCTTTAATAAATATCGCGGCCAGTTAATGACTTCAAAATAACATTCCCTCTTATTATATTATGTTGAAAATACCGCTATAAGCCGCCGCTAATAGCGAGTTCAAAGCATGTTGCCACTGAATTGAACATGCTTTATTTTAAAATGCTTACAGTCTAATAATCATATCTTTAAAATTTTCTGAAATGTTATCAAGTAGCAATACTCAATAGCCATTTACAAAAAAGTATGCCAAATGATTTTTTTCTATACAGACTTTTTAGGTTGTTTTTTCGTTAAACTGACATCTTTAATCATAAACAGAACTGGTTTGCCTAAAATGCTCACCTCTGCCAGTTCGCCCTTTGATAACCCAAGTAAGCTGACGCCTAAATCTGATATGACAGAGAAACGTCCTGCACTGGGTTTATGCCTTGGTGGATACACGAGTTCAATTTGGTACTCTTGCTGATCCTGCAGATTAACTAAGTGAATTTCCCGTCCCACAGTCACTTTATCACTCGTCGTATCATGTTTTAGCTGCTCAAGCTTACTAATCACGCCTGCCAAAGCTGTTGGGCGTAGAGAGACATTAAAACTGTTTTGTAAATAATAGGTTTCAGTTTTTAGAATAAAATTCTGGAAAAGACCACTAAAAAAAGAATATGCCATTGCCGCCTCTGAAATAACAAAGTTAAAATATAAGCATAGAAATTAAAATGAGTATTACTCTGTGCTTATTTCACAAGAAGTTATAATTCTGCCGAGCGCGAGTGACGCTCGGCTTAGACTGGGAATTTGAGCGAGAGGCGGATTGAGCTTACTGAACTAGATGTGTTAGCTAACACATGGGAAAATAGTGATGAAAATGCAGTGCTAAACATAGTGTTACATCTCCAGTCAAAAGTTGATATTCGATTGATTATTTATTTTTGTATATCGATTTAGTATATCGGCCTTGCTGTTAACTAAATCTTGCCATTAACTAAATAAGTAATTGCTTGGCTGATACCATAGGTCAAGTAAAAATATAAAGCAAGCCTAACTAAGCTAATCTTGCTGAATATACTGATAACAGTAAAACTGGATTTAACATTATTTTAACTTTGCCACATTGGCGCTAGTCTTTGTCAATTTAATGCTAGCACTCGTAAAGTAAACTGAGCACTTGTTAATTTGGCAGAACTGAAAGCCAAATTAATTCAACCATTGAATGTTCTAGTGCATTGTCGCTAGATGCTATGGGCACTAACTGAATTAAGCCTTAATATAAGCTTCTAAAGTCAATATTTACTTAGGTTGTTAAGCCCGCACCTTTTAAAAGTATTTTGATACACATAGAGACGAGGAACAGACAGCTTACGCTTGTACACCAAATCAGCACTAACCAGCCGAGTCGATAGGCGAGGGATTTCGTTTGGGTCGTCATGTTGATCTCCTGCATATATAAAGTCATCTAAGGTGAATCAGCGACCTAAGCCAAGTTGGCTTAGGTCGCGTTTTGGGAAGCCTCTTTTACCTGAGTCATGGCTAGTGATAGCCTGCATCCTTGGTTACTTTGCCGCGGAACACGTAGTAGCTCCAAAAGGTATAAACCAAAATCAGCGGGATGATCATCAGGGCGCCGACGAGCATAAAGCTTAGGCTGCTGTCGGGGGCTGCTGCCTGCCAAAGGCTGATGTTGGGTGGAATAATGTGCGGCCAGATACTGATCCCTAAGCCACTAAATCCTAGGAAGATCAGCCCTAGAGTGAGTAGGAATGGCTGATAGTTATCATCACGATTTAGGGATTTTATCAAGGCCCAACTGCAGGCTAATGCCAGTATTGGCACTGGGGCGAAGTAGAATAAATTCGGTAAACTAAACCAGCGCAGGGCAATATTGGGTTGCACAAAAGGCGTCCATAAACTGACTAAACCTATGGTCATAAGCAGGCATAAGGTCAGTGCTCTGCCGAGTTGTTGCATGGTCGTTTTAAGCTCGCCTTGGCATTTTTTTACTAACCAAGTTGCGCCGAGCAGAGCATAGGCCAGCATAAGGCCAAAACCGCAGAAAAGTGAGAAGGGCGTTAACCAATCGAAACTACTGCCGCTAAATTGTTGGTTACTCACCGAAATGCCAGAGATAAACGCCCCCAGCACTACGCCCTGTGAAAAGGTGGCCGTGATAGAACCGAACATAAACGCTTTATCCCAGAATGGTTTAGCTTCTGCGCCCGACTTAAATCTAAACTCAAATGCCACGCCGCGAAAAATCAATGCCAGCAGCATGATGAGCAGCGGTATGGTTAGTGCTTCGAGTACTATTGCATAGGCGAGGGGAAAGGCACCGAGCAGACTAGCGCCGCCGAGCACTAACCAAGTTTCGTTTCCATCCCAAACGGGGGCGACGGTATTGACCATAATATCCCTGTCGTCCTCATCGTGAATGAAGGGAAACAGTATGCCGATGCCGAGATCAAAGCCATCCATCACGATATACATTAAGGTGGCAAAAATGATGATCCCGAACCAAATCAAGGGTAGATCGAATTCCATGGTGAGCCCTTAAATATGCTTAAGATTGAATAAGTAAAACTAGATTAAAATTAATGGCTTGTTGCTGCGCTATCTGGCCCTTTGCGGATGAGTCGCATCATATAGCGATAACCAACGCCAAAGATGCCACAGTAACTGACGATAAAAATCCCTAGGCTGATACTCAAGTGGGTAACGCTGTGGGAAGACACTGCATCCTGAGTACGCATCAATCCTTGGATCACCCAAGGTTGACGGCCAAGCTCGGTGGTAAACCAACCTGCTAGTGTGGCGAGCAATCCGGCGGGGCCGAGCACCAATACAAATCGCAGAAAGTGTTTGTTGCTGTAGAGGCTGCCTTTGCGCCTGAGATAAGCGCTCCACAGTCCAGCAAAAATCATCAATAAGCCTAAGCCGACCATGAGCCTAAAACTCCAGAACACTAACAACACATTGGGTCTGTCCTCGGCGGGATACTCAGTCAAGGCTGGCACTTGTTTGCTTAAATCATGCTTTAAGATCAGGCTCGCGAGCCCTGGGATTTCGAGACTGAAGTGGTTTTTCTCAGCGTCCATATCGGGAATCGCAAACAAAATAAGCGGTGTGGGTTTATCGCCCTCATTACGCCAATGGCCTTCCATCGCCGCGACTTTTACAGGTTGATATTCAAGGGTATTTAAGCCGTGAAAATCGCCAATCACAGCTTGCAGCGGCGCGACAATTAACGCCATCCACATCGCCATAGACAACATCTTGCGGATCGCGGGCGTGTCGTTACCTTTGAGTAAATGCCAAGCCGCCGATGCGCCCACAAAGAAAGCCGATGAAATAAAGGCCGCCACTGTCATATGGGCTAAACGATAGGGAAATGAAGGGTTAAACACTATCTGAAACCAATCCACAGGAATGACGCGATTGTTCACGATTTCAAAACCTTGGGGCGTCTGCATCCAGCTGTTTGAAGCTAAGATCCAGAAGGTTGAGATAATCGTGCCCGTGGCGACCATACAAGTGGCGAAGAAATGCAGGTTTTTGCCTACCTTCTGCTGACCAAATAGCATGACCCCCAGAAAACCCGCTTCGAGGAAGAAGGCGGTGAGGACTTCATAGGTGAGTAGCGGCCCAGTTACGCTGCCCGCGAAGGCGGAAAACGCGCTCCAATGGGTACCAAATTGATAGGCCATCACTATGCCTGAGACCACGCCCATGCCAAAGTTTATGGCAAAAATCTTCGACCAAAATTTATAGAGTTGTTGGTAAACCTCATTCGCTGTTTTCAGCCATAAACCTTCTAATACTGCTAGATAGGTGGCGAGGCCGATAGTGATGGCAGGGAAAATAATGTGAAAAGAGATGGTAAAAGCAAATTGGATCCTAGCGAGTACTGTGGCATCAAAATCAAACATAATTTCCTCGAGCGATAGGCATTTCTCGTTACAAAGGCATTGATCTAGTCGCGTTCACTGAACCCTATATTGGCTCGGCGGTGAAAGCTTGTGTGCTATTAGACCATGGGATATGCTAGCTATAACAGACACAGAATATCTTGGCTTGGCTATAACAGATGACGAAGTATGAGCAGTTAGCGCAGGAATTAAAGACACGAATAGCCCAAGGTGTCTGGCAGGCGGGGGACAAGTTGCCGTCGCTGCGCCAAACTGTGGCCGATTCGGGCTTGAGTCTGATGACAGTGCTCAATGCCTATCAGTTATTGGAAAGCCAAGGTGTGATCTCGGCGCAGGCTAAGTCTGGCTATTTAGTGGCGCCAAAGCCGGAATTAATCGCGCGGCAGGGAGAAGCCTTTCGTTATCCCGAGCGACAAAAGCCGATTTATCTTTCCGATAGCGTGGATATTAATGAGTTTGTATTCAATGTTCTGCAGGCTTCAAAGCAGGCGGATATAGTACCCTTTGGCTCAGGATTTCCCGATCCTAGTTTATTCCCACAACAAGCACTGGCGCGATCTTTGGTTAAGGTGACTCGGCACATGTCACCTTCTTTTGCCGCCGATAATTTACCGCCAGGAAATGCGGGATTGCGTAAGGCTATCTCCCAACGTTATGCCAAATTAGGCATGAGCATTTCGCCCGACGAAATCATCATTACCTCGGGTGCCATGGAGGCGCTCAACTTGAGTTTAGCGACGCTGACTCAAGCGGGGGATTGGGTTGTCATTGAGTCACCGACCTTTTATGGTGCGATGCAAGCGATTGAGCGGCTTAAGCTTAAGGCCATTGCGGTCGCGACCGATCCACAACAGGGGATTGATCTCGAGGCGCTGGCAGAAGTATTAAAAACCTATCCAGTGAAAGCCTGCTGGTTGATGAGCCAACATCAAAATCCCTTAGGTTGCAGCTTATCGGATGCTAAAAAACAGGCGCTTTATCAGTTACTAAACGAGCATAAGGTCAGTCTGATTGAGGATGATGTTTATCAAGAACTCTATGTCGACTCGAGCGCGCCAAGGCCAGTAAAAGCCTTCGATACAGAAGGACGGGTGTTGCACTGCGGCTCATTTTCTAAGTCTTTGATTGCTGGTTATCGTGTCGGCTGGGTGGCGGCGGGATGCCATGCACCGCAGTTACAACGCTTACAAGTCATGTCGACGTTATCGACCAGTGCGCCCATGCAGCTCGCCATCGCCGATTTTATTCAGTCGGCGCAATATGAACGGCATTTAAAACAGTTACGTAAAAAGTTAGCCAGCCGTAAATTGGCCATGTATCAATTATTGTGCGCGCATCTGCCCGAATCTGTGGGGGTCAACTTCGCGCAGGGCGGCTATTTCCTCTGGTTAGCGCTGCCATTACACATGGACGCTACACAAATTTATTATCAGGCGATTGAGCGTGGGATCAGTATTGCACCCGGAAATCTCTTTAGTAATCAGGTCGAATTCCGCCATTTTATGCGTTTGAATGCCTCATACGAGTGCTCGCCAGAGATAGTCTCTGCGGTCGTGGTGCTGGCCGAACTTATCCGCAACAATTTGCGCCGAAGTTAAAGGCTGTGGCTAAAAAATTTTAGACTTCTAGATGTCTATCTGTTAGCTTGTTGAACATGCACAAATCTTGTGCAATTCTCAATGTCGATTGAATACTGGGCTGCTACGGATAAGGAAGGGAAAATGAAATTAGAGTCACTGGCATTACACCATGGTTATGAGTCAGAAGCGACCACGAAGGCGGCCGCAGTACCTATCTATCAAACGACCTCTTATACCTTCGATGATACCCAGCATGGTGCTGATTTATTTGACTTAAAAGTCGCTGGCAATATTTATACTCGGATAATGAATCCTACTACTAGCGTGCTAGAGCAACGTCTGGCGGCCATTGAAGGCGGCATAGGTGCGCTGGCCGTGGCATCGGGTATGGCGGCGATTACCTATGCGATTCAAGCCTTGACTCAAGTTGGCGATAACATCGTCAGTACCAGTCAGCTCTATGGCGGCACCTATAATCTGTTTGCCCATACGCTGCCGCGCCAAGGCGTTGAAGTGCGCATGGCGGCCTTCGATGATTTTGAAGGCCTCGATGAGCTGATCGATGACAAAACTAAGGCCTTATTCTGCGAATCGATTGGTAATCCAGCCGGCAATATTGTCGATTTACAACGTTTAGCCGAGATTGCCCATAAGCATGGCGTGCCTTTAATTGTCGATAATACGGTCGCAACCCCAGTGTTATGTCGCCCCTTTGAGCATGGCGCCGATATCGTTATTCATTCTTTAACCAAATACATAGGTGGTCATGGCACGACCATTGGCGGGGTGATTATCGATTCTGGTAAGTTCGATTGGGTGGCTAATAAAGAAAGATTTGCCTTACTCAATCAAGCCGATCCTTCTTACCACGGTGTGGTTTATACCGAAGCCTTTGGCCCTGCGGCGTTTATTGGTCGTTGCCGTGTGGTACCGCTACGTAATACTGGCGCCGCACTGTCACCGCACAGCGCATTCTTACTGCTGCAAGGCCTTGAAACTCTTAGCCTTAGAATGGATCGCCATTGCTCGAACGCGCTAGCATTAGCCGAATATTTGGTGTTGCATCCGGCGGTGAGTTGGGTGAATTACGGCGCGTTGCCAAGCAGCCCTTATCAGGATAATTGCCACAAGATCACTGGCGGCAAAGCCTCTGGGATCATTAGCTTTGGGATTAAAGCGGCCACGCCTGAAGAGGGTAAAATTGCCGGCGGACGTTTTATCGATGCGCTGCAGATGATCCTGCGTTTAGTGAACATCGGCGATGCGAAATCCTTGGCCTGCCACCCTGCGAGCACTACGCACAGACAACTCGATGCCGATGAACTCGCAAGGGCGGGTGTGTCAGAGGATCTTATCCGTATCTCGGTTGGGATTGAGCATATCGACGACATCATTAACGATGTGGCGCAGGCGCTCGATAAGGCACTGGCGAGCAAATAGCTCGTATCGAATAGTCCATATTAAATAGCCGATACCTCATCGCTTTATTAAATCGTTAACAGTAAAAAGCCGCCATCGATTCAATTTGATGGCGGCTTTTTTAGTGCTTTAAAAACGATGTTAATCTTGCTGCAGTCGATTTCTCGCCTTCTGATAGAAGTAAGAAACAGTCAGCAAAATGACCCCGATCAGCATAAAGGCAATCACCTTTTGCACTAGCTCGAAGGACGCCATATCCAGTAATAGCACTTTAAGCGTCGATAAGGTAAATAGCCCTGCGGCGAGGCGGATCATATCGGCATTTTGTGGTTTTAAGCTGATAAACATCAACACACTGCCATGGATAACCAATAAAATCGCGCTGAGTGGGGCGGCAATAATGTTATCGAAGCTATAACTCCACATGAAGTAACTTAAGGCGAGTAACAGATGCCAACCCCACTTAAGTCCTTGTAAAGGTAAGATGCGTCTATGCAAGCGTATTGCTGGACCGTGCTGCAAGATAAGCCTTGCTAGGAGCGCCAGTGATAAAAACTCGATTAACATGAACGAGGCATTATCACGATTAAGCCCGAGTGTTAGCTCAAAATGGAACATGATGGGCAACAGGGCTAAGCCTAAAGTGAGACCATAGGCGAGATGGTAGCTTTCCTTTATTGCGGCTTGGATTTCGGCGGCGAGGGGGAATTTTGCGCTATATGAGGCTTGGCCTACAGATCTCTGACTTAAACCTCTCAGGCTTAAACCTCTTTGGATTAGCAAAGCAAAATAACCACTTAAGGCTAATGCTGTCATGGCTATTCCTACTAGCTCAGAATGATTAAAACCATAAACGATCACGGCCAATACCAGTGCAAAGTAATAAGGGCTTAATTGCCATTGTAGCTGCAGCAAGGGACGCCATGTCTCGGGTAATTGGCGATAACGAAGCAGTGTGAAGCCCATAAAGAGGGCGCCAACGGCTAGCGCCGCGAGTCCTTGCCAAGCGTGAATAAGGCATAGCGAGGCTGTCATAAGAACCGCTAGCCAAGTGAGGATTTTGGCTTCTATATTCAAACTCTTATGTTTAACAAAGTAGGCTAAACCTAGGCTCATAAAGGTGCTCAGCCAGAGTGCAATAGCGGTATATTCCCAATGGTTGCGGATGACTTTGGGCAGCAGAATAAGCGGCAGCAGCAAATAGCAGAAGATTTGCATCGTATAAGCGGCTTTGGCAAATAAGGCATCTTTATAGTGGCGACGATACCAATAATGGGCCAAGAGTAGGACGATAAATAACTCAAACCGTGCCAGTTTTGCCATAAGCGGTTGGGCACTAAAGCTAAAACTGCCTGTGAGCATTATGCCTTCAACAACCTTAAACAGCAGCGGCAATAGTAAGAGCCAAGCAGCAAACTCGCTCACAACGAGTCTGTCCTTTGCGCTCAAATACAGCAGTAATAGGCTGACGAGTGGCAAGATGGCGAGGTAGTAATCGCTACTCAGAAGGTAAGCCGCGAGGATAATTGTCGCCACATAAAAACCGCTTAATAGCTCTTTTAACACTCTGTTTAGCTGACTTTCTAGGGTCGAAAGTAACGTATGATGGAGTGTTAATAGCCGAATCACTAAGACTAAGGCGGCGCAACTTAAAGCCAGTGCCAACAGTGGAAAGCCAAAAGCTGACAAGGGAGAAATTGGCGCCCCATCGATAAAGCTTGATTCTAAAAGGCTCATGCCCGTCAGTACACTAGACACATTGAGCCCTAATCCCATCAGCAGCAATACATAGGCTTCGGCGCGAACGGAAATCAGTTCTTCTTTGGTGCCAATCCACAAGAGTAATAAGGCTTCGAGCAGTAATACTAATCCAAGGAAATCGTGGCTGAGTAAATACAGTGCGGCAAATCCCGCAAAACTGCCTGCAAAGACTAACAATAAGCCGCTGCGGGCTTTTTCTAGATTGCCTGTGCGCTTCCAATAGAGGGCTGCGCAAATCAGTGCGTTCGCCGCAAAGATTTCCCCTGCGAACTCAGTAAATTGCGTCAACTCTAATAACACAAATGCGAGCAATGCTATCGGTAGGGCGAGTATGCGATGGCTCAGTGCATTATGTTTTTCATCCTGATGGGTAAACGGTTTGGTAAATAGTAGGCCTGTGATGCCGTAGAGATAAAAGAACGCATTAATACTGATAAGTGCGAGCAGACTGACTCCGCCAATGTCGCCAATGTCGCCAAGTGGCAATTCAATGAAATTGCTAAAAGCTTCGATGCAGCCTATGTGCAACAGGGCGCTGATTTCCAGTAGCAGCGGCCACTTAAGTTTGCGACTCTGGGCAAGGGCGCCCGCACCAATAAGCACTAAATAAGGCAGATACAATAGCGGCGCATAGCTTTGGGATAACAGCATCATAGGCGCGGTCGAGCCACCGACTAAGGCGATCACGGCGATCACTTTGGCATCTAAGCGCATCGACAGGCCATAACCCGCCAAAGTGATCAATAACAGTAAGATAAAACTCGCGCTATTGGGAATTAACTCAAAATACGGCCCAATAAAGTACGCGCAGAGGTAATTAAGTATGAGTCCGAGTCCGACAATACCTGAGCCAAAATCCGCCATACCCGCGCGTTTTTGGCGAATAAAAATCCCGCCCACTATGATAGCGTTCGCGCTGGCAAACCCGAGTAGCGCTTTGCCAAGTTCAGAAAACCAATGGTTGATTGAATATTGCAGTAAATAACCAAAGCCTAAGGTCAGGGTGATGATCCCTGCGACAGTCATTAAAAAGACAGGTCCTAATCCCTTAGCCTGATAATGATGATAGAAAGATTTGACTTGCTCGTTGACTGCCGCAAAGGGTGCCATGACGGCCGCGAGTCCTTGGGATAACAACTCATCAAATTGACTCGCCGCTTGCACACTTGCCTGCAATTTGACTTCATCACTCAGCTGTTGATTTTGTGCTTGAATAAGGTGTTCGGTTTTAGCGACTTGTTCCGTCGAGGTATTTTTCGTTTTTCTTTGCCAAGGGTCTTCTTGCCAAGGTTCACTTGGTATAGGGCCTTGCTGCCATGGGTTGGGTTCTGCTGGGGCTGGTTCTACGGAAGCTGGCTCAAGGGTTGGTGTTTGTGCCGCATAGGTTAATGTAGGCGAGTTATCGGCGGCGGTGAGCACAGATGCAATCGATGAAGCACTCGCTGCCATATTCAGAGTGGTTTCAGTGGCGTTTTCAGTCGCAATTTGCTGACTTAAGGTCTCGAGCTTAGTGGAGAATTCTGCTAATTGACGACCGAGCGAAGATTGCTGCGATAAATGCAGCGATTGTAACTGTGCCAGCTCAGCTTTTAGTTGGGCAACGTCATCCTTTAACGGCATATCTCATTCCTAAGTGTTTAAGTGCTTAACTCATAAACCTTTGTCGGCAAGAAGTGTACTTGTATGTGTATTTTTCGGCTAGTTGTTGTTGATTTTTAGGAAATCTCCGACTGCTACTTTTCCAACATGTCATTGCTCAGCATAAAAAGAGCCCTGTATAAAAAAGAGCCAAACATTGCTGGCTCTCATTTAACGTGTCAATTTCGATGAGGTTATTTTTTCTGTGCCTGCAGGATCACAAATTTACCGTTGGAGGCGACTGTGGTGCAGTTCTTAAATAAGCGCTGTAATTTTACATGGTAAGCCAGATGACGGTTGCCGACGATATGTAAGATCCCCCCCTCTTTTAAGCTGCGGCGGGCATCTAAAAACATCTGCCAGGCGATATGATCGGTAATGGCTTCACCTTGATGAAACGGCGGATTACACAGTACCAGATCCGGTTGGACTTCTTCTGGCAGATGCGTCATGCAATCGTCCCAATAGAAGTGGCCTTTGTCTGTGGGCAATTGGTTGCGTGCCCAGTTTGCCTTGGCTGATGCGACTGCCATTTCAGAATCGTCGATAAAGTGAATGTCGGCCTCTGGGAATAACTGGGCGGTGCGTAACCCCAGCACGCCATTGCCACAGCCGAGATCGACAATCGACTTGAAATCCCCTTTGGGCAGATTCTCTAGCATGATGCGTGCGCCAATATCGAGTTTGTTGGCGGCAAACACATTACTTAAATTGCTGATCTCAAGTTGATATTCAGGTACGGCCCAAGTGACTTCTTTGGCTAATGGTCTTGGTTTGCCATCACTGACACAGGTGATCACTCGCGTGTTTTTCCACGCTAAACTGGCGCTTGCGGGGCCTAAATGCTTAGCAAAAATGTCGAGTAAGGCGCCATTAATCGATTTGGCTTTGGCGGCCACTAATACACGAGTGCCTGCGGGTAACACTTGCGACAAGCGCGTTAGCTGGTGGGCAAAGTAGCTTAAGTTTTTAGGCAACTTCATCAATACTAAGGCTAAGTTTTCCGGCAAGGTATCGCGGCTGGTAAACCATTGCAGATTATCCATTGGCAACTGATTGCGGCCATGGTTTTGTTCTGTGCCTAAAAAGCTGGTTCTGGCATCGGTTTCAACACGCAGTGGCCAACATGGATTCAATTTAGATAAACCGCAGCTTAAGGCGCCGAAACTGTCGTTGATAATGGCGGTTGGCACGGCGGCTTGCTCTGACTCAATAAGGCTTTTGAGTAAGTGTTCATCGGCGGCATCCCAAGCTTGAAGATTAGATTCCTGCTGAGCTGGATACCGTAAGAGTTCGAGTTCAACACCCGCTACTGAAAATTGTGTTGTCATGTGCCACACTGCGCCAATAAATTTAAGGCGCAGATTATCGCAGATTTCATGGCGCAGTGCGACGGCTCGCATGGAGGACGTCAATGCAGCAAGGTAAGTTAGGGTTTGATACAGAGGGGGAGGCTCAAATTAAACCGCCCATCACCTTAGTGCGGGGTTATCTTAATACTGAGCAGCAAGCGGCGCTAATGAAAGAAGCGCAGACCTATCCCTTAAGCCGCCCCGAAATCCAAGTCTTTGGTCAGTTTCACGCAATTCCCCGCCAGCAAGTGTGGTTTGGCGATTTGGGCTGCGACTATTTATATTCAGGACTGTTTATTCGCGCCTTACCTTGGCCTAAATATGCTCACAAGTTGAGGGATAAGTTAGCGCGGGATTATGGTTTGGAGAGCAATGGGGTATTAGTGAATCGCTACGCCGATGGTAAAGATTGTATGGGCGCCCACAGTGATGATGAACCTGAAATTGCTCAGGGGAGTCATATTGCTTCTATTACCTTAGGCGCCACGCGGGATTTTGTGCTTAAGCATAAGCACAGTCAAACCAAGTACTGCATCAGTTTGCACAGTGGCGATCTACTGATCATGCACTGGCCTATGCAAAGTGACTGGTTACACAGTTTGCCTAAACGTTTGAAAGTAAAAGAGCCGCGTTGGAACTATACCTTTAGACAACTTATCGTTAATTTCCATGGTTAATTGCCTCCCGCTAACTGCCTATGGTGAAGCACTGCGAAATATGGCTGATATAAAGTGGTAGGGCATCAACAAATTGAAAGCGTGAATTTGATCTTTTCAATTTGAAGCAGTACTCTGCGGCAACTGGATTTCCCCATTCTGAGACTCGAATATGTCCAATACTCATGTGCAGGGCACTGTGGCTAACACTATTTCGCAGAAATTAACCGAATGCTTTTCGCCGACCCATTTAGAAGTGATTAACGAAAGTAATCGTCACCATGTACCACCGAATTCAGAAACCCACTTTAAAGTTGTGCTGGTGAGCGAGCAGTTTGATGGCTTACGTTTATTAGCCCGTCATCGATTGGTCAACACTCACTTAGCCCATGAGTTAGCCAATGGCGTGCATGCTTTGTCTATTCACACTTTCACTCAAAATGAGTGGGATGCGAATGCACAAGTACCTAATACGCCAAATTGTCGCGGTTAATTAATCGCTCAATAATACTGTTTAGCTTAGATTTCAAGGCCACTCTTCATAGAGTGGCTTTTTGTTTTAGGCCAACTTAAGACCGTTTTTGGATTTGCCGACCTTAGTTTCTAGTTTCCCTACCTTAGTTTCTGTGTTAACAATATGTTTTATTTTAAGAGGTTGGGCGATGTGATTGTCGATACCCATCTTGAGTGTATTTCCATGTCAGTTGGATCCATGCGCTCGTTTGACATCAGGGAGACTATTAAAAATGCGTAAGTTAGGGAGTTTGTTTATCTCAGTGCTGCTGATGGGACTGAGCGGTTGTAACCCCGTCTCCAGTGATGCGCAAAGCGTAGCCGCTTCCCATGCCGCAACTGATGTTCCCCACGCTTTACCTGCTATTGAATGGCGTCTTGCAACCTCTTGGCCGAAAAACTTCCCCGGTTTAGGCATGGCTCCTGAGCGTTTTGCGCATTTAGTCGATGAAATGTCTAACGGTCGGTTAAAGATTAGCGTTTATGGTGCGGGTGAGTTGATGCCCGCTTTTGCCGTATTTGATGGTGTGAGTCAGGGTAAAATTCAAATGGCCCACTCCGCTTCTTTCTACTGGAGAGGAAAAGCGCCCGCAGCGCAGTTTTTTTCATCGATCCCCTTTGGTATGACCGCGCAGGAAATAAATGGCTGGCTTCACTATGGCGGCGGTATGGAGCTGTGGACTGAAGTGTATCAACCCTTTGGGATAATCCCCCTCGCGGGTGGCAATACTGGGATGCAAATGGGTGGCTGGTTTAATAAACCCATCAATACCATTGCTGATTTTAAGGGATTGAAGGTCCGCATGCCGGGCTTAGGTGGTGAAGTGTTGAAACGCGTTGGTGCTGTACCTGTAAACATGGCGGGGCGTGAACTTTATGGTGCACTGCAAACGGGGGCGATTGATGCCGCAGAGTGGGTAGGGCCAGTGAATGATCTTGCCTTCGGTTTACATAAAGTGGCTAAGTATTACTATTACCCTGGTTGGCATGAGCCAGGTTCAAATATGGAATTCTTGATTAATACCGCTGCCTTTGAGAGTTTACCTGAGGATTTACAGGCCATAGTCAGAGTTGCTGCTAGAGCCATTAACCAAGATATGCTCGATGAATACACGACCCGTAACGTGACCGCCCTTGAAACGTTAGTGAAAGACGAAGGTGTGGAACTTAAAGCGTTTCCACCGAACGTCTTGTTGGAGCTTGAGAAAATCTCCAAACAAGTGATTGAAGATCAAGCGAATCAAGATCCCTTAATGCGAAAGGTGTACGATGCTTATCACGCGTATGAGCAAGGTGTGCGCCAGTACCATAAAATATCTGAGGATGCTTACAGTCAGCAGCGTCAACACTAAATGATGTTTTTTACTGCAAACTGTCACATTAGCATCTGATTTATATGAGATGATTTCATCTTAGATTATCTTGTTATCGGCGTAATTCATTTGGTGTTATGCTTGCAAGCCATAAATAGACAGTTACAGTGGCGTTGATGTCGCCCTGAGAATTTGGAGATCCCTATGCCATTACTTGATAGCTTTACCGTCGACCATACTCGGATGAATGCCCCTGCGGTTCGTATCGCTAAGCATATGAGCACGCCAAAGGGCGATGCTATTACTGTATTTGATTTACGTTTTTGCGCACCGAATAAAGAGATCCTCAGTGAGCGCGGAATTCATACTCTAGAGCATTTGTTCGCGGGTTTTATGCGTGACCATTTAAATGGCAGCGATGTTGAGATCATTGATATTTCGCCAATGGGATGTCGTACCGGTTTTTATATGAGTTTGATTGGTGAACCCACAGAGCGCCAAGTGGCCGATGCGTGGTTAGCCGCGATGGAAGATGTGCTTAAAGTGGTTGAGCAGTCTGAAATCCCTGAGCTGAACGAATACCAATGTGGTACGTATGAGATGCATTCATTAGAGCAAGCACAAGATATCGCCCGTAATATTATTGCTGCAGGCGTAAGTGTTAATCGTAATGACGATCTAAAATTAAGCGATGAAATTCTAGGTAACCTGTAATTGTTCGCACTCTTATAGTATGAGAGTGCTTCGTTAGTAAATTCAGTTTCCTGAAGTTAATAAGAGAAAGCGACGAGAGTCGCTTTTTTTTTCATTCAAATTCAGCTATTTTACAAGTTAATAACAAAAACACCGTGCGCTAACAAAGTTTTTGGGAGCTTGGTATGCCTAGTCGTTACTTCACTGTATCACTTTGTGCAATTTCTGTATTTCTTGCCTGTTCTAGCACAACGTTCGCCGATGATCTTCACAGTCAAATGCTTGAATTGAACAAGCTCAATGACACATTTCATTCAACGTCTAATCGTTTAGCATTAGGTCAATTGACGGCTTTGACGGTTTTGCCTGCGGATCTGAGTGGAAATCCCGCGAGCATCAGCATGCGCAGTGCGACTCAAGGTATTGCGGTATTACAAGATAGAGTGTATTTCTCCCCTGCGCCGTATTCTGCACCGCAATTACAACTCTTACCTAATCTGCTGCAGCAGCAGAGTGTTACTGCCACCCCGATGGCAAATATGGCTGTCGGTGGGCAAGGTGCGTTTGGGGTGGTGAGTTATCAAACCTTACCTGTTGCTGAGCAGACCGAGAATAGTAAGGCGACTCTCGAGGGCAATACCGATTCAGACTACAGTGTCGATATGAATTGGGGAGTTAAGCAAAAAGAGTATGGCATGATACTCGCGGTTAATTATGCAGATAATAGCGGCGCCGATCACTTGCTCAATGGTCAAGACACAGACCATCAAACGACAGACATCTTATTTAAAATCAACGCCGCGAGTTTACTCGGCGCCAGAAGCCCACAGGTGACTGAGTTTACCTATCAGTTTCTCGATGATGATAGCTATCGCTCTCAGCTTGGGTTAACACAGGCCGATTGGCAACAAGATCCTATGAGTTTGTATTCGGCCACTGCGGCGGATAAACATCAGGGGCGACATCATAAGTACCAACTGTCTCACCAAGTTACGCTTAATGGTGGGCATAAGGTCACCACAGACTTTTACTACCAGTCCTATTCGCAGCAATTAAACCAACTCAATCAATTTGATGGGCAAATGCTCGATGCCCAGAGTCTTGCTGCGTTGGCCGCATTTGAACGTCAGCCGACAGTCGATGGCGTCTCACTGGCTTCTTTACAACAAGACAATGATTTCAGCTCCTTTGGGGCACAAACTGAATCAGTGAATCAGTATGGTGCCCATCAAATTATCTATAGCGCCCGTTATCATACGGATAAAGCCGAGATGCACTTTGGCGAACAACAGAGTCTATGGCAGCAGGACTTGAGTTTAGTGAGTGATGCACAAAATGCGTTATTGGCCTATACCGACGATGCAACAGCATTTACTTCGGCAATCGATTCCTTGTTTAATTGGGACGAATTACAGATAAAGCTCGCGCTTGCCTATGAACAAGTGAGCGTCAATCGCAAGGTCGATTTAGCTTATGTAGGACTGGATGCGGCTGATTTCTCCGACAGCGATTGGATGCCACAACTCGGTGTTTTATATGATGCTGGAGATTGGCGCTTTAGTACGGATATTCGCCGCTCATGGACCGCCGCAAGTGCGGGGAATCTTGAGCAAGAGGCGCAGGTATCATTGCAATATCAAGTCAGTGTCCAATATGCCAGTGAGCATTTTAGTGCTGACATCAAAACCTACGTTCAAGATTTTGATAATCTTCATGTGAATTGTGATGCGTATGCGCAATGTGCTGACAGTCGTTTGTGGGTTCAAGGCAATGTCGTGGATGTACTGACCAAAGGAGTTGAGCTGAGTCTTGGCTACCAGTGGGATATCGGTAGTGTACAGTTACCATTAGTCTTAAATTATCAATATTCGAATTCGGAGTATCAAACCAATAGCTGTAACGAAATCCAAGGTTGCGTTGTGGCTGGTGATAGAGTGGCTTGGTTACCTGAGCAGCAATTGCATTTTAGTGCTGGAATGAAATATGCCGAATATGAATTGAATGCAAATATCTTTTATCAATCGGAACGGGAAATGGGCCAATTTGGCGCTGAATTACAGCCTATCGCAGTACAATGGCGAGTAGATTTGGCGGCGAATTATCATTTTAACCGTCACCATGAGATTTATTTTAGGGTAGAAAACCTCTTAGATGAGACATTAGTCACAACAGCATCAAATAGCGGAATTCGATCGGAAAATGGACGTATTAGCTATTTAGGTTATCAATGGCGCTTTTAAATTGAGTTTTATTTTGTTTGAATTTAAATCAATTGAAACAAATAAGATCGATTTCGGCTGCGTTTAGTGGACGTTTCGACTTTTTGCTAAATTAAATCTTTAATTATTAATGCTATAGTACCCAGTGGCCGTAATATTCTCTCTTTCTGATCAGTCACTAGGTCGGAAGGCGAACGCCGTAGCGCATGATTCTTTTCAATCCGTATTTTAGGTTTGAAATCACCTATAATTTTCGTGGCGATGCCAAGTCAATTGGGGTAAAATGCGCGCGACCAGCGTGATTGCGATCGCATTTCTGTGATAAATCTGCGCTAGCTCAATGCAGTAGGTTTTGTTTAAAACCTAAGTATTTAGCAGGAACGCGGCGCATTGTCTTTCCTTCAAACGTAGTGCTTGTGGATATGATTACAATTAAGAAAGGATTGGAACTGCCTATAGCAGGCGGACCAGAGCAAGTTATCCATAATGGCCCAGCCATTAAACATGTAGCTACTTTGGGTGAAGAGTATATTGGCTTACGTCCAACGATGAAGATCAAAGTGGGCGATAAAGTACAAAAAGGCCAAGTTCTTTTTGAAGATAAGAAGAATTTAGGCGTTAAATATACGGCTTTAGCCAGTGGTACTATATTAGACATTAACCGGGGCGCCCAGCGTGTTCTGCAGTCTGTTGTCATTGAAGTGGAAGGAAACGACAGCGTTGCCTTTGCTAAATATGATGCCACTGCACTCGATACGCTCGACTCGCAGTTAGTCCGTGACAATCTGATTGAATCAGGTTTATGGACTGCTTTGCGTACTCGTCCTTTTAGCAAAGTTCCTGCTGTAGACTCTTCTGCTGCTGGTATTTTTGTAACCGCAATAGATACTCAACCTCTTGCCGCTGATCCCGTTGTGGTGATCCGTGAGCATAAAGAAGATTTTGCTAATGGTCTTAAGGTCTTAGCAAGACTTACTGACGGTAAAGTTTACCTTTGTAAAGCGCCTGGCGCTGATATTCCTGCCGCAAACGCCCAAGTTGAAGAATTTGCCGGTGTGCACCCTGCAGGATTAGTCGGTACTCACATTCACTTCTTATTGTCTGCCTCTGCAAAACGTACCGTTTGGCATATTGGTTACCAAGATGTAATAGCAATTGGTCAGCTATTTACGACGGGTGAACTCAATACCGAACGTGTTATTGCGATCGCAGGCCCTAAAGCGGCTAAGCCAAGACTCGTACGCACTGTTGTGGGCGCGAGCATGACTGAATTAACCGCAGGTGAAGCCTTAGATGGCAATGTTCGTCTGATTTCAGGCTCTGTTCTGAATGGTCGTACAGCCGTTGGCCCACAAGGGTATTTAGGTCGTTACCATGTTCAAGTAAGTCTGTTAGAAGAAGGTACAGAGAAAGAATTTTTAGGCTGGGTATTACCAGGCTCAGACAAATATTCTATCACTCGTGCATTCTTAGGACATCTTGCTCCTTCTCGTCTGTTCAGCATGACGACCAGTACAGGTGGTTCAGACCGCGCTATGGTGCCAATTGGTAACTATGAGCGTGTAATGCCATTGGACATTCTTCCTACTATGTTGTTGCGTGACTTGATTTCAGGTGACTTTGACGGTGCTGCTACTTTAGGCGCGTTAGAGTTAGATGAAGAAGATCTCGCACTGTGTACGTTCGTATGTCCAGGCAAGTATGACTACGGTTCATATCTGCGTGACTGTCTAGATACGATCGAGAGGGAAGGCTAATGAGCTTGAAAGATTTTTTCGAACGTATTGAACCCGACTTTGAAAAAGGCGGTAAATACGAAAAGTTTTATGCCCTATTCGAAGCGGCATACACGATTTTTTATACCCCAGGTAAAGTGAACAAGGGCAAAACCCATGTTCGCGATAACCTCGACCTAAAACGTATGATGATTACGGTTTGGGCTTGTGCTTTCCCCGCGATGTTCGTGGGTATGTACAACGTAGGTTTACAAGCTCAATTAGCTTTAGTGGCTGGTTTTGCTACTCCTGACGTATGGCAAGTGAGCTTGTTCAGCATGTTCGGTACCGAACTGACGGCAAACTCTGGCTGGCCTGCGCTGATGTGGTATGGCGCCTGTTTCTTCCTACCTATCTACGCGGTGACCTTCGCCGTCGGTGGTATCTGGGAAGTGCTGTTTGCCTCTATCCGTGGTCATGAAGTCAACGAAGGTTTCTTCGTTACCTCTATCCTGTTCGCTTTAACGCTGCCAGCAACTATCCCATTATGGATGGTGGCGCTGGGTATCACCTTCGGTGTGGTCGTGGCGAAAGAAGTGTTCGGTGGTACAGGGCGTAACTTCTTAAACCCAGCACTAGCGGGTCGTGCCTTCTTGTTCTTCGCTTATCCGTTGAATATGTCAGGTGATACCTCATGGGTTGTGGCTGACGGTTACTCAGGTGCAACTGCACTGAGCCAAGCGGCGTCTGGCACTTTAGATTACGCAATTAACCAAAACTGGTGGGATGCGTTCTTCGGTTTCATTCCAGGTTCAGTGGGTGAAGTGTCTACATTAGCGATTCTGTTAGGTGGTTTGGTCATCATCTACACGCGTATCGCTTCATGGCGTATCGTTGGCGGTGTAATGGTGGGCATGATTGCCATTTCTACGCTGCTTAACGTTGTCGGTAGTGACACTAATCCAATGTTTGCAATGCCTTGGTACTGGCACTTAGTGTTAGGTGGTTTTGCGTTTGGCATGATGTTCATGGCGACAGACCCAGTGTCAGCGTCATTTACTAACCAAGCTAAATGGGCATACGGTATCTTGATCGGTGCAATGGCTGTGTTTATCCGCGTGATTAACCCTGCATTCCCTGAAGGCATGATGTTGGCAATTTTGTTTGCTAACTTGTTCGCGCCATTGTTCGACCACTTCGTGGTTCAGGCAAATATCAAGCGGAGGATTGCCCGTGGCTAGTAATAAAGATTCGTTCGGCAGAACCTTATTTATCGTCGTTGGCCTGTGTCTAATTTGTGCGATATTTGTGTCTACTGCAGCAGTGTTACTGAGACCGACTCAAGCAGAAAATAAACTGCTTGATAAGCAAAAGTACATTCTGGAAGCCGCTGGTCTTATCGATACTAAAGCTGGCAAAGTGACCAAAGCGCAAATTCTGGATACATACGGCAAACACATCGAAGCTAAACTGGTCGATTTGAAAACGGGTGCTTGGGTTGAGGGTGTTGATGCTGACACTTATGATCAACGTAAAGCGTCTCGTGATGTGAAAACCTCATTTGTACCTGAGAATGACATCGCTTCAGTGAAACGTGTTGCTGATAAGGCTGTAGTTTATCTTGTTCGTGACGGCCAAGGTAAATTAACCAGTGTCATTCTGCCAATCCATGGTTATGGCCTATGGTCTACTATGTATGCCTTCCTTGCTATGGATGCTGACCTAAACACAGTGCAAAGCTTAGTCTACTACGAGCACGGCGAAACGCCGGGCTTAGGTGGCGAAGTGCAAAATGCTCAGTGGAAAGCGAAATGGCATGGCAAAAAGTTATTTGATGAGCAAGGTAAACTCGCTATCAGCGTAACGAAAAACCCAACTGTTGCTAGCACTGAGTACGGTGTAGATGCATTATCTGGCGCAACCTTAACGAGTAACGGTGTACAACATTCACTGACATTCTGGTTGGGTAAAGAAGGTTTTGCGAGTTTCATTGAAAAAGCACGCAATGGAGGTCTCAACTAATGTCTGACGCTAAAGAACTGAAACAGGTTCTGACCGGACCTATAGTCAACAACAACCCGATTGCTTTACAAGTACTTGGTGTATGTAGTGCATTAGCGGTAACGAGCAAGCTCGAAACTGCACTGGTAATGGCGTTGGCGTTAACTGCGGTAACAGCGTTTTCGAACCTGTTTATCTCAATGATCCGTAATCATATTCCAAGCAGTGTGCGTATTATCGTACAGATGACCATTATTGCCTCTTTGGTAATCGTGGTTGACCAATTGCTGCAGGCTTATGCTTATCAGATCTCTAAGCAGCTGTCGGTATTCGTCGGTCTGATTATTACGAACTGTATCGTAATGGGTCGTGCCGAAGCTTACGCGATGAAAACACCGCCAATGATGAGCTTTATGGATGGTATCGGTAACGGTTTAGGTTACGGTGCAATTCTATTAGCTGTTGGCTTCGTTCGTGAACTGTTTGGTAACGGTTCTCTGTTCGGTGTTGAAATCCTGCACAAGATCTCTGATGGCGGCTGGTACCAACCAAACGGTCTGCTACTACTGCCTCCGAGTGCGTTCTTCCTGATCGGTGTTTTGATTTGGATTATTCGTACCTATAAGCCAGAGCAAGTTGAAGCAAAAGGGTAAGTGCGATGGAACATTATATTAGCCTGTTAATTCGCTCTGTTTTCATTGAAAACATGGCACTGGCCTTCTTCCTAGGTATGTGTACTTTCTTGGCTGTGTCTAAGAAAGTCACCACAGCCATGGGCCTAGGGATTGCGGTAGTTGTAGTGTTAACTATCTCTGTCCCAGCAAACCAAGTTATCTATCAAGGGCTGCTAGCTCCTGGTGCACTTGCTTGGGCTGGCGCACCTGAAGCTGACTTAAGCTTCTTGAAATTCATTACCTTTATCGGTGTGATTGCGGCTTTGGTTCAAATTCTGGAAATGGCACTGGACAAGTACTTTCCACCTTTGTACAACGCATTAGGTATTTTCTTACCTTTGATCACAGTGAACTGCGCGATTTTCGGTGCGGTATCATTCATGGTTGAGCGTGACTACAAGTTAGGCGAAAGTGTGGTGTTTGGTTTCGGCTCAGGAGTGGGTTGGGCATTAGCTATCGTATTGATGGCCGGTATCCGTGAGAAGCTGAAGTATGCCGACGTGCCTAACGGCCTACGTGGTTTAGGTATTACCTTTATCACTGCTGGTTTGATGGCCTTAGGTTTCATGTCGTTTTCTGGTGTGTCTCTGTAAGAGACACATAACGGCTTCTTGAATTGGACCTTCTAAGGATAAGTTAATGGATATTCTTGGTATTTTTAAATCTACTCCGCTCGAGGTTTACCTCGGTGTGAGTATGTTTACTGCTATCGTCCTCATCTTGGTATTAGTGATTTTATTCGCTAAGTCTAAGTTAGTGGCTAGCGGTGACATCACGATCGGCATTAATGACGATCCTGAAAAAGCTATTACAACCGGTGCTGGCGGTAAGTTGTTAGGTGTTTTGGCTAACAGCGGTATCTTCGTATCGAGTGCGTGTGGTGGCGGTGGCTCATGTGGCCAATGTCGCGTGGTGATTAAGTCTGGCGGCGGCGATATTCTGCCAACAGAACTTGACCACATTAGCAAAGGTGATGCCCGTAAAGGCTGTCGTCTTTCTTGTCAGGTTAACGTTAAGAACGATATGGAAATCGAGCTTGACGAAGAAATCTTCGGTATCAAGAAATGGGAATGTGAAGTTATCTCTAACGATAACAAAGCCACTTTCATTAAAGAACTGAAGCTGCAAATTCCTGATGGCGAATCTGTACCATTCCGTGCTGGCGGTTATATTCAAATCGAAGCACCTGCTCACCATGTTAAATATGCAGATTTCGATGTACCTGCACAATACCGTGGCGACTGGGAACACTTCGGTTTCTTCAATCTTGAATCTAAGGTTGATGAAGAAACTATCCGTGCATACTCAATGGCTAACTACCCAGAAGAGTTCGGTATTATCATGCTGAACGTGCGTATTGCTACGCCTCCACCACGTAACTTGACACTGCCTTGCGGTAAGATGTCATCTTACATTTGGAGCTTAAAAGCTGGCGATAAAGTGACAATTTCTGGCCCATTCGGTGAATTCTTCGCGAAAGATACCGATGCAGAAATGGTGTTTATTGGCGGTGGTGCGGGTATGGCGCCAATGCGTTCACATATCTTCGACCAACTGAAGCGTCTTCAGTCTAAACGTAAGATGAGCTTCTGGTACGGTGCACGTTCTAAGCGTGAAATGTTCTACGTAGAAGACTTCGACGGCCTCGCGGCTGAGAATGATAACTTCGTATGGCATGTGGCACTTTCAGATCCTCAACCAGAGGATAACTGGGATGGTTACACAGGTTTTATTCATAACGTATTGTATGAAAACTATCTGAAAAACCATGATGCACCAGAAGATTGTGAGTTCTACATGTGTGGACCTCCAATGATGAACGCTGCCGTAATTGGTATGTTGAAAAATCTTGGTGTCGAAGACGAAAACATCTTGTTAGATGACTTCGGCGGCTAATGTTCATTAGTCCTAGATAGAAAAGTTGCAGATGTTGAGGATAATCTCTCATCTGCAACTTTTGCATTTAAGGGCCCAAATAAGAGTAGTAGGTCACTATGTTTCAGACCTTAAAGATCAATACCTCAGTATTAAAGCATTTATTTAACTGGCTAGTCCTCGTAGGGCTGGCCTTTTTTGTTTCAGCCTGCTCGAAGCAGAACGAGGTCATTTCATTAGCGGGCAGCACTATGGGGACGACTTATCATATTAAAGTCGTGCCGAATGAGCAGATGCCGACGGCGCAATTACTTCAAGCGGAAATTGATTTAGCCCTTGAGCTAGTCAATGATCAGATGTCGACGTATCGCCCAAATTCAGAATTATCCCGTTTCAACCAATTGCCATTGGAGCAAAGCGTTGAAGTTTCAGCGGATACCATCAAAGTGGTGCAAGAGGGAATACGCTTATATCAAGTGACGGATAAGGCACTTGATATTACCTTAGGTCCTTTAGTTAACCTGTGGGGATTTGGGCCAGATAAGCGTCCAACAAAGGTCCCTAGTCAGGCCGATATTGATGCGGCAAAAGCCAAAACCGGTATTAGTGAACTTTCCATTGAAGGTAACCGTCTAACTAAGCACAACGCCCATTTATATGTAGATTTATCATCAATCGCGAAGGGATTTGGGGTTGATAAGATCGCTTCCATTCTTGATAAATACCACGCGACAGGGTATTTAGTTGAAATCGGTGGCGAACTGAGTATCAAAGGTGCCAAAGGTGATGGAAGCTCTTGGCGTGTTGCTATAGAGCAACCGACCAATGATGGCTCTGAAGCCGTACAACAGGTTATCGCACCTGGTACTATGGCGATGGCGACCTCTGGTGACTATCGTAATTATTATGAAGAAGACGGCCAACGTTTTACGCATATAATCGATCCGCGTACTGGTTTGCCGATAAATCATAAGTTAGCATCCGTGACTGTATTGCATCAAAATTGTATGACGGCCGACGGTTTTGCGACGGCCATGATGGTTTTGGGCACAGAAGCATCATTGGAGCTTGCCAAGAAGGAACACTTGGCGATAATGCTAATCGAAAAGCAAGGCGACGGATTTAAGGTTTATTACAGCGACGCCTTCAAGCCTTTCCTTATTTAGTTTTTGGAGTAAACCATGACCTCTTTTATCGCGGCATTTGTGATCTTGTTAGTCTTCTTTTTGCTCATGTCGATTGGTTATCTCATCAAGCGCAAAGCCGTTGAAGGAAGTTGTGGCGGTTTAGGTGTTCTAGGGATTGAAAAAGCGTGTGATTGTGATGACCCTTGTGACAAACGTAAACGTCGTATGGCCGCTGAAGAAGCGCGTCGTGAGAAGTTAACGAAAGACCGCATTATCTAAATAGTCTTGATTCGATCATAGCCTCCGATTTAGGGGGCTATTTTTTTGCCTTGTATTTTCTTACACGGGTTAATCATTTGAGATTTATCCTTGGGATTAGAGTGGGATAGCAAGTTAATCTAAGCAGGAATGAGAATGCTTTTCATCATTAAGTAGGTGAAATATAAAGATAATTTGAGTTGGTCGATAAATTGTACTAGGCTAGAAGCTTGATTTAGATCAATCTTTTCACGCTTACCAAGGATAGTAACTTATGAAAGGTCATCCTAAAGTGGTTGGGCAACTGAATCGGGTGCTTACCTGTGAGTTGACCGCCATCAATCAATATTTCCTCCATGCCCGCATGTTTAAACATTGGGGCTTAGAGAAGTTAAACCACGTCGAATACAAAAAATCCATCCAAGATATGAAGCACGCTGATAAGCTCATCGAGCGAGTGCTGTTTTTGGAAGGTCTGCCTAATCTGCAACAACTCGAAAAACTTCGCATTGGTGAACATAGCCAAGAGATGCTCGACTGCGATCTGGCCATGGTGCAAGAGCAGCTTATATTGCTGCGTGATGCGATCAGCTTGTGTGAAGCCGAACAGGACTATGTGAGCCGCGATCTGCTGGAAGATATTCTCGAAGACGAAGAAGAGCACTTAGATTGGCTCGAGTCGCAGCAAGAGCTCATTACGCTAACCGGTATTCAAAATTATCTACAATCGCAAATTAGCGACCAATAGGAGCAAGATATGAAAGGCGATAAAGACGTCATCGATGCGTTAAATCGACTCCTAACGGGAGAACTCTCGGCAATGGATCAGTATTTTGTCCATGCCCATATGTACGAAGATTGGGGCCTGAATGAACTCTATGAGCGTATCGCCCATGAGTCAGATGATGAGAAAGCCCATGCAGCCAAATTAGTGCAGCGCATTTTATTCCTCGAAGGTACACCCAATGTTGCCGCCCGTGAGGCATTGAACATAGGTAAAGATGTAGAAGAGATGCTACGTAATGATCTTGCCTATGAATACAAGGTCGCGGACGATTTGCGCAAAGTGATTGCACTGTGTGAGCAGAAGCAAGATTACCAGACCCGCGAAATCCTCGAAGTATTACTCGACGATACAGAGTCTGACCATATGTATTGGCTCGAAAAACAACTTGGGCTTATTGACCGTGTTGGATTGCAAAACTACCTGCAAACTAAGATGTGAGCCTTAGATTGTTAGGTTGAGTAAATACCTAGGCCACTGAGTGTAATGGCCTAGGAAACTCAGTTATTAAGCATGTCTGTTGTTCCTCACACTTGTCTTGTTCTCTTTTCCAGCGCTAGGCCACATCTTATTGGCCCAAATCTATTAGGAATACTTGATTACTGTTTTTATATACAGTATTTTGGCGTTGGAGGAATTCAACGTGCGAAAAATTATTCATATCGATATGGACTGCTATTTTGCTGCAGTGGAAATGCGCGACTTTCCTGAGTACCGTGGCAAGCCTTTAGCCGTGGGGGGCAGTAGCGACCGTCGCGGTGTTATCAGTACTTGCAGTTACGAGGCACGTAAATTCGGTGTACGTTCAGCAATGGCGACGGCTTATGCCTTTAAGTTGTGCCCTGAGCTGATTTTAGTACCAGGCCGGATGCAGGTTTACAAAGAAGTGTCGCTACAAATTCGTGAAATATTTTCCCGCTATACCCAATTAATTGAGCCGCTTTCCTTAGATGAAGCTTATTTGGATGTGAGTGAGTGCCAACAATATAAGGGCTCTGCGACCTTGATTGCTCAAGCGATTCGTCGCGATATCTTAGCCGAAACGGGTTTAACCGCATCGGCTGGTATCGCGCCAGTAAAATTTTTAGCTAAGGTCGCCTCGGATCTGAACAAGCCAAACGGCCAATATGTCATTACACCAGAGACGCTTTCTGAGTTTGTTAAGACCTTATCGCTGCGTAAAATTCCCGGTGTTGGCAAAGTCACCGCCGAAAAGCTCTCTTCGCTCGGGCTCAATACCTGTGGCGATGTGCAAGCTTATTCTAAACCTGAGCTCTTAGCGCGATTCGGTAAGTTTGGTGGTGTGTTGATTGAGCGTTCCCAAGGCATAGATGAACGGGGTATTTCTGCCGACAGAGAGCGCAAATCAGTGGGTGTTGAAACCACATTAGCGAAGGATATTTATAGTTTAGAGCAGTGCCAGCAGGTGATGCCGAGTTTGATCCAAGAACTGTCCTTGCGTTTAAGTCGCAGTGCTAAGGAACGCAAAATACATAAACAGGTGGTCAAACTTAAGTTTAACGATTTCAAGCAGACTACAATTGAGCACCGCAGCGATGAAGTCTCGATTGTAATGTTCTATGAGCTACTCGCACAGGCTATGGAAAGGCAAGAAGGCCGCGGCATTCGTCTATTGGGTATTTCAGTTGGCCTTACTGATTCTACTCTTGTCGTCGCCACAAGCTTAAACGGCCAGACTCAGCTGGATTTAGCACTCTAGCCGTTTATTGAGTCGATAAGCCGCAGACTCATGCCTGCATTGGCTCAATAAGCCTCGGGTGGATTCGCCAACATAAAATCAATTAACAGTCTGACCCGTAAGGGCAGGTTGTCTCGATCGCGATACATTAAGTAGGCGGTGCGCGGAATACCTTGCCACTCGGGCAGTATTTGAATGAGTTTGCCACTTCGTATCTGTTCACTCGCCATGCTGATGGGTATGAGTCCAATCCCAAGCCCCGCCACCACGGCCTGACAGGCAATCGCCATATCATCGACGGCTAATTTGATATTCCCCCTTGGTTCAAACTCGACATTTTGCCCTGTGCGATTGTGCTGTAAACGCCACGTTTTTGTGGGCTTGGCGATGATAACCGGATGCTGTTCCAGCTCTTCAATGGATTGCAGCGCATGCCACTGGGTTGCCGATGTGCTGGTGCAAAGTACAAAGCTAATCGTGGTAAGTGGCCTTGCAATCCAATCGGGATCTTTAGGTTCGCCCACTCGAAAGGCGATATCGATGGCGTTTTCACTGACATCGATATTCATGTTCGACAGACTTAAATCGATATCAATATTGGGATAATGCCGTTGGAAGGCGTTGAGTGATTCACCCAGCCAGCGATAGGTTGTATTGATGGGCGCCGAGATCCGCAATTTGCCAACCGCTTGATGTTTATCCGCATGCAACTCACCAGATACCTGGTTTAACTCGATAAATAGCGGGCCGCAGCGTTCGAGATACCGCTGACCTGTGGCGGTAAGGTTGACTCTATGGGCGTCTCTGTGCAGTAAACGCAGACCTAAGGATTGTTCTAACAGATTGATTCGACGGCTTAAGGTTGAAGGTGGAATGCCTAAGTGCTGCGCCGCGAGCTTAAAACTCCCTTGCTGTGCCACTACCCAAAATAAGCGCATATCGTCTAAGGAATAATTAAGTTTCATATTTGGAATTTAAGCTCTCAATTTTGTGCGTTTTAATAATATATGAAACTTATAAACTAAGCCCAATCCCAATTACCTCCCTAGAGGCCGATATGAAATCCCATACACCTTACATGACATTCGTTTGTCTACTGATTTGCGTTTTTAGCTGGGGCAGTGTGTTTCCGATTGCTAAGCGAGTGCTGGAGGAGATGTCAGGGGAATCCCTCGTATTCTGGCGTTTTACCATTGCGGCTGTGACTCTAGCGTTATATATCGTTTTTACTCGTCAGGTTTGGCCCAAATTGAGTTTGACGCAATATATTGCCATAGCGTTAGTGGGTGTGATTGGTGTGGGCGGCTTAAATCTGGCGTTATTTAATGGCCTGCAGCACACCTCTGCCGCCAATGGCGCCTTGATTATGGCGCTCAGCCCGTTGGTGACTTCAATCGTCAATGGGCTATTACAGCGTGAATGGCTCAGTAGACAACAAGTGTTTAGCTTAGTGGGCGGATTGGCGGGCGTACTGCTAGTGATCACTAACGGTAGTGTGCAGCAGTTGCTCAACTTTAGTTTTAACCAAGGTGATGTGATGATTGCCGCCGGCATGTTGGCGTGGAGTGGTTATACCATTTGTTCGCAACGGGTCGGCCATTGGTTGCCTGTATTGCCATTTACCTTGCTGAGTATGATAGCTGCCAGTGTGTCTATATCCGTGGTTGGGCTTGGCCGAGGTGAGTTTCACCCTTGGCTGGAGTTGATGGAACTGTCGGCAACGGCTTTTTCTAGCGTGCTCTACATAGGTTTGTTCGCCACTGTGCTCGGTTATCTGTTTTGGATTAACGGTGTTAAGGCGCTTGGCCCCGCTAAGGCATCGATTTTTTTTAATCTCGTGCCCGTTTTTGCAGCATTAACGGCGTTAGCCATGGGGCAGGCTGTGACGGAAATTCAATTGGTAGGGATGCTGATAGTGATCCTTGCGTTGATGTTACCTATGTTAGTCAACTTACGCGCGGCAAGAGGCTTAGTGGTTAAGCGCTGCTAATCTGTGCTAGCTTTGCTGTTTAAATATAAGGGAGCACCTGAATTCAGATAATCACTGCGACAGGTTTATGCTCCCTTATTCGTTTGAGGGGACCTTTCAAACATCACTGATTTACAAAAGGTAACTTATATAAAAGCTTTCACTCTCAACAAATTACAGTTTAAAGCGGCTGACCAGCGCAGTGAGATTACTCGCCATTGACGAGAGTTGTACGCTTGCTGCGTAGATTTCATCAGTGGTTCGTAGACTCTCCTCCGACTGTTCGGCAATGTGTTGAATATTTTGATGGCTCTCATTGGCCATAGTGGTTTGCGCTTTGGCTGCGAGGGCGATTTGATTATTCATTTCGCTTATCTGACTCACCATTTCTGCAATATGCGCTAAGGCTTCACCGGCATTACTGGCGGCTTCTACGCTTGAGATAGCCTTTTCATTACCGATATTAATCGCCGCCACAGCACTTTGAGTGCCATTTTGCACATTGGCGATCATTAATTTAATTTCTTCGGTGGATTGGTGAGTCTTAGAGGCAAGGGAGCGCACTTCATCGGCAACCACTGCAAAGCCTCGTCCTTGTTCGCCCGCCCGCGCCGCTTCAATCGCGGCGTTAAGGGCTAATAGATTGGTTTGTTCGGCAATGGCTTGGATCACCTCAAGTACACGGCCGATATGTTGACCTTCTTGCTCGAGTTTATTGATTTGCATTTCTGCCGTGCCCACATCTCCTGCGAGTTCTCGAATTACATTGATGGTTTTTTTCACCCTTGCCTGACCGTCGGCGGTAAATACGTCGGCTTGTTTAGCGGCATCGGCGGCATGACTGGCACTGACTGATACTTCTTGTACTGAGGCGGCAATATGATCGCTGGCATCGGCGATTCTGTGGGTGGCAGCTTGTTGATCCATCAAGGTATGTTTTGCTGATGCGCTGGTTTTGGCTAGACCTTCGGCAGCGGTGTTGAGCTCTGATGTAGACTGTTTAAATTGCGAGATAATACCGTGTAAGTTATCGAGAAAATGATTGAATGCCTTGGCGAGATCACCAAGCTCGTCTTTAGAGGTTAAGTGGACTCGTTCGGTCAAATCGCCATCACCATCGGTAATGTCGTGGATTTTTGCGAGTAAAACCGCCAGCGGTTTGCTGATGAGTTTAGGCAGTGCAACGATAAAGAGTATACAGATCAAGAGACTGATGGCTAAGGCAATTAACTGCATCTGTTGTCCATGATTGGCATCATCATCTACTTGGGCTATCGCTGCGGTAGTATTACTATTTAAATCATTGATTAAATGATTAATGTTCTGGTGTAGTTGCTCGAATTGCGTTGCTGCTTGACCGAAACTAAGATCAATCGCCGTCGTTCTACCGTTACGGCCATTTTGGGTGCGTTGATTACTGATTTCTGTGGTTGTCGCTCGCCAAGTATCGAAACTGTGATTTAATTCATTGAGCTTATCTTTAGCGATGGGACTTGTGGTCACATCGGCAAATTTATCAATATGTTCTTTAACCAGAGAGATACTATTAGTGTGCTGCTTTAAAAGGTCGTTGTAAGAGTCTGTGCCCACGTTAACAAACATCAGGCTGCGCTCGGCCACTTGAGCTTGATAAAGCTCTTTATCGGCCTGTAGTAGCTCAGATTGGCTAGGTAAGTATTCAAGCGCGAGTGTATTCGCGCTGTGATTTAAGGCTTTGAGTCCTAAAATGCCAGTTGAAGAGGCGAAGATGACTACGCCAGCGAGTAGCAGACTCGGATAAGTCAGTTTCTGATTAACGGATAGATCTTTATACCATTCCATAGTCACGCCCTCCTTGATTGATGCACTGAAAAGGTGAGAGCCGCAATAAACTCTGTGGTAAGAGGATGCAGCCCATCACTGGCGTTCTCTGGTAATTAGAGTCCAAATTGATCTAGGTTGATCCCAATCGTGATAGCACCAATTGCAGCATCACCATCCATCACTGGAATAGAAATTTGTACTAGATAGGCTTGGGAGCTCTCGTCAAATTTGACCGGACCTATGTGTTTATCGCCTTTGCCATTGGCGAAGGATTTTTGCCATTTATCCTCATCACCCTGCCAATAATCTGAAGTTTTACTGATCATGGCGACGTTCGCGCCTTGATTGTCCATGAGGAAAATTTCTTGGTAGTAAGGTTTGCTGGCTTCGAAGGTCGTGAGAAACTTGGCCGCTTCGTTGTTCATCAGGGATGACATAAAGTCATCAATACCTGCGGTGGCAATCCATTTTTCATCTAATGTTTTGATTGAATCTAAGCTTTTGCCTTGGGCGTTTTGCGCTTTAACGGCATTCACCAGTACCACCTCTCTGCCTAATGGCATCAGTGAATCGGCTAGGTCGATAACGGCTTTGGGGACTTCTTCGGCGAAACTGAGGTTACTGCTGAGCAGTAGTGCGGCGGCTGACAAGATTTTACCAAATTTCATGATCTCTATTCCTTAAGGTCACAGTATTGAAGGGGAAAGCGGTTATCTCTAAAAGCGCGATAAGCAAAAATACGTTAGGGTCAGACAGAACAACTATAGTAGAAAATTCAAGTTATTCAGTTCTTTCATAAAAATTTTATCGATGGCATTTCTACACAAATAGAATCCGCGGTAAAAAATAAGGCCACATCTGACTTGAGCAGATATGGCCTTGAATTGAGTGAGCTAGGGTAAGGTTAGAACATTAAGCCTTGACTGGAATGCGCTCGAGTACGGCTAATAATAATGTCCAATATTGGCCGACTGTGGTGATGTTTACCATTTCGTCTGGACCGTGTGGATAGCGAATGGTGGGGCCAATCGAGACCATGTCCATGTCTGGATAGGGTTTCTTGAATAGGCCGCACTCGAGACCCGCATGGATCACCATGATCACTGGCTCTTTGTGGTAAATGTCTTGATAGGTTTCGCGCACTATTGCCATCACAGGTGAGCTGTTATCTGGCTTCCAGCCTGGGTAAGCACCGCTTAAATCGATATCGGCTCCGGCTAAGTTGGTCAGCGCAGTTAACATGCCTTCGACTTGAGTACGGCCAGAATCGATCAGCGAGCGGATAAGGCACAGGATAGTGACTTCTTCATCGTTAGTGTTGATAACGCCAACGTTGAGTGAGGTTTCAGTCACACCTTCGACTTCATCACTCATGCGGATCACGCCGTTCGGGCACACATGCAGCAAATCGATCAGGGTATTTTGGCTGTTTTCGCTCATCACACGTTTTGGCGTTGGGATAGTGTTTAACACTAAACGCATATCGGGATCGGCAATGGCTAATTCGGTGCGGATAAGCGCTTCAAACTCAGCGACTTTTTCGTTTAAGGCGCTGACGTTTTCTTCTGGCAACATAAAGCTGATGTTGGCTTCCCGTGGAATCGCATTACGTAGTGAACCGCCGCTAAATTGGGTCAACTCCAACGCTAAATCATCTGCGTTTTCAAAGAGGAAACGCGCCAATAGCTTGTTGGCATTGCCACGACCTAAGTGAATGTTCACCCCAGAGTGACCCCCTTTTAAGCCAGATAAGTGCAGGCTAAAGGCTGAGTAACTTTGCTCAGAGGCTTGCCACACCATAGGCAGGGTGATTTGAGCATCGACACCGCCGGCGCAGCCCATGTAGATTTCACCTTCTTGCTCTGAGTCGGTATTGATCAGAATATCAGCGTCTAACATGCCCGCCTGTAAACCAAAAGCACCTGTCATGCCCGCTTCTTCATCTATCGTCAGCAGCACTTCTAATGGGCCGTGCTTGATATCATCAGAGCCTAAAATGGCTAAAGCCGATGCCATGCCAATACCGTTATCTGAACCTAAGGTTGTGCCCTTGGCTTTAACCCAATCGCCATCGACATAAGCTTCGATAGGATCTTTAGTAAAATCATGCACTTTATCGGCATTTTTTTGTGGCACCATATCGATATGGGCTTGAATAACCACGATTTTACGATCTTCCATACCCGGCGTCGCAGGTTTACGGATGATCAAGTTGCCAACGGCATCCTCAACGACGGCAAGTTGTTTGCTTTTAGCCCACGCTTGAATGTGCTGGCTTAAGGCTTGCTCATGCTTAGATGGATGGGGAATCGCACAAATTTGTTCGAACCATTGCCATAATGGCTGCGGGTATAACTGACTTAAGGCTGTCACTTGAGTGTCCCTCATAAGGTCTTGTGGGTATAGGGCAAATTTGCGGCCATTCTAGCACATTCTGTGCAGCCAAATAATCTCAGTGTCACAGGCTTTTGGTGAGCTGGCAGCCAAAGTTTCCAATTCGATTTTTTCTGGAAGTGTCGGTAGCACTTTTAGATTGGTAATTAAGTGATAGAGCGGGAATAATGCAGGCACAATAATGAAAAAGGATGGGTCATGTTTCAAGTTAACTTCGTTGATGTAAAAGCAGAAAATGCCATTTTTGATGGTGAAGGCTGGGATGCGGTTGTGGTGGTGACGCCCGATCTGGATTCTATCGGTTTTGATGAGATAGGTTTATTGGCTCAGCACGGTGCCCACGTGGATAAGCGCGTGGGTAAGAGCCCAACATTACTGTTTGCCCCAGGGCTTGCGGGAGGGCGTTTGATCATTGCGCCTGTCACCCAAGTGAACGACGAGTATGTGGACGTGCGAGTCTATGCCAATGCAGCAAGGGCGGCGATTGCCATTGCAAAAGACGCAGGCGCAAAACGTCCGTTGTTATATGTAGTGCCATCGAAGGACTCACGTTTTAGTTTTGCCTCTGAAGTCGCAGCATTAGCCTGCGGTCAAGAACTGTGGCAAACCTTAGAGCTGCGTGAAGCGACTGGTTTAACGCCTGCATTTGAGTCTATAGGGTTATTATCTTCATCAACCCATAACAGCAATTTGCTCAATGCCTTAGAAGCGGGCCGCCTATTAGCGCGGGATTTGTGTGGTACTGAACCTGAGCGCATGTCGGCTAAAGCCTTTGCGGACTATTGTTTGCAATCCTTTGCGGGCAGCGTGATCAAAACCGCCGTGGTGGAAGACAGAGATATTTTAGAGCGTGATTATCCGCTGCTCAGTGCTGTGGCGCGTTCTTCTTTTGCCGTCGGTCGTCATCAGCCTCGCGTGGTGAAACTAGAGTATCTGCCAGAGGGTCAAGTGACTCGCACTTTCCTGTTTGCGGGTAAGGGCGTGATTTACGATACCGGCGGCGCCGATCTGAAAGTCGGCGGCGCTATGGCGGGTATGAGTCGTGATAAAGGTGGCGCTTCTGCCGTGGCGGGTTTATTTAAAACTCTGTCAATGCTCAAGCCTAAAGGTATTCGAGTGATTGCCGAGTTAGGTTTAGTGCGTAACAGCATAGGCAGCGAAGCCTTCGTGACCGATGAAATTATTACGAGCCATGCGGGTGTGCGGGTACGAATTGGTAATACGGATGCCGAAGGGCGCTTAGTGCTGGCGGATTTACTGAGCCATTTACGCATCAAAGCCGTGTCGGCGGTGAAGCCTGAGATGTTTTCGGTAGCAACACTCACAGGTCATGTCGTGCGTTGTTATGGCAGCTATCCCGCGGCGGTGGAAAACTCTGTGGCGAGTTCACAGCAATGCGCTGTCACTTTACAGCAGCAGGCGACTCAATGGGGTGAGCCCTTTGAAGTGTCTACATTACGCACTGAAGACTTCGCTAAGATCCGCGATGTGTCAGGCGCTGCTGAAATATTATCTTCCAATAATGCGCCATCATCGATTACCGCCCGTGGACATCAATATCCCGCGGCGTTTTTACTGAAAGCCTCTGGACTATTTGATCATGGGGTTAATGCCCCTATTCCCTTGGCTTACACACACTTAGATATTGCAGGTAGTGCAACAGAAGGTGATCCGCTCTACGGCAAACCTACAGCGAGTCCGCTGGTGGGCTTGTATCAATATCTGATCAATCGCTAACGATTTGTGGTAACAAATAGAAATAATTCTGTAATATCTTATTTATTAGATATTTACAGGGTTATTTCTGTTTTTCTGTGAAGCAGGTCGCCATTAACCTCACTATAATTGTGTAATTTAATTACATTAAAAAGCCTTAATCAAAAAAAATACAAATAAAGGTTGTAATAAAACTACAAATCCATATAATTGCTTTCGTGGATTAGGCACTACGCCTTTCCTCTCTAGTCTATCCAGGATGGATATTTTTCTCCAAGGACTTGAGTGACAAGTCGTCTCAACGGATATGAGAATCTCTAGTTCCAAGGAACCGAGCCAAGCTTCACTAGAGTACTTAATCACAACTAATTTAGGAGTATTGACTATGTCTTATACAGGCAACAACCATATTTATTGGCAAAACACTTGGTTTAACACTGATGTTTTGCGTGGCGGTTTATTCGCCATGAGCTTTAAGGCCTAACCCTCCTTAAAGTTTGAGTTTCCATCATCCATCAACCTTTGTATCGCCTTTTTTGGCGTGTTTAGACTCAAGTAGCATATTGATGTTTTTGCATGAATATGCCAGGTTTTTCCCGCTAGCGCGGTAATCTACTTCCCCGAAAGGGACGCTTGAAATATGTCTTTGCCTGCTCATTGAGCAGGCTTTTTTTTGTCTTTTTTTCGCTTAAGCATTTAACGGTTTTGCCTGATGGCAATGAGCGTAAACGGTTCGTTTTAGAAGTGATGCGGTATGGACAACAAATGGATAAGGGGTTCAATATACAAGCTATCGGCCTATCGCTTGTGCACTTGTTACTCAGGGACTGTTTATGGACACTAAGCTGTTTTTTCAAAATGGTAAGTTAACACTGGATATCAACCCCAGTGAGATGCGAATGTCGCATTGGGTTTATGCGCCAGTGTTAATCAATACTGAAACGGCGGAAGTGCTTTTTGATTTATCAGGGAAGGGCTGGGATTTTCGGTCTGCAGAAGAAAATGGTGATGACATCATTTTAAAACTTGCCCGTTATCCTGATGCGAACAACGTATTCAGGCTCGTTCTGAATATATCAAAAGACCGAGCAAGCCTTAACGGTAATATTTTTTCAATTAATGATGTGTGTAAGGTATTAGAGGATATTGCCTAACAAGTGATATATGGATGTCTTAATTTTTATATATAAATCATAGCTTTTAATCTGCAAAGATATATGTGGCAAACCCTACCCAACTTAATAGTAAAAGCGTTATGGCAATCCAAGTCGCGGTGGTGAACTGACGTTGAGATTCGAATAATTCGTCTGAATCCTCTAGTTCATCAGTGTCATTAACTGTGCGAGATTTTGCTCTCAATTGTTGTTTACGTGCTTTATCCCGTTCGCGAGCTTTGGCTTTTTGCTGCTTTTTATATTCAGCTATGCCTTTTTCTATCCCTTGGGCAATGAGTTTAGTTTGCTCTTTGGTTTGGCCCGGCTTTTGGGTGGCTTTGGCTGCGACCAGTGCTTCTTGTTGAGTTTCTGTCGAGATAGTGGGTTTCATCTTGGCTCTGCCTAAATTAATGCGGCTGTGGCTAAAAGGTGATAGCTAAAGTGTAAACGCAGCGATTATACCCACATTAGACCTCAAAAACGTAAAATGAATATCTTCTTTCCATTAAAAAATCAGTGGATGTCCACCCTGTGGGGCGGGGATATATACAGGCTCGTAGTCCCATACTTCCCTAATGGTATCAACCGACAGAGCATCGGATGGCGTGCCTTCACTGACGATTCGCCCTTGTTTTAACACAATTAATTGATCGCTATAGCGCGCGGCTTGGTTTAAGTCATGCAGTACCACTATTACAGTGTAGCCTTGTTGGTGAGCTAAGTTTTGGGCTAATTCAAGTACTCTGTGCTGCTGGGCAAGATCCAACGCCGATGTTGGTTCATCCAGTAATAGTACGGGCGGAAACGGCGATTGCCTGAGTTGAGTTAAGACTCTGGCGAGTTGGACTCGCTGTTTCTCGCCGCCAGAGAGGGTTGGATAGCTGCGCTTAGCCAGATGGGTTAAGCCCACTTGCGCCAGTTGCTCGGCAACTAACGCATCACCTTCTATCTTACTGATGGTTAAGGGATATAAACCCATTGCTACGACTTCTGACACAGTGAAGGGAAAGGTGAGGCTGGCGTGTTGCGGCAGTACGGCTAAGGATTTTGCCAGCTCGCTCCTAGGCCAATCCGCCAGTTGGCTATGGCCTAGTCGTATACTTTGCCTTGGTGTGCTGATTTCTTGGCAAAGGGCTTTAAGCAGGGTGGATTTACCTGCACCATTTGGGCCGAGTAGGGCGGTTACTGCACCCGATTGAAACTGTACATTAATATCACTGAGCACGGTTTTTGGGCCGATGCTGACATCGAGCTGACAAATACTGAGCTCGGTGCGATCAAATTGCGCCTTAGCTGAATAAGTTGTCGATTGTGATGGTTGATTTGCAAAGGATGTTGCAGCCATAAAAACTCGCTTAGATTAGCTTACTGCGCTGTTGCAGTAGTAAAAAGATGAAGAAAGGCGCACCGATGAGCGCGGTGACGAGTCCAACGGGTAACTCGGCAGGCGGTAAAAAAGCGCGCGCGCCGATATCGGCCAATGCCAATAGGGCTGCACCTAAAAGTGCGCTGATGGGCAGCAGTTGGCGATGATCTGGCCCTAACATCATGCGTACTAAATGCGGTACGACGAGGCCGATAAAGCCGATAATTCCTGTTGCAGCTACACTTACGCCAACCCCTAAGGCGCAAAGCAAAATAAGCCTAAGTTTGAGCCTATCGACATCTATCCCTAAGTGGCGTGCTTCGGATTCGCCAAGCAGCAAGGCATTGAGTGCCGCCGCATCTTGGTGAAATCGCCAACTCAGTAGCGCTAAGGTCACAAGACAAAGGCTGACATATAGCCACTGCGCACCTGCAATCGATCCCATTTGCCATAGGGTTAAGTCACGTAGCGCCATGTCGTTGGCAAGATACGTGAGAACACCTATTCCTGCGCCTGCCAGCGCAGCTATGGCAACACCCGACAAAAGTAATAATACGACCGATGTACCTGTTGGGCTGCTGGCGAGTCGGTAGACGATAAGGGTGGTCACTAATCCCGATGCAAACGCACTGATGGGGATCATCAACGGATTTGCGTTGGGTAGCAGCACGATACAGATGGCTGCGCCAAGTGCTGCGCCGGATGACACTCCGATAATACCGGGATCCGCTAAGGGATTGCGAAAAAGCCCCTGCATTACCGCGCCGCACTGTGCGAGCGTAGCGCCTACTGCTAATGCCAGTAATGTGCGTGGTAAGCGCACATTGTTGATTACCAGTTGCTCGTGGGGCGCAATATTGCCGATATTTTGCTGGGTAGCCCAATTGAACACTGCATTTAGGGCGTCGACAAAGCTGATGCTAACAGGGCCAGTGCTGACCGAGAGTAAGCCGCTTAGGGCTAACAGTGTGACTAGACTCGGCCAGAGCCAGCGGTTGAGGAACATCTCAAATATCCTTTCTATTTTTATCTGGGGCTAATTAGTGCTAACTGTGCTCATCGCTGCGTCTGTTAATGGTTTTGCTTGAGCAATGTGCTGGCGAGCGTATCCGCGGCGCTTATGGCACTGATGCCTAAACCACCGAGAAGGGCTTGCGGTGCTAGTGTTTGAATATGGCCGTTTTCCCCTGCTGGGGTATGGGCGAGTAGTGGCATCTCTTTCAACAGTTCTTGAGCAATTTGTGCATTAGTTTGATCTGTGTGTTTATCGCTACGCTTTGACAGCAAAATAATGTCGGGCCGCAAGGACAGAATCCCTTCTTGAGACATGCTTTTGTAGCCATCAAACTCGGCGATATTTTGTGCCCCAGACAGCTCTATAATAGTATCTGCGGCTGTGCCTTTACCGCCAACCCGTGCACCGCGGCCTTCTTGTAACAGCATGAAGAGAATTTTGGGCTGAGAGCCAGCATCGCGCACTTGTTGTTTTTTACCCGCTAAGCTTTGCAGTTGTTGATGTAAATCTTGTTTTAATTTAACCGCATGTTCTTGGCGATTGAGTAAGTGACCTAAGGTATCCACATTGTTCATCAGTTGTGGTTCATCATTTGTTGCGGGTAATTGCACAACTTGGATATTCGCCTGTTTTAATACCTTTAGTGTGGTTTCTGGTCCCATCACATCTGAACCGACAACCAGCGTTGGGGAGAGGGCAATAATGCCTTCGGCGGAGAGCATTCTGTGATAACTAAGCTTAGCCACATGGCTCAAACTTTCAGGCACATAGCTGGTGGAGTCGATGGCGACTAGCTCATTGCCTGCGTCGAGGGCGAGCACGAGCTCTGTGACTCCTGTACCCGCACTCACGAGTCTTATCTCTGGCTCGGCACTCAGTTCAGCGCTAAAAACGCTTGAGGATAGTAAGGCCGTAAGTGCTGATGTGAAAAACATCAAATTTTTTAATGTCTTATATGTGCGCTTATGTTGATAACGCTGAACTCTGGAACCTTTTTTTACTGGTATTTTAGTTGCTTGAAACAACATGGTTAAACTCCTAATACAACTTGTTCGCGACAGGCTTAGATGCCGTTTTTTGATATCAGACTTTTGCTTTCTCATTTAAATGGCTGGTTCGGATACGCTAGTGCTCCATCAAAATTTGTGTCTGACTGATGGACTGCGTCTGCAACAGTGCAAGCAGTTGCATCAAAGGTTCCACTGGCGCGGCTTTGTCGGCGGCAATGACAACCGTCGCCTTCGGCATAGTCTGAAAATGTGCAGTAAATGCAGTGGTAAAAGTGGCTAAGTCATCAAACTCTTTGCCATCAATAGCCCAATAAGGCGCTGTTGCCATGATATTGATGGCAATTGTTTGTTTGTTGTCGATTGCCGTGATGGCCGAGCTTGGGCTTTGTGGCACATCTACCGGCAAACTCAATAATTGGCTATTTGCCGTCAGCAGTAAAAACACCAGCACGATAAAAATAATGTCGATTAACGCGGTTAAATCTAGGCTCGGAAGTTGCTCAGGCGAAGCAATGCCAGCCTGCGATAAGAATGGTTTCTCTGCACTTATCATGTCTGTGGCTCAATTTGAGAATGGGGCTTGGATGCCAATTTTTGCTCGACGCTGGTTTTACTGACTCGGGTGAATGCTTGGTAATGATTGGCATCAATTGAAATATCTTCGATACCCGCTAACCAGAGATTGAGTTGATTGAGCACATGCCCAGCGCGCAGGCATTGGCCTTGAGCCCAGATCCCAAAAAGATGGGCGGCGGTAATGGCGGGCACGGCGATCATGAGTCCGGCAGCTGTGGTGTTCATCGCAAGGCCCAGTCCAGCACTGAGTTGTGCTGGAGTGACGGGGCCTTGTGATTGCCCGAGTTGGGCAAACATTTCGATGAGTCCCAATACTGTGCCGAGCAAACCGAGTAGTGGACTAATGATGCCAATCACTTGTAAAACCTTGAGTCCGGCTTGCAAGTCGCGTTGTTGCTTATTGAGCCACAGACTGAGTAATTCTTCCCTTAGCACTTTTGGCTGGTGGACTTGTTTGAGTAACAAGGTCGCGCCACGGGCGAGTAAATCTTGCTGTGCGCTGGTTTGCGCTAGCAGCGCGCTGACGTTTTCAGTGGTTGCCGCTGAGCTTGATTGACGCAATGCTTTTACCCAGGCCTGTTTTTTGGGCCAGATTGATAGCAAAGTTTGATGCAAAAACAAGGCGCTACGTTCAAGGCAGATCATCAAAGCTAAAAAAGCACATAACAACAAGGGCCAAGTCAGCACGCCGAGTTGAGTCTGTAGGGTTGAAAAATCAGTTACGGGCATTAAGCCTCTCCAATCGATTGAAAAATAAGTTTTATATGTAAGTTAGTAAAACAAAAATCAGGCTAGTTGTGCGGTGGCTAACACTCCACGAGCTAACCTTTCAGTGGCAACATTGGGCCTGTTAGTTGAGCGCGAAGCGAATAGGCACTCTGACCTTATAATGACTCGCTAGCCTTTGCGCTGGCGCCGCAAATTGCCAGTTTTCAACTGCATCTAACGCGGCTTGATCTAACAGACTGAACCCTGAGCTTTTTACTAACGTCAGTGCCAGTTGCTCACCAAGTTCGTTAAACATCACTTCTATGGTTGCGGTGCCTTCTAGCCCTTTTTTACGCGCTATCTTTGGATAAGTCGGTTGCGGTGGTGCTGCAGCGAACAGCGGTTTGGCTAATTCCACTATGTTAGTTTGGGCACTGTCAGTTGTTACACTGGCTACATTTGGGGTCGCTTTTGCATCAACTTCGGCTGCGTTAGTGATTAAATCCATTTGTGCAGTTTTGGGTTCTGTTTGTTGTTCAACTTGTTCGAGTCGCTTATGTGCTAAAGCACTTGGGTTTAAAGCACTTGAATTTAAAGCACTTGGTTCTAAAGCGTTCGTCGCTAAAGGGTCCGTATTCGGATGATTGTTAGCCGTGGGTTTTGTTGCTGAAGATTTTTTGGCGATTTGGCTGTCAATTCGTTGATCAGCTTTAGTTTTCGGGATAACCACCTTATCGACAGATCCTACAGTTGATACTTTTTGCGCTGTACTGTTTTTTTGCACTGTACTGTTCACAGTGGCTACTTTGGCGTCTATTTGCTTGATGGGCTCTGCATTCGTGTTGCTTGCAGCGCTAGTCGTGGTAGAAAAATTAAGGGTGACAGTATTCGCGCTGGGAGTGAGCGATGCTTGATTTACGCTCGATGTTTGGGCGCTTGGCTGCATAGTCATAGCGGGTTGTGAGGCGATAACACCCGTCTGGATGGCAACTGTTAACGCGCCAAAGGCAAGATATCGTTTTGGTGTCACAGCAACCTCTTTTTTCTAATGAAAGCCATTTTCCTAATTAAGATATCTCAATATAAACAAGATCGCAAATGATAATGATTTGCATTTGATCTATTTTGTTATCTCAGGTAGAGTGCCTGCAATAGCTCGAATGAGCGCTTAAAAAAGCAGCTAAACCGACAATTTATCCTACTTTATGGGTACTGATTGCCTTGGGCTCGGTCTGGAAGGGGTTCAATCTCGAAAGAGCCAAATCTGGAATGGATCATCTGTAACAGACTCAATCTCGAAAGGATTGGCGTCTGGAAAGAGAGTCTAGGCTCAGTATTAAATTGCACGGAAACAGCTGAATATCACTTGAGGATGAAGAGATGAAAAAAAAGCCGTTAGTGATCGCCATGGCGATAGCACTGAGTGGTACGGCCCTAAGTTTTACGTTAGCGGCAGAGGAAAGTGTTAAGCCCGTTGTTCAACAGGATGCGAATAAAAAACTGGTCACGACTGAATTTGATGAAGTATTGGTGAGTGCAACACGCATCAGTGAAAAAGCCTCCGAAACCAGCCGCAGCGTGGTAGTGGTGGATGAAGAGCAACTTACGGTCGCCCAAGCATCATCAGTTGCCAATGCCCTTAAAAATGAGGCGAATATTACGTTGACCAATGGCCCAAGAGCTTCATCTCAAGGGGTTGAAATCCGTGGTTTAAGTGGCGATCGTGTGTTGCAAACAATTGACGGTGCAAGACAAAATACCAGCTCTGGTCACAGAGGTACCTACTTTATGGACCCTGAGTTGCTCAAATCCATCGAAGTGCTGCGCGGCCCTGCCAGTAGCTTGTGGGGCAGTGGTGCCCTCGGTGGTGTCGTAGCGCAGAATACTAAGTCGGCACAAGATTTTTTAGCGCCAGATGAGACCTTTGGTGGCTATTTCAAACAAGGTTATGAGACCAATGGCTCCCGCACTAAAACTAGTGGCGCTATTTATGGTCAACAAGACAGCATCGATTGGTTACTCAATGGTTCCTATTACGATTCAAACAATATAAAAACCGGTAATGACGAAACTCTAAACAACAGTGCATCCCAAGGCAGCAGTGGTTTAGCTAAATTCGGTTGGCAAGCCGACGAGGCATCACGGTTAGAGTTATCAGCAAGAGCCAGCAAAAACAATGAATTAGTACCGAGTAATCCTTCTGCTGCTGTGAGTAGTTCAGTGCCTTTGGTGCGCCGCAAGACTGACGATAAAAACCTCACCCTAAACTACAGTCTCAATCCTGCTAATAACCCGTATCTGGATACTAAGATGCAAGTGTATTGGAACAGTACCGACTACGATGAAGACCGTATTACGAAAGGTCAGCAAGACAGTACTGAGTTCCGCACTGTGGGGATTAACCTTAATAACAGTTCGCGTTTAGGCAATACTCTGTTGACCTACGGGGTCGATGGTTTTCGCGATACCATAGAAACGACGCGTGATGATTCGGGCCAAGTGGGCCAGCGTCCAGAGAATATCGATGGCGAAACCACAGTATGGGGCGCTTTTACACGTGCGGATATCGAGCTGACTCAGACGTTAAATCTTGATGCGGGTCTGCGTTATGACAGCTTTAAAAATGACAGCCATAATCTCAACTTATCCTCAGATGACAATGAGTTATCACCATCGCTTGGCTTGGTGTGGCAGACTCAGCCTTGGCTGACCTTAAGCGCCCGTTACGATCAAGCCTTCCGCGCACCTACGGTAGAGGAAATGTTTTCCAGCGGCACCCATTATTGTATCCCGCCAATCCCCGGATTTTTACCCCAAGGTTTATGTAACACCTTCGCGGTGAATTCGGATCTAAAAGCAGAGACTGCGCGCAATAAAGAAATCAAAGCGGACTTACGTTTCAGTGAGTTAGCGGGTGATGATGAACTGGCGCTAACGTTTAACATTTTCCGTAACGATGTGGACGATTTTATCGTGCAGCAAGTGTCTAATCCTTGGCGTGGCATTCCTGGATTCGAGCAAACGACCTCATGGAATAACGTTGAAGATGCACGTTTAACAGGTTTTGAAATTAGCGGTCGTTACCGTATTGGCCAAACTCGCTTAGCGATGAATTACGGCCAAACCCATGGCGAAGATCGTCAAACGGGCGATGATATAGAAGATATACCCGCCAATAAGTTCAATGTCGATTTATCCCAAGGCATTATGAAAGGCGACATGAAACTCGGCACTCGCGTCACTTATGTGGCGACTCAGTCGAATACGCCTGACGGCTTTAAAGTGGCGAAATACGACGATTACACCCTATGGGATGTGTATGTTGCGTGGGAGCCGACTATGGGTGCCATGGCGGGTGTGAGAGTGGATTTCGCAATCGAAAATATCGGTGATGAGAAGTATCAACAAGCGTGGCAAACCTTGTATCAACCGGGTCGTAATATGAAGTTATCGGCGCGCTATATGTTCTAAAGCGAGCATAACAAGCTGAATACTCGCTCCCAGTCGTAGTGCTTTTGATAACGAAAGCCCAATACCTATGGGAGCAAGTTTTGATTTAGTTACAGTAACAATCTCAATATTGAGGTGATAACAAGATGAAGATGACACTCGATACGGATAGGAATACCCAGCTAAGTCCAGATATCGCCTTCGCGGAGCAACAAGTTAAGTTGCGGCAGCGATTCGAGCAACAGGCAGAGTTAATGCCCGCTCAGCTCGCCAGTGAATTAGGCATTGCCGAGCTTGAAGTGGTTGCAGCGCTGCCGCCCGAACAAGTGGTGTTTGTTCCGTTAACTCAGCTCGATACCTTACTGCAAGCCTTACCCAAATGGGGAAAGTTAACCACTATTGTGATGTTATCTGGCAGCGTATTTGAATTTAAAGGGGATTTCCCCGAGGGAAAATACGCCCACGGTTATTACAACCTCTACAGCAAGGGCGACGGTTTGCATGGTCATCTCAAATTAGATGTCATGCGCGGCATCGCCTTGATCAGTAGACCTTTTAGAGGCAGCGAGAGCCATTCGATTAACTTTTTCGGCAGTGAAGGTGAGGTAGTGTTCAAAGTGTATTTAGGCCGTGATAAACAAAGAGCACTGTTTCCTGAGCAAGTTCGCCAATTTAAAGCGCTCGCGACTGCCTTTGCCTCGGTGCAATCACACCTCTGAATTGCAGCATTAACAAAAGTATTAAGGAAAACAGCAAATGAAGCCTGAAATTACCGAACAAGAACAGCGTCTAAGAGACAAACTCTTACCCGAAATCGAAGCCTTTAAACAGCAGCGCGAGACCTTACAACTGGCCACCATTGGTACAGATGGCCAGCCGAATGCGAGCTATGCGCCCTTCGCACTGGCCGATGATGGTTTTTATATTTTGGTGAGTGACTTAGCCCGTCACGGTCATAATTTAAAGCACTCATCTAAGGTCTCTGTGATGTTAGTTGAAGACGAAACTGCGGCCAAATCGGTTTTTGCCCGCAAGCGTTTAACCTTCGATGCGATTGCCGAGGCAGTGCCCCGCGATACGCCCGCCTTCAGCAAAGGTGTTGGTGTGTTATCGGCACGTTTTGGCGAAATGTCCGATAACCTTGCGGCGTTAACCGATTTTAACTTATATAAGCTCGCGCCCCATCAGGGTCTTTACGTCAAAGGTTTTGGCCAAGCATTTAGCCTGAGCGGCGCAGAGTTGTTAGATGTGGATTGGAAGCGCGATGGCCACCACGGCACGCCAAAAACGCCGGAAAACAAGCAAGTCGCTTAAGTCGCGCTAAGCGATGGCAATAAAACAAACCCGCACTCGCTGCGGGTTTCTTTTATGCTTTTCTTTTGAGTAAAACCACACAGCCCTTGAATTCCACTGCAAGAGGTAGCATCTCACTTATATGCTTTAAGTCATGCTGCGCGGTTAACGGCTGCAGATGATCCCATTCATGCTGATGTTATATTTGAATTGCCTTACCTACCTCAAGGATGCCACCCGTGACCGAGCCGACAGCCGAACTAGCCAAATCATCTGAACCCATTAAAGCGGGGGCTGAACCATTGCCCGAAAAGTTAATTCCAGTCACGCCCACATCAAGCGCTGATACATCAAAGGTTAAACGGACCTCGGCGCAGCAAAGATCGGTATTGCCTTGGATTATGGGGTTTCTTAAACCCTATAAACTGAAAGTTGTCGCGGCGATTATCTGCTTGATGATAGGGTCACTCGCTTGGCTATCATTAGGCCAAGGTGTGCGCTTAATGGTTGATGAAGGCTTTGTAAGGGATAATGCGCAGCGGCTGAATGAAATCATACTGTTAGTGCTCGGAATTACCGCCGTCAGTGGCACAGCTGTGTTTTGCCGCTTCTACTTGATGACTTGGCTTGGCGAGCGGGTCAGCGCCGATATTCGTCTAACGGTTTACAATCAACTGCTTAAACTTTCTCCCGCCTTTTACGCTAAGGTGCGCACCGGTGAAGTGATCTCCCGTTTTACCGCCGATTCTACTTTGCTACAAACTGTGGTGGGTTCGAGTCTTTCCATGGCGCTGCGTTCTGGGGTGACTGTGCTCGGTGGGATCTTGATGATGGGCATCACTAGCGTGAAGATGACCTTATTGGTGCTATTGGCCGTGCCTTTAGTCTTAGGGCCGGTGTTTTTCTTCGGGCGTAAAGTGCGGCTACTGGCGCGCGAAAGCCAAGATAGAGTCGCCGATCTTGGTGCCTATGTGGATGAAACGCTACATGAAATTCACACGGTACAAGCCTATGGGCATGAAGATAAAGACCGTAGCTTGTTCAATCGCCGCGTCGAAGATGTCATGTCTGCGGCCAGTGGCCGGATCCGTTACCGTGCCTTATTGATCTCAACCGTGATGTTTTTAAGTATCGCCGCAATTGCTATGGTGACTTGGGTCGGTGCCCACGATGTGATGGCGGGTAAGATGACGGGCGGTGAGTTATCTGCCTTTATGTTTTACGCTGTGATGGTTGCGGGCGCAGTGGCGACCATTAGCGAAGTGATAGGCGAAATTCAGCGGGCTTCTGGCGCCGCCGAACGTTTAATCGAACTGGCTGAAATACAAGTGGATATTCCCGTTGCAACTCATCCTGTGACTTTGCCCGCCAAGGTCAGTGGCGAGTTAATGATTGAAGGGCTCAATTTTGCCTATCCAGAGCATGATGCCTTAGTGCTAAAACAGCTCAATATGGCTATTGCCGTGGGTGAGCGGGTTGCCTTAGTCGGGCCAAGTGGCGCGGGTAAAAGTACCTTGTTCCAGTTATTGCAACGCTTTTATGTGCCTAGCGCTGGCAGTATTCGACTGGAAGGTATTGATATTGCCAATCTTCTTCCGCAGGAGTTGCGGTCGCAGTTTGCTCTAGTGCCGCAGGACTCGGTGATTTTTGCGACTAGCGTACTTGAAAACGTGCGTTATGGTCGAGTCGATGCCACCGAGCAAGAAGTGATAGATGCCTGTATTGCGGCCCGTGCCCACGAGTTTATTAGCGAGTTTACTGAAGGTTATCAAACCTATTTAGGTGAGCGTGGTGTGCGGCTTTCTGGTGGACAAAAGCAACGTATTGCCATTGCGCGGGCGATTTTAGCCAACAGACCGATATTGTTACTCGATGAAGCGACCAGCGCTTTAGATGCGGTAAGCGAGCAGAAAGTGAAGCAAGCGCTGGATGTATTGATGGCGGGTAAAACGACTTTGATTATTGCTCACCGTTTATCGACGGTAATCAATGCCGATAGGATTTTTGTGTTTGATAAGGGCGAGATTGTCGCCAGCGGTCGCCACCAAGAGCTGATGCAATCGAATGCGTTATATCGTGAATTTGCCAGTCTGCAATTGTTAACCGAAGAGGCCAATGCCAGCGCCTTGAATGAGACCGTGTAGGTAAAATAAAACCCAGTTGCTAGCTGAAACGCTCAGGCTAGCTTATTGGGTCTTTTATTGTGTTTTTGTTTCTTAGCTTTGCCTTTAAATGCGTTTTTTAAGCCTTATCTTTTAGCTCGCGGCGCAGAATTTTGCCGACGGTACTTTTAGGTAATTGCGCCATAAATTCAATGACTTTTGGCAATTTATAGGCGGTTAACTGCTCGCGGCAATAGGTTAGAATGGCCTCTTTAGCCTGTTGATGATCTTGGCTATCATCCTTAAGCACGATAAAGGCTTTAACCGCTTCGCCCGAGTGTTCATCTTTTACTCCCACCACGGCGCATTCGATCACATTAGGGTGGCTCGCTAGGACGTTTTCCACTTCGTTGGGATAGACATTAAAACCTGAGACTATGATCATATCTTTTTTACGATCAACTATTTGGTGGAAACCTTCCGCTGTTGCTATGGCAATATCCCCAGTTTTGAAGAAGCCATCTTGAGTCATAGCATTGGCGGTTTCCTGCGGATTATTCCAATATCCCCGCATGACTTGTGGGCCGCGTGCAGCTAATTCTCCGGCCGTACCTAAGGGCACTTCAATGTCGTTTTCATCTAAGAGTTTAACCTCAGTGCCAATCACAGGTTTACCAATAGTGCCTAGTTTTTGATAACCGGGTGCATTGAGTGAAATCACCGGCGAAGTTTCAGATAGCCCATAACCTTCACTGATCATGTTGCCTGTCGTCTGTTGCCAAATGTTGGCCGCCGCGGCTGTCAGTGCTGTGCCGCCCGAGATGGTGATTTTTAAATGGCTAAAATCGAGTGCTTTAAACTCGGGTTGATGGCATAGGGCGACAAACAGAGTATTGAGTCCTGCAAATCCAGTGAAGGGATATTTGGCGAGTGTCTTAATTAAGCCGCTAATATCCCGTGGATTTGGAATTAATACCGAGCAGCCGCCACACTCGAAATACAGCACTAAGTTCACCATAAACGCATAAATATGGTAAATCGGTAGCGGTGCAACGAAGATATCTTCCCCTTCGGTGATCACGCTCGCGATGCGGGATTTTACCTGCGCCGCATTAGCGAGCATATTGCCGTGGGTCAACATGGCACCTTTAGATAATCCTGTGGTGCCGCCCGTATATTGCAATGCCGAGAGGTCGTCGAGATTTGAGATAAATCGGCTAAAGGGGAGTTCTGCGCCTTGTTTTAAAATTTGGCAAAACTCCACATTCTTCAGGCCTGTCTTAGGCTGTACGTGCGGATCGATCAAATCTAAAGGGTGGGTTGAAATGACGTATTCTATTTTGGTGCTGTCGATGACTTTGGCTAAGGTCGGTAATAGATCGGATAACACCACGATCGCTTTGGCACCAGAATCATTGAACTGATGGATGAGCTCACGCTCGGTATATAGGGGATTAGTGTTAACTAAGATAAGCCCAGCCCTGATTGCGCCGTAGGCCGCGATGACAAATTGGGTGATATTAGGCAATTGAATGGCGATGCGATCGCCCGGTTTGAGTGTGGTCTTATTTTGTAAATAGGCGGCAAAGTAACGAGAGTCGCGTTCTATCTCGTTAAAACTGCTGGTTTTACCGAGACAGGCATAGGCGGGTTTATCACCGTAACGCAGGCTGGTTTTCTCGATCAGATCGACCAGTGATGAGTAGTTTAGTTTGAGTTGAGAGTCTTGATCGTATGCCATGCTGAACTACCTCAAAGATGATGTTTATTAGTTGTTATTATTTTGGAGTTAAACAGGTGTTTAGATTAGAGGGTGTTAGCACTAGAGGTCAATGCTTATCGCGAAAAACATCTTTATGCCAATAACGGTATCTTTATGTAACAAATAGTATTTTTACTCTAAAGCTGAGTGCTTAACGATAGCTTAGTTATCTTAGAAGCTAGTTATCTTAGAAGCTTAGTTATCTAATGAACCACAAAACCTAAATAAGAGTTGAAGGAAAGACAATTTAAAATTTGTAACCGTTATGTTTCTAAGGATTGAGATTGAATCTGCTCAATTTGCTTTGTCTATATGCGCCGTTTAACGGGGGAATTTTCAGCTTTGTAGGTGTTTAAGGTTTTATTCCGATGTATGAGACGTTAAAGATCAGGTTGTCATTTGGGGATGAATTTCTGCCTTTAACTGGCGCTTGAGTTGATTCCTCAAGCGCCGATTGGGTAGTTAATTTGATGATGACCAATGTTACGGTGACTCATATTAAGTGCTAAAAGCTCTGTGCTAAGGACTGAAGAATCCGGTTTCTTGGCTTACTTGTTGCGTTGGCTGTTTAACATCCGTCACCGAGAATTGGATCATTTTGCGCCCCGAGGGGATGGCATCCTTATCGGCTAATACTGTGACGGGATAGTCCACTTGTTCACCCGCTGCCAAGGTAATAATAGGATCGGCAATCAAGCTAAAGGGCATTTCACTGTCGACGGCGAGTTGATACTGCTTAGTATCTTGCGTCTTGTTGCGGATCTTTAGCTGATAGGTATTTTCAACTTTATTATCTGAGGTTTCACGGTACAAGCTTTGGCGATCACGGATCACGTTAAGCTGGATCTCGCTGCGGCTATTTAAGTCTAACCCTATGACGATAAACATGATAATGACCGCTGCACCGTAGCCTAAGAAACGCGGCGAGCGCCAATAGGAGTAATTCACTCCCTTAAGATCATTTTCACTCATATAGCCGATAAGATTCTGCTTGTAATCGAACTTCAACATAGTCTCATTACAGGCATCGACACAGGCGCCGCAGTTAATGCACTCATATTGCAAACCGTTACGAATATCTATCCCTGTTGGGCACACTTCGACACATAAATTACAGTCAACACAGTCACCTAAAGTATGGTCATCTTGATTGTTCTCTTGTTTACGTTTGCGAGGGCCACGGGCTTCACCGCGCTGTGCATCATAGGTCACGGTTTTAGTGTTGGCATCGAACATCACAGCTTGGAAACGTGAATAGGGGCAGCAATGTAAGCACATTTGCTCGCGCATCCAGCCCGCATTGAGATAAGTACAAATGGCGAAAAACCACACCCAGCTTGTCACCCAGAAGCTGGCATTACCCGTCAAGATGTCCACATAAAGTTCGCGGGCGGGAATAAAATAACCGATAAAACCACAGCCAGTGAGCAGAGCCGTTAGACCCCAAAGTAAGTGCTTTGCACTTCTTTTACCGATTTTACTGCTAGTCCAAGGGGCTTTATCGAGCTGCTTACGTTTATTACTGCTGCCTTCGATGCGTGTTTCTATCCATACATAGATAAAGGTCCAAGCTGTTTGTGGGCAAAGGTAACCGCACCAAACACGGCCCCAAAATACGGTAATGAAAAACAGACCGAAGGCGGCGGCGATAAAAATCCATGCCAGCAAGGTAAAGTCCTGTGGCCAGAGCGTGATACCAAAGAAGAAAAACTGTTGTTGGCTGATATCTAACAGTATTGCTTGGCGGCCATCAATAGAGATAAACGGCAAGGCGAAAAACATCACGATCAATAGGCTATTCATCATGGTTCGCAGGCGCTGAAAATCACCTTTTTGCTCACGGAAATGGATATTACCAGAGGGGAGACGACTCTTTGCTGCGGTTTCAGTAGAGAGGTTTTTAACCGGAATGTGTAGCTCTACTGAGGCAGGTTTCGCGCCCACACTCTTATTTACACTTGGAGAATTTGGGGTAACTTCGCTCTTGGGCATAAAGGGTCCTAACGGCTTAAATAAGATTCGCCTCCCTATAGCAAGCTCTAGGCCAAGTTTTAATTGGCTCAACATAATGATATTTATGATTATTTTGTGATTGGAACTAGATGCGGATCACGATATATCACACATTGGCGATATATCGCGTTTTTAGTGTGCTCGTTTTGAATTAGATTTCACTCGATTGACGCTGGATCCCCAGTTTTTTCATTCGTGATCTCAGTGTACTTGCGGGCACACCGAGGACATTCGCTGCGCCGAGTGGGCCGGATATGCGCCAGTTTAAGCGCTTAAGGGTTTGTTCTATATGCAGCGCTTCCGCTTCTGCTAAGGTTTGCCCTTGGGTTTGAGCTAAGGGATTATTGCTCGGCATAGCGTGGATCTGCAGAATATCTCCTTGAGATAGAATGGCTTCGCGTTCGAGGATATTTTGCAGTTCGCGCACATTGCCCGGCCAAGTATAAGCCATGAGTTTTTGTAGCCCTTTTTGGCTCACTCCACGAATTTTTTTACCTAGCTTACGATTCAAGTTGTGCAGAATATGGCTGACGAGTTCGGGAATATCTTCGATTCTTGCGCGCAGTGGTGGTACTTGAATAGGGAATACATTCAAACGGTAATAGAGATCCATCCTAAATAATCCCTGTTCGACTCGCTTGAGTAAATCGTGGTGACTGGCGGCGACTAAGCGAATATCCACTTGAATGGTTTCGCTGCCTCCGAGGCGTTCGAAGGATTGCTCTTGGATGACCCGCAGTAGTTTTGATTGGGCTTCTAAACTGAGTTCAGCGACTTCGTCGAGGAACAGTGTGCCTTGATGAGCAAGTTCGAAGCGACCTTTACGGCGGCTCGTGGCGCCAGTAAATGCCCCCTTCTCGTGACCAAAGAGTTCACTTTCTAGTAAAGATGCCGAAAACGCGGCACAGTTGACACTGATCATGGGTTTATCTTTGCGGCGACTGAGCTGATGTAAGTTACGGGCAACGAGTTCTTTTCCTGTGCCATTTTCACCACAAATGAGCACAGTACTGTCGGTATTGGCCACCATGTGCAATTGCTGGATCATATGGCGGATCACTGTACTGGCACCCGAAATATCCACATCACCCGTTTTGTCTGCCAACTCTGCCTGTAGATAATGATTTTCAGAGGCGAGTCGCTCCGAGAGTGCTTGTACTTGAGCTAGGGCTTGGCGTAATGACTGCTCTGTTTGTTTTTGAATACTAATGTCACGAAATATCGCGACTACGCCAATCAGTTGATTGTCACGGTAAACAGGGGTGGAACTGTAATGAACGGGGAAGCTACTGCCATCTTTACGCCAAAATACATCGTGAGTGATTTCTCGGGTGATCCCATCCTTTAAGGTGTTGTAAATTGGACAATCCTCTTGGGGATAATGACTGCCATCTGCATGGCTGTGATGATGACAGTTATGGATGTTTTTACCGAGTAGCTCTTCATTCTTCCAACCCGTCATGCGTTCGGCTGCCGGATTGATAAACACCGCATTACCGCTTAAATCAAATCCATAAATACCTTCGCCGACAGCGTTGAGCAATAACTGGTTTTCCGGTAAGAAATGCTTATCTATCGATTTTTCATTATTGACTGAAATCTTATTGGTCATCTGTCTTACTCTGGTTTTGGCGGTATTTTCTGAGTATACCTTAAGTACTGTGACGCGATATATCGTGTTTTTGATTATGCCCTTTAAGCATTTTTTCTTTGGTGATTTTTCTGCTCACACTTTTTGCCGTTCGAATACATTTTACTTGATGCCATCCTCTAAAAAATATTTTCACCTAAGGAATTGATATAAAAGATAAATTACTAATATTCATTCAAAAGTCTGATTTAACATTGGATGTTGTTTAATTTATGTTATAAAAATGTTTGTGCAATGTGATTTTGTGTTGGCCGTGGTAGCAAGGTTTAGGGACGAGAATCGCACAAAGCAGGTCAGGTATTCTAAAAATAATAAGCAGTTGGGATGAATATGATGACCTCAAAGAAGCAGAAGTTTGGATTAAGTGCAGTGAGTTTGGCGATTACTCTAGCCTTGTCTGGTAGTTTAATCAGTCCGCAGGCAATAGCAGAAGAAGATGAGACGGCTGTTAAAAATGAGAACGTTGAAAAAATTGCAGTTGTAGGGTCCCGTGCTGCGCCACGCTCAATCGGCGATTCTCCCGTTCCTATTGATATTATTAGTAGTGACGACCTTAAAAAAAATGGCTCAACTGACATGATTGATATGTTAGTGACTTCGGTGCCATCGTTTAACTCACGCGCTCAACCTATTAGTGATGCAGCAACCTTAGTTCGTCCCGTTAATTTACGGGGTTTGCCATCAGACAGTACGCTAGTGCTAGTCAACGGTAAGCGTCGTCACCGTGCATCTGTGATTGCGTTCCAAGGTGGTGGTATTAACGATGGCGCTCAAGGTCCTGATATCTCAGTTATTCCTAGTTCTGCATTAAAGCAAGTTGAAGTGTTGCGCGACGGCGCTGCGGCGCAGTATGGGTCGGATGCGATTGCCGGAGTCATGAACTTTGTTTTAAAAGATAATTCCGAGGGTGGTTCCATCACTGTGACCCAAGGAGAATATTACGAGGGTGATGGTGCTACAACTACGGTCGAAGGTGATGTCGGTTTACCTGTGACTGAAAATGGCTTCGTCAATTTAAGCTTCCAGTATAAAAATGCTGATTCCACTAGCCGTAGTGTGCAGCGTCCAGATGCGGCTAACTTAGCCGAGCAGGGTAATACCGCGATTAATGACCCCGCACAAGTGTGGGGTAATCCTGAGATTAATGATGACTATTCAGTGTTCATCAACTCAGGCTTAGACATTAATGCCAATATGCATGCCTATGCCTTTGGTAATCTGTCTTCCCGCGATGCCGTGGGAGGCTTCTATTATCGTTACCCGCAAAATCGTAGCAACGTGTATTCCAATGATGGTGGCCAGAATTTACTTGTGGGCGCTGTAAATGGTGATCCATCAACATGTGGACTCGTACCTATCCCTAAAAATGCTGATGGAAGTGACGGCAACGTACTCGACACTGATGCATACAAGGCGATGGTTGCCGACCCAAATTGCTTTGCTATGAACCAGATATTTCCAGGTGGCTATACGCCACAGTTCACCGGCACCATTGAAGATATGTCCTTCTTCGCAGGTGTAAAAGGCGATATCGGTGAATGGAATTATGATTTCAGTGCTGGTACTGGGGCGAACAAAGCCAGTTTTGGTCTTAAAAATTCGTTGAATCCATCATTAGGATTAGACACACCGACCGATTTCGATACGGGGACTTATGAGCAAGTTGAAACTACCGTTAACCTCGATTTTTCGCGCTTCATAACCTTAGGAGGTATTGAAGACATTAGTTTTGCTTCTGGTTTTGAATGGCGAAATGAGTCGTTTGAGATTTCTCAAGGTGATGAAGCCTCGTGGATTGCAGGCCCTTATGCTAGCCAAGGTTTCAACATTGGTGCGCACGGTTTTAAAGGCTTTGGCCCAGAGTCTGCGGGTAAAAACTCACGTCATAACATAGGTATTTATACTGATTTAGAAGCTTATTTAAGTGATGACTGGTTACTCGGTTTAGCACTGCGCTACGAAGACTTTTCAACCTTTGGTGATACGTTAAATTACAAATTGACGTTGCAGTATTCTGCAACGGATGAATTGTCGTTCCGCGCCTCACACAGCACCGGCTTTCGTGCTCCAACGGTTGGCCAAGAAAACGTGGTGAATACCCAGACATCGATCATCGATGGTGAATTGATCCAGACCTTTATTGCCCCCCCAACCGATCCGCTTGCGGCATTTTACGGTGGTGAAGTGTTAAAGCCTGAAGAGTCGATTAGTTATGCGATTGGAGCTGTATATGAGTATGAAAGCTTCTTCTTAACGGTCGATTATTACAACATTGCCGTTGAGGGCCGTATTGCGCAGTCGAGTAAGATTGATGTTGAAGCTAAAGATTATGATGCGCTGCGGGCTGCGGGCGTTGAGTTCCCTGAGTTAATCCAAGGCGTGAGTTATTACACCAACGACTTTGATACAACCACTCAAGGTATCGACATCGTCGCCTCCTATGATGCGGAAATCCTGTCGGGTAATGCTAAGTTCAGTCTTGCCTATGGTTGGACTGATACCAGCGTTGATAAGTTTGATCTTAAAACAACCGATGCGGGTAAAGTTCGTCGATTAGAAGATGGTATCCCAGCGCACCGTGCCACCTTAACTTGGGCACAGTCATGGGACAAGGTAACCCTGTCACTGCGTGGTAACTATTTTGGTGAGTACTATGCGACTCACGCTGATGATACCTCTGACTGGGGCTCTGAAATGGCTGATGCTGCGGTGACCGTCGATCTTGAAATGAGCTATCAATTACTTGATGGCTTAACGCTGGCTGTGGGGGCTAATAATCTATTTGATCAAGAAGCGCAAAAGCTGAAAGAAGGGACCTTGGGTGAACTCGGTGGCGTTTATTATGAAAGTGGGCCATTCGATTACAACGGCGGTTTCTACTATGGTCGAGTGAATTACCGTTTTTAATGAGTAAGCCAATTTATAGAAGCGATTTCTAACCCACCTTTCAAGAAATTTGGCTTTTATAAATAGAAGTGAAGTAAGCAAAAAGGCTGCAATGCAGCCTTTTTTATTCGTATTTGACTCGTCCTAAATATAGTTTAGTGCTTAGTTACGATTCGTTTGCGCGGCAACTAAACCATTTAACACATCACTCATACTGAGTTTTGACGGCAAGAGAATTCCATTGGGGGCGCTTGGACCATAAATTTTATTGTAGGGCGTGCCGGGCACTCCTTCGTGGCGCATATAGGTTTCAATCGTTTTATTCGCCTCACTCCAGTTACCTTGCATCAGGATGATATTGTCGGCCATCAAGGCATTTACAATTTGCTCCCTGTGGGTGACTTCCGCTTTATTCGTTTGGCAGATGGTGCACCAATCAGAGGTAATATCGACAAAGACGGTATAGCCTTGGGCAACCAGAGGCGCGATTTTCTCTGGGGCTAAGGTGTGCCATTGTAGTTTTTGATAGGCTTGGTAATCCTCGCTTTTGTGCACAAATCCAATAATAGCACTGAGTCCTAAGGCGAAAAATCCCAGCACAAAAATCACCATCAGCGGTATGGTTTTACCTTTTTGTCTTTGCCAAAGCAGTAATAAGATCGCACCTATTAATAGGCAAAGAATAAAAATACTGATCAGCGTTATAGTGTTCATAAAATTTCCTGATTGAGAATCGCCTTTGTGATAATAGCGATGAAGACTTAGGTATTAAGGTTTGGCTATAAAGACTAGGTTAGCGCTAATCTTAGCGGTTAACGGCTTAAATCAGTGTGAATTTATGGGATTATCGCGTTTGGGGTTCTCTTAAATGACTGTTCATTTATTGAAAATGGATTTATTAGCGTTAACGCCTTGATGGCGCGATGCTAGAATGGCAAGCAAGTTTAAGGCCCTGCAGTGGGCTTTTTTATTCGGCGAAAGGTGTCATCAATGAGTTGGAGTACTTGGTTAGGTTTATTGGCTATTTGTTGTTTGGGGGCTATGTCGCCGGGCCCAAGTTTGACTATGGTAGTACGTCATACTTTAGGTGGTGGGCGGGGAAAGGGTATCGTTTGTGCTTGGGCACACTCGATAGGGATTGGGATCTATGCGCTGGTGACGTTACTGGGCTTAGCCGTAGTCCTTAAAAAGGCGCCCTTAGTCTTTAATGGCATTGCGATTCTCGGTGCCTTATACCTTGCTTGGATGGGAGTTCAAGCGCTGCGTTCCAATGGCGGTATGCAAGCTAAATTGGCTGCAGGGGAGGCGACAGATACCTTAACTGCAGCCCGTGATGGTATTGCTATTTCTTTATTCAACCCTAAGATAATGCTATTTTTTCTTGCGTTATTCAGCCAATTTGTGATGGTCGCCGACAGCATGACGGCTAAAGCATTAATTGTTTTTACACCGTTAGTGGTCGATGGTCTTTGGTACACCTTGATAGCCTTATTGCTATCCCACTCGAGTGTGTTGCCTAAATTGAGAGAGAAAGCGGGGTTAATTGATAAGTTGTCCGGCGTAGTATTGATATTGCTGGCGATTCGTGTGGTGTACACGCTTTAGTGATCTATCTAAAATCATTGGTTTTAAATAACAAACACGCCATCAATCGATGGCGTGTTTGTTGATGGCTATGCATTTAAATCAAGGCGTGATTAGCCTTTAAACATTTGCACAGAATTATCAGCTTCTTCTGCCACACTTTCTTGGATAATGGGTGGATTGGCAATGTGGTCGTCTAAGTTGTCACTCAGCATTTCTTTGAATTCACTGCTAAACCATTCTAATGCGCTCTCTTTTTCTGCACCGAGATCCGCTGATTTAATCGCGGCTTCGAAGGCATTAAAACGTGCTGCGGCAAAACGGAGTGCTGTGCCAACTTTACCTACATCTGCTTCTTGTTGGCTTAGCTGATTGGCTAAGGCAATAAACTGATCGGCAAGTTCGTAAATGGTGGTGCTGCTCGTGTCGGTCATGGCGTTCACTCTAAAAAAGTAACAGATTAAAGTTCGATTCTAACTTAATTGGTGTAAGAAGGAATCGTCAGGCATTAACTATTGGGATCTGTGTCGGTAATGACGACTCCTGAGTGGGAGTCATAATTAATCGACAGTTTATCGTTTGTTCGATACAAATAAGTGCACTGGCCAGGATCGGTATAACTGGCTTTATAGTCGGTTTCAGTCGCATCAATATCCAAGCGCGAGACACTCGGCTGGGCATTTTGAAATAATACTTCCCATACCGATATACAGTCTTCGACATTATCGAGTGCCGGAGAGGCCTCATTGCCATGGATATAGTGTTGTGCTGGCCAACCGAAGGCGTTGAAATCTATTTGTTCGGATTGTGCCGTACCAAATACGGGTAAATCCTCTTTTGGACCTGAGCCTACTTTTACAGCCCATACGGAACGTGCCAGATTGATGGCTGATTTAAAGCCTCCGCCTGCCGCTTTAACTGTTGCAATTTGCGCATCTTGTTGCACATTGATAAATTTTGGCAGGGCCACTACGGCTAAAATACCGAGCACTATGATGACCACCACAAGTTCAATTAAGGTGAAACCCGTTTGATGTCTTTGAATTGATTTATCAGAATGTTGGATCATCATTACGTATCAGAGTGTGCGAGAATGGGCGCACTATATCACTTAATTTCGAATGTTTTAAATTGAAAGTCTTAACGTGAGACCTAGCAGGTTTAGTGGTATTACCTAGCGGCAGGTAAGGTCTGCAAACTTGCCATACCACTACAGGACTTTTAAGCTAACCCGATTATAGAATTGAGGAAGTAAAATAGTGACTCAGGCGACATGGCAAACATTTATCGATGAGCAAAGAGCTTTGCCTTATTTTCAGCAACTAAGCGCATTTGTTGACAATGAACGCAGGGCTGGGAAAGTGGTTTATCCACCCGAAGTTGATGTTTTCAATGCTTTTAGTATGACGCCCCTTGAACAAGTCAGAGTGGTTTTGATTGGCCAGGATCCCTATCACGGCCCAGATCAAGCCCATGGTTTATGTTTTTCGGTTAAACGCGGGATAAAACCACCGCCATCTTTAGCCAATATGTACAAAGAATTAGCGACGGATATTGAAGGTTTTGTTGTGCCATCCCATGGCGATTTATCCGCATGGGCGGAGCAGGGGATATTGATGCTCAATACGGTGCTGACCGTTGAGCAAGGCAAGGCGCATTCCCATGCCAAAGCCGGGTGGGAAGTCTTTACGACTGCGGTGCTGGAATTATTAAATCGGCAGACTCAGCCGATTATTTTCGTGCTTTGGGGCAGTCATGCCATTAAAAAGGGTCAAGTCATTAACGCACCGCAACATCAAGTGCTCACAGGACCGCATCCTTCACCTTTATCGGCTTATCGCGGTTTTTTTGGTTGTGGGCATTTCTCTCAAGTGAATCAATTATTGCTTGAGCGAGGCGAAACGCCGATCCTTTGGCAGGTTTGATTTTAGGATTGCGGTTAAAGCAATAAAAAAGGTCTTACTGAGTAAGACCTTATTTTTGGGGCGAAACTACATTAGTTAGCAATCAGTGGTTTCTGTCGACCGAAATCTTAGCTAGTGTTACTAAGGCTTGCTTATAGTCGCTATCGGGTAAAGCAGATAATGCCGCGATGGCTTTCTCTGATTCTTCAATTGCTTTTTGTTGGGTGTAGTTTAACGCGCCGCAATGGTGCAGTGCTGCTACGATTTTATCTATGGCCTGAGTACCATCACCTTGCTCAATTGCTTGACGTATGAGCTGTTTCTCTTCGTCTGTTCCATGGGCAATGGCATAGATGAGTGGCAGAGTTGGTTTACCTTCGGCAAGGTCATCACCGATATTCTTACCTAGCTCGTCACTGTCGGCGGTATAGTCGAGTAAGTCGTCGGTAAGCTGAAAGGCGGTGCCGAGATACTTACCATAGTTGCCTAAGGCGGTTTCTTGCTCAGGCGTTGCACCTGCTAGCACGCCCGCGAGTAGCGTAGCGGCTTCAAATAACTTGGCTGTTTTGCAATAAATGACCCGCATATAGCTTTCTTCAGTGGTGTCTGGGTCATTACAATTCATCAGCTGTAAGACTTCACCCTCGGCCAACACGTTAGTCGTATCAGCTAACACTCTGAGCACTTTCATGTTGTCAAGTTCAGTCATCATCTGGAATGAGCGGGTATAAAGGAAATCCCCGACTAGCACACTGGCACTATTGCCAAACAGTGCATTGGCGGTTTCTCGTCCGCGGCGTAACGTCGATTCATCAACGACATCATCGTGGAGCAATGAGGCTGTATGGATAAACTCAATAATCGCCGCTAGCTTAAGATGTGCTTCGCCTTCGTAGCTCACCGCACGTGCGGCTAAAACCGACAGCAGAGGACGAAGACGTTTACCACCACCATTAATAATGTAAAAACCTAATTGATTAATTAGGGCGACATCTGATTCAAGCTGTTTATATATCAGCTGATTGACTGCTTGCATATCAGTGTCAGCCAGTTGACGAATAGCGTTTAAATCCATAATAGACTCTGGTTGTGGGGTCATTACGTACCCGGCCCCTGTTTAGGCTCACGTGTTATAATGAAATGAATTTTACCTAAAATTCTGACATATGACAGCACTAGCTCAACTAATGTGAGAGTTAATCCGGTCTTTTTTTATTCTTTCCTAATTAGGGCTTGCCAGAGTTAGATTCTTCGCGTAAACTCCGCGCCCATTGTCAATAAAGTTTTTGTAGCACCCTGCCTCATCCAAGAATGAGCCCGCGTGTTAGGAATTGGAGTAAAATAGCTATGTACGCTGTTTTTCAAAGTGGTGGTAAACAACACCGTGTAGCTGAAGGCCACACAGTACGTTTAGAAAAGTTAGAAGTTGCAACTGGCGAAACTATCGAGTTCGATCAAGTTCTTTTGATCGCTGATGGCGAAACAGTGCATGTTGGTGCTCCTTTAGTAGCTGGCGGTAAAGTCGTTGCTGAAGTTGTAAGTCACGGTCGTGGCGATAAAGTTACTATCGTTAAGTTCCGTCGTCGTAAGCACCACGACAAGAAAATGGGCCACCGTCAGTGGTTCACTGAAGTTAAAATTACTGCTATCAACGCATAATAGGAGTCTAACTCATGGCACATAAAAAAGCTGGCGGTTCTACTCGTAACGGCCGCGATTCAGAAAGTAAACGTCTAGGTGTTAAGCGCTTTGGCGGTGAATCAGTTCTAGCTGGTAACATTATTGTTCGTCAACGTGGTACTAAATTCCACGCTGGTGTAAACGTAGGTATTGGTCGTGACCATACTCTGTTTGCTCTGACTGACGGTAAAGTTAAATTCGAAGTTAAAGGCGCTAATAACCGTAAGTTTATTAGCATCGAAGCTTAACTTTCGAACCTAGCTTATACTGTTAAAGCCCCGCCATTGGTGGGGCTTTCTGTTTTTTGTGCTTCTATTTACGCCGTGTAGATGCTTGAGTTGGTAAATGATTACCAAGAATGAGCATTGACAGGTAAGATTGGGAGCAAAGTATCTCGAGTTTTTTGGCGACCAATGAAGTTAGACGGTATAATTGCTTCATTCAGTGGTGCCAGGAGTAAGTATGAAGTTTGTCGATGAGGCAGTAATTAGGGTCGAAGCAGGCGACGGCGGTAGCGGTTGTGTTAGCTTTAGGCGCGAAAAGTATGTACCTGATGGTGGTCCTGATGGTGGTGATGGTGGCGACGGTGGCAGTGTTTTTCTGCAGGCTGACGAAAACTTCAACACTTTGATCGAGTTCCGTTTTGAACGTTTTCACATGGCTGAACGTGGCGAAAATGGTCGTGGCCGTGATTGTACTGGTCATAGCGGTAAAGATTTGATCTTAAAAGTTCCTGTTGGTACTCGCGCGGTCGATCATGATACTGAAGAAGTCCTTGGGGATTTAACAACCCACGGTCAAAAGCTATTGGTTGCCAAAGGTGGTTTCCATGGTTTAGGTAACACCCGTTTTAAGAGCAGTACTAACCGTGCCCCACGTCAAAAGACGTTAGGCACACCCGGTGAAGTTCGTAGCCTTAAATTAGAGTTGTTACTGCTGGCTGACGTTGGTTTGCTTGGCATGCCTAACGCGGGTAAGTCGACATTCATTCGTGCGGTTTCCCGTGCAACGCCGAAAGTGGCTGATTATCCGTTTACAACACTGGTGCCTAACTTAGGTGTGGTTAATCCACGTCCTGGACAAAGCTTTGTGATTGCGGATATTCCTGGTCTCATCGAAGGCGCTGCCGATGGTGCGGGTTTAGGTATTCGCTTCTTAAAGCATCTTGAGCGTTGTCGTATTCTGCTGCACATCATAGATATTGAGCCGATTGACGGAACCGATCCGGTTGAGTCTGCGCGCGCTATCGTAGGTGAGCTTGAGAAATATTCTCCAAAGTTGGCGAGTAAGCCGCGTTGGTTAGTCTTTAACAAAACCGATCTGCTGCTTGAAGAAGAGCTGCAAGAGAAGGTTGATCGTATCGTTAAAGAAATGGGTTGGGAAGGCGATGTTTACACTATCTCCGCCTATAACCGCGACGGTACCAGTGAGTTGGCATTAAAACTCCTCGATTATATTGCGAGTCTTCCACCTGAAGACAATGAAGTCGACCCAGATAGTGAAGTTGAGTTCAAGTGGGATAATTATCATCAAGCAAACCTTGATTCATTGAATGAAGATTATGTTGATGAAGATGATGACGACGACTTTGATGATGACGACTACGACGTAGAAGTTATTTACCAAAGATAATAGTAATCTTTGAGTTTTGAGAGTTCTGTGTACGCTGATACTCAAAATGATATTACTCGGCAAGTTGTGCGTGCTGCACAATTGCTACTGGCCTACGGCGCGGAATCTGATTTAGTTGAAGAAATCAGCCAGCGTCTAGGTCAGGCTTTAGGTCTTGCCAGCGTAGAACTCTCTATTTCCTCTAATTCCCTCGTGTTAACCAGTTTGGTTCATGGTCGCTGTATCACAACTACTCGTCGTATTCGTGAGCATGGCATTAACATGACAGTCGTCTGTGAATTGCAACGTATCTGTTTACTCGCGGAAAAGGGGTTGTATGGCCCAAATGAAGTGCGTAAACGCTTGGCGCGGATTGAACCTAAAACCTATCCTCCTAGCTTAGTGGTATTCATGATTGGCCTGTCGTGCGCTAGCTTCTGTCATTTATTTAATGGCGATCTCACTGCATGCGTGATTACTTTTTTTGCCGCGGCAGTGGGTATGTCGGTACGTTTAGCAATTGCTAAGCGGCATTTTAATTTATTAGTCAATTTTGCCATCACAGCTTTCGTCACTAGTATGCTGGCTCAAACGGGTTATTTGTTTGAGTTAAGCGAAACTCCTAAGGCCGCTATGGCAGCGAGTGTGCTGATGTTAGTGCCGGGTTTTCCGATGATTAATGCGATTTCTGACATGGTAAAAGGGCACATGAATGTCGGTATATCCCGCTGGGGTCATGCTACTTTGCTGACCGTTTCTTCTGTGATTGGGATTACAATTGCGATGCAGATCGGCGGAATTTTCCTATGATGGAATTATTGACAGCTCTTTTGCACGATGCTTTTTTCTCAGCCATCCCCGCCGTAGGATTTGCTATGGTATTTAATGTTCCTAAACGATTTCTTCCTTACTGCGCTTTAGCGGGAGCCATTGGCCATAGTTCCCGTACTTTAATGTTACAGTTTGGTCTGCCAATCGAGTGGGCAACCTTCGCCGCCGCGGCATTAGTAGGGATTATTACCATAGGGTTTGGTAAGCGCCACTTAGCGCCACCTTTAATGTATGCTGTCGCTGCGATTATTCCTATGATCCCAGGCACTTATGCATTTAATACTGTGATTGCCTTAGTGCAATTGACCGCTCAATCTCAAGTCAGTCCTGAACTGACGGGGCAAGTGATTAGCAATGGCCTCAAAACTGTCTTTATTCTAGGGGCGTTAGCTGTGGGTTTGGCCATGCCGAGTTTGCTGTATTTCAGGACCCGCCCCGTCATTCAATAATTCTATTTCTATAAAACAGGAGTGAGCATGCGCATTGCTATGATAGCCGCGATGGCAAACAATCGAGTCATCGGAAAAGATAATAAAATGCCATGGCATCTTCCAGAAGATCTACGTCACTTTAAAGCGATGACCCTAGGCAAGCCTGTTGTGATGGGACGTAAGACCTTTGAGTCAATCGGTAGGCCCCTTCCTGGTCGACATAACATAGTGATTTCACGCCAAACGGATCTTGTGATTGAGGGCGTGACCTGTGTGACCTCGTTTGATGCAGCCAAACAAGCTGCTGGTGAGTGTGAAGAGTTAGTGGTTATAGGTGGTGGCCAGCTTTATGCCGAGTTATTGCCCTGCGCCGATATCTTATATTTGACGCAAATCAATCTTGAGGTGGAAGGCGATACATTTTTCCCCCACTGGGACGATGGGACTTGGAAGGAAACTGAATCTTTGACGAGTATAAATGCGGCTGGTTTGGAATATCGCTTTATCAATTTGGTAAAAAAATGTTAAATTGCAGCTTCTGTTGTGTACCCTGTGTGTATGGGGCGTCAGTTTATCTAACGTATTGCATCATATCGGACATTTAGTTTTCACGGAAAGAGATAGCCTATTTCGTTATCCTAGATTTCGAACGAGAGCTAAAGCCAAGAGGTCAATATCATTTAGACAATAGATGCAGCCCATACAGAATTGATAATAAAACTATAAGAAAGTATTAAGGAGTATCGGATGCGTCTTATGCCTGTGGCCTTGGCTGCGTTGATTGGATTTAGTTCTATTGCAGTACCAACCTCTGCTGTTGCGGGGGAAGATCCACTCGTAGCGAGTCTTTGTGATTATGTAAAAGCTAACGACAAAAACCGCTTACGTAAAAAGTTAAAAGAAAGCCGCGTTAAGTTACGTCAGATTTACAGTGGTATCAGTTGCGATGGTGCAAGTCTATTGCGCACCGCTTACGGTGCGAGTGCGAACGATACCGGTGAGTTTGTGGCTAAGCGTTTGTCGGCGACTGAATTGAGTGTTGCTGAAGCTGATGGGATGACTATCCAAGCTTGGGCTGAAGCAAACGGTCATGGTGCTAGCCCAATTACTGCTGCAGTGAAAGAGCGTCTTGGCGCTGCTGCGGGCGGTGAAGAAGAGTAATGCGGATTTGAACTTAGCGGCACTTTAGCCCTATTTGCTGCTACGTTATATTAAACGTCTAATATCAAGTATCTAGCATTAAGCTAGATAAAAATGCCAAACTTAAGTTTGGCATTTTTTATGGCCTTAATTTGTGCAAAGGTCGGAAAGTTCGAGTCGTCAGTAAGATAGGCAAGTGAATTCGTCTCAAAAGAAAGGGCCGCTAAGCGACCCTAGGTTTTAGTGGTGATAAACATTAGACTCTAAATTCACCGACCGAAGCTTGGAGTTCTTCGGCTAATTTGGCGACTTGATGGCTAGACTGAGCCGTTTGATCTGCACCGATAGCGGTTTCTTCTGAAATTGCGGCAATATGCTCTAGTTTTTCAGAAACTTGCTGGCTTACTAAATTCTGTTCCTGCGCAGCATGGGCGATATGGGTGCCAGAATCATAGGCCTTATGCACAGATTGGCTGATGGTCTCGAGGGCAATGTTGGCTTGCTCCGTTTTTTCAACACAGGCGTTGGCTTGAGCGCGCCCCATATCCATGGCGGCAACGGCTTGCTCTGCACCTTGCTGCAACACTTCGATCATCTGTTGGATCTCTCGGGTCGACACTTGAGTGCGTGAGGCTAAACTACGCACTTCATCGGCAACTACCGCAAAACCACGACCTTGTTCACCCGCACGGGCAGCTTCAATAGCGGCGTTAAGGGCGAGTAGGTTAGTCTGCTCAGCAATACCACGGATCACATCCAAAATTGAGCCAATAGAGGCGCTGTCCGACTGCACTTTATTGATCACAACACCCGCTTTGGCCACTTCATCGGCTAAAGCCAAAATAGTCAGTTTGTTCTCTTGTGCAATGGCACGCATATGCTGAGTTTCTTGATCAGCCTGTTTGATTTGCTCAAGGGCTTGATTGGCACTTAAAGACACCTGCTGAGCACTAGAGCTAAGTTCAGTTGTTGCAGTAGCCACTTGGTCAACTTGGCTTTTTTGTTCTTGTATGCCTGAGGTGGTTTGCGCTGTGATTGCCGATGTTTGTTCGGCTGCCGCGGCAAGTTGATTTGACCTATCTAGAATACCTATGATTAAACTGCGTAAGCTATCGACGAGACGATTACAGTTTTTTGCTAGTTCGGCAAATTCATCGTGTCCAGAGTCATCTAGTTTATGGGTAAGGTTGCCTGAGGCTAAGACGTTCAGGGCATTGTTCACTTGGCTGAGTGAGCGTTTTAACGGATTCACCACAGCAAAACTCACAATCACAGCGACAACGATTGCTATTAACACGACAATCATGGTTTGTATGCTGGCAGAGTCAATCTTGGCTATAGTGTCATTGCTCATGTTCGCGGCAACAAGTTCGATGTTATCGCTGACATCATTCATGTTGGAATTGATGACTTTCACATCATTTTCGATAATGCCTAGTTTTATCACAGCTTCTTTGGAGTGGGAGAGCTGACTCGATTTTAGCTGCAACATAGATTGCGGACCAGTGACGAGCGCTAATACTTTTTCGATATCTTTAGTGACCGAGCTTAAGGTATCCGCTTCGACGATACCTTGACCGTGACGATTCACATATTCAAGTTTGTTCTTGGTTTCGCTGATAATGTAGTCAAGTTCCTTTGAGATCAGTTCGTGCTTACTGTCTTCGTCATTTGTTACTAAATCTGCAATAGTGGTGATGATATTTCCGAGACTAGTATCAATAGCGCTGGCTGATGCAGCAAGACTCTGCTCATCGGGATTTTGACTGCTTTCTAAATCAACAATATCGAGCAGTTCTGATGAGGCATCATCGGCGGCATTTTCGAGCTTTTTCTTTAGTTCAACGAGCTGTTCTTGCTTGCTCAATGAGGCCTCACGTTCGGCGATCATGGCAATACTATCTCGCTCAAAGGTGGCAAAGCTGCCGCTTAATTGGGCAATTAAAGAAGATAGATTCTGCTGGCTCTTGACTAACTGAGTGAGGGTGGCAATTTCGTTTTTGAACTGAGTCCCATGGTCTTCGAACACTTTACGAATATTCGGGATATTTGCCGATCTAGGGGTGTTATAGGCAATGAGGATTTGTCTTTGTTGCTCACTCAATGCTTCACTAAGGTGGTTTGTCGATTTCAGCGCGGGCAAGCTTAATTCTTGCATCATAGCAGAGCTGGCTTTTAGGCTATTGTTGGTTAAATAAGATGTAAATCCTAGCAACACGAGTAAAAGTGTGACAATACCAAATCCGCCAATCACTCTGGTGGCTACATTAAATTTCATAGGATACTCCGATTTTTATTATATTTTTCCAAATGAAAACAGGGTGATATTCAGGGTTAGGCGGTTCAGTCTGTTATCGACTTTAAGCTGTTTTAGTTTAACTCTTTTTTAACTTTTTTTGCGTAATTTTTTGGTCTTTTTCAAGATGCCATAAGGTTAAGTGTTCACCCCAGCAACAGCCTGTATCTAAAGCCTTTAATTTAGTATCGTTGACTTTGCCCATCAACGCAGCCCAATGGCCAAATACTAAGGTATGACTCTGACGCAGTGGCGAAGCAAACTCAAACCAAGGTTTGAGTTGTGGATTAGTACAGTTTTCAGGAGGTTGTTTGCAATCAAAATCAAGTCGGCCATCGACATAAAGATAGCGCATGCGTGTTAATGCATTGATGCAATAACGTAAGCGCTCTATGCCTATTGCACTTGGATCCCATTGCTCGGCGGTATCTGAATACATTTGGCTTATTAATGTCTCAAGATAATCATCGTGCTTGAGCGCGCGACTGACGAGTGCGGATTCTTCTCTTAATACCTCCAGCGACCACTGGGGTGGTACACCCGCATGACTCATAATGAGTTGGTGTTCAGGTAATTCACGCATAAGAGGTTGTTGTCTCAGCCAGTCAATTGAGGCTGAGATATCGGGGGATTCTAGAATTTCAGTGAGATTATCGCTGGGCTTAGCGCGCTTGAGCTTACCGTGTAATGCCATTAGATGGAGATCGTGGTTACCTAAAACCGTTTTAGCGGAATCACCTAAGGAGCGAAAAAACCTTAGCGTAGCTAAGGAGTCAGGTCCACGTGCAACAAGATCACCTACAGCCCAGAGTTCATCGCGGGAAGGATTAAAATCGACCTTAGCTAGTAATTTTTGTAACTCAGCGAAACAGCCTTGAATATCACCAACAAAATAATGCGCCACAGTACCCCTTTTCTAACGATATTAATGTAGTAAGCCTGGGGTCGCTAAACGGAAGGGACGGATTGTCGCCTGGAAACGCTCACCCGATTCGCTGACCATACCATAAGTGCCGTGCATTATGCCAAGTGGCGTATCGAGCACAGTACCACTGGTGTATTGATAGGCAGTATTCGGCGCTATGGTTGGCGTTTCACCGACAACACCGGCACCTTGGACTTCACTGGTGTTGCCATTGGCATCAGTGATTATCCAGTGACGAGTTTCAAGTTTAGCCGCTTGCTCACCTAAATTGATGATAGTGATGGTGTAACTGAAGAGGTACTTTTCATCCTCGGGCGAGGACTGCTGCTCTATATACTCAGTTTTGACTTCGACCCGAATGGAGGTGTCCAATGCGCTCATTCTTGTTCCTAGGCTCTGGTCTAAGGGCACCTAAGTGCCCTGACATATTTATGCTTTCTTATCGCAAACCATGTTAGCCATAGCAACATACTGCTGCACGCTAATCTGTTCTGGGCGTTGACTTGAGTCAATCCCTAACTGCTCGAACTCATCGTCAGATAACATGTGCTTTAAGTTATTACGCAGAGTCTTACGACGCATGTTGAATGCGGTAGTACAAAGGTGGCGCAGTACGGTCACATCTTTACAAGGGAACGGCTTTACGGCGTATGGCAATAAGCGTACGACTGCTGAGTCCACTTTAGGCGCAGGGGTAAAGCTGTGGGGCGGCACTTCGAGAACCGGAACCACTTGGCAGAAGTATTGTGCCATGACCGTTAAACGGCCATAGGCTTTACAGCCTGGGCTTGCCGATAAACGCAGTACCACTTCTTTTTGTAGCATAAAGTGCATGGTTTCAATCTGTTCGGCAAATTCGAACAGGTGGAACATCAGCGGCGTTGAAATGTTGTAAGGTAAGTTACCAAACACTTTCATCTTTTTGCCTGGCACACTCAGTTGACCAAAATCAAACTGCAGTGCATCACCTTGGTGGATGGTCAGTTTATTTTTAAGGACTGGGTGTTGATGTAAGCGTTCAACCAGATCGCGGTCGAGTTCGACGACAGTCAGATTATCCACAGCATCGGCTACAGGTTCAGTTAAGGCACCAAGGCCAGGGCCGATCTCGACCATCACATGGTGATTATCGGGTGCAATTGCACCCACAATGCGGTCAATCACATTGCCGTCGGTAAGGAAGTTTTGTCCGAAACGCTTTCTGGCCGTGTGGCCTAAATGTACTTTGTTGCTCATTAATAATGTAATCGTTTAGTTCTTTGAGGATAACTCAATGGCTTTATTCAGAGCACAGACAAAACTGCCAATATCGGCCTTGCCTGTACCCGCGAGATCGAGCGCCGTACCGTGGTCAACCGAGGTACGAATATAAGGTAAACCTAAGGTGATGTTTACCGATTTGCCAAATCCTTGTGACTTGAGAACGGGAAGTCCTTGGTCATGGTACATGGCCAAGACGACATCGGCGTCCTGTAAATATTTAGGTTGGAACAGGGTATCGGCCGGTAATGGGCCGACAATATTCATCTGGAACTCTTCTCTCAACTCGTTGAGTGCAGGAATAATCACGTCGATTTCTTCACGCCCTAAATGGCCGTCTTCACCTGCGTGTGGATTGAGACCACAGACATAAATTTTCGGTGAAACTATGCCAAATTTGCTGATGAGATCGGCATGTAGAATCTTGATAATATGCTGTAAGCGTTGGCGCGTTATGGCTTTTGCAACATAGGCCAGAGGAATATGGGTGGTCACGAGTGCCACTTGCAAACCTGGTGTTGCCAGCATCATCACTACATCGGGGCAATTTGCTTGATGGGCAAAAAACTCAGTATGGCCACTAAAGGAAATACCTGCTTGATTGATAATGCCTTTATGCACTGGGCCTGTCACGACAGCATCAAACTCGCCGCTCATGTTTTTCTCGCCCGCATAACGCAAGGTTTCAACTACATAAGTGCTGTTTTGCTCATCGAGCTGACCGCAAATCGATTCGCTCACCAACTTAAAGGGCGCTATGGTTAATGTGCCCGCTTCTTGTGGCTTAGGAGCTTGATTTGGCTGGTAAGGGCGGAAAGTCACTTGCAAACCGAGTCGTTTCGCGCGGCTCGCAAGTAATTCTGGATCCGCACAAACGACTAACTCAGCAGGCCAAGCCTGCTGAGCGAGTTGTACGACTAAATCGGGGCCAATACCTGCGGGTTCGCCTGGGGTAACGGCAATACGTTTAGTGCTCAATTAGAATTAACCTCGATTGGTCTCTGGCTGGAAGATTTCAATGTATGCGTCTGAACGCATTTCGTCTAGCCAGTTTTGCAGTTCTTCGTTAAATTTGCGACGGAAGATCAACTGGTGCGCACGGTTGCTATTGAACTGATCCGTGGCGTCGGTTTTTCTGCGTTCTTCTAACTGAGTGATATGCCAACCGTGAGTCGTACGGAATGGCTCACTAATTTGGTCGTTTTTCAAACTGTTGAGCGTTTGAGCAAACTCAGGTACATAAATGCTTGGTTCTGCCCAACCTAATTCACCACCTTTTGTGGCCGAACCGGGATCCTCTGAGTACTGACGCGCTAGGTCTTCAAACTTAGCTTCACCTGAGCGGATTTGCTTCAGGAATTGCTCAAGCATGGCTTTAGCGCGGTCTTCTGACAGGATCGGCGATGGCTTGAGCAAAATGTGGCGCGCTCTAACTTCTTCGATTTCTTTGGTTTGTAGGCCGCGAGCATCCATGATCTTAATAATATGGAAACCTGCACCACTCTTAATCGGGCCGATAATGTCACCCATTTTCGCACCGTTAATCACTTCGGCGAACAGAGTTGGCATTTCGTTGATGTTCATATAATCCCAAATACCGCCTTCGAGTGCCTTAGGACCTGAAGAAGAAGCGATAGCGGTACGACGGAAATCCTCACCACTCTTCAAACGTTCTAATACGATATTGGCGCGTTTGCTTGATGCTTCGAGTTGTTCACTGGTGGGGTTATTAGGCACGTCAATCAGGATATGGCCAATTTGGTATTCCACATCTTTCATCCCTTGTTCTTGGATGAGTTTGACTAGGCTAGTAATTTCCTGTGGTGATACTTGAATGCGGCGTTGTACTTGAATACGTTGAATTTCACCTAGAGTGATTTCTTCGCGCAATTGTTCTCGGTATTGGCTGAAACTTAAACCTTCGCTTTCAATTTTTTGTTGCATCTGCGCGACAGACATTTTTTGTTCGCGTGCGATGTTTTCAATCGCTTGGTCTAGTTGTAAGTCACCAATATTCAGCCCTATACGACTAGCCATTTGCAATTGTAGGCGAGTTAAGATTAAACGCTCAATCACCTGAGTGCGCAGGGCACTGTCAGAAGGTAACGATTGGTTTGCTGCTTTGGCATTCGCTTTAACAGTGTCAATCATGTTAGTGATTTCACTTTCGAGCACTATGCCGTCGTTAATTTGGACTGCAACGCGGTCGAGCGGCTGGGGTGCGGCCAATGTAGGTTGGCTGATCGCGAGTGCAAATAAAGCAAAAATCAGATGTTTACTGGGTTTCATCCACAAAATCCTTGGCACGTTCTAAGGTCAGGTTCGACGGCTTAATTGAAATAACTTTACCATTTATATCGAAATTACAGTGAGTTGCCCTAATGTAATTTTTTGGCGACGCATTTGAGTGCAAGGTTAGACCTTAAGATCCGCTTTTATTCGCTTTAGCAAAAGGTGAACGGTAAAGCACTCATTAATCTGTTTGGACTCTGAGTCCTTGTTGAGGTTCAGCAATCTATCACAATTCTTTGCTAATTCCTCAGATAAAGCGGTTTTCTGTAGTTAAACAGGCCGTCATTGAGCATATCGGATACGCCTAATGGGCCAGAACCACCGAGTCCCTTAATGATTAAGTTCAGGTAGATACCACTATCAAACTGCTCACGAGGATCAATTGTGGCAGAACCTATGTTGTCGTCATAGTTGGTTTTAATGCGGTAATGATAACTAAGTCTTACTGCGTAACAGCATGATTCGTACTGGATACCTGTGTAAGTTTCAATACTGCGGCTTTCGTTAAGGTCATAATACCAATTACCAACAAAGTAGAGGTCGTCACTGATTGGCCAAGCGCCACGAACGCCCGCTTGGGAGATGTTCACTGTATCATTGGTATTTGAGTTCAATAAATCTGGGACATAGCGATAGCTAAATTGCAGCAATTTATTCGCTTCAGGTCTGAAATCTAAGGTGACTTCAGATTTTTTATTGTCACTGGTGTTGGTATCGTACTGAATCGCAGCCCCCATATACCAATCATGGGACAAGCGGGTATCTAACTCTGCAGCAAGTACTGAAGTTGATTGATTAGACTCAAAAATACTGTCTTCGTAACCGACTTTGCTGTCTTGCAGGTAAAAAATTTGTCCTAGGCTGAATTTAGTGGCTTCTTGGTTGTGACTATCAAACAGGCGTGTAGTAACACCTAGAGTGACTTGATTTGCATCGGAAATCCGATCCAGACCCGAGAAGCGACGATCACGGAATAGACCAAAGTAGTCGTCCTGTAATTGAGCCGTATCATAAATGCCTATGTTGCGTTGATCTTCGTAGCCGACATAAAGATATTGAAATTGTGGCTCGAGCGTTTGGCGGTAGTTTTGATCGAAAAGCTCAGTAAAACGTTCGAAGTTGATTTGACCATTAATCCGTACCTGCGGGATGGTGCGATTCACTGTGTCGTCAACAACTATGTCTGGATCTTCGTTATGCTGCCAATAATTGGTCTGCATCAACTTAACTTGACTGGTGAGCGAGCCTGAAGGCCCATGTATTGGCAGAGTTACGCTTGGTGACATGTACAAACGAGTCGCCGTATTAACATTGTTGTCCTGATGGGCAAAATTCGTTAGCTCTGAATTGAAACCAAAATCTAAATTGTTCCAAAAATCAGCTGCGCGATAGTTAAAGTTAACCTGAGGCATGACTTGATATGGTTTTTCATCCTCACCCAGTACTTTAATATCTTGTACTCGGGTGCTTAGATCCCAGTTACTTTCGAAGTAGCTGATTTCACCTATGCGTGATAACTGGTTATCGGTTGCACGGTTAACATCTGACTTTAAGTCATTGAAATAATTGTTATCTGATACATCGGTAAAATTCGCTAATACACGCCAATTTTTGTCGATCGCCCCTTGATGCTGCCAGTTATATAAGTAGCGATTCGGGCTACCATCGATCAATTGGTCATTGCCTAGATATTCTAAATTGACTCGGCCATTTTGGGCCTCACCCGCCAGATAACCAAACTCTGTTTTAGTGAATAAACCACGGTTTGACATATAGCTAGGTGTAAATGTTAAATCGTACTCTGGGGCAATATTCCAATAATAGGGTGCGGAAATTTCGACACCATCAGTAGTGCTAGTGCTAAAACTAGGGTAGAGAAAGCCAGATTTACGTTTTTCTGAAACGGGAACTGTCATGTAGGGAATATAGAATACAGGTACACCGCCAATTCTTAGTTTGGCATTCCAAATTTCGCCCCATTCTTCTTCACTGTTGATCTTGATCTTTTCGGCCTCAAGTAACCAAGATACATTGTCAGGAGGGCAAGTAGTGAAGTTGGTATTCGTTAAAATTAAATTATTATTGATAGTAATTTGCAGTTTTTCGGCGTCACCGTGAACTTGTTGGCCATGGATCCAATATTGTGCACCTTTAAGGGTGGCACGGTTTGTCCGCATTTGAGCTTGTAAGGATTCGGCTGTAACGGTGAAGTTGCTGTCTTGAAAGACTAAATTACCATTAGCATCAAACTGTTCAGTAGCTTGATCTAAAATCGCCTCATCGGCAGCTATGTGCCTATCGCCTTGGCTAAAAACCACATCGCCACGGAAAATCGCCTGCTTACCCATTTCGGCATTGGTGTTATCAGACGCAATACGAATTTTGTTGAGTTCAGCCGCACTCATCCCTTGGGTTTGAGATACGATACGGGGTACTGGCGGTTCAATTAAGCATTGGGATGCCGAAGCGGTTAGAGAGTCGTCTGCCAGGACTAATTGCGGTAACAGGCTCAGGGCCAGAAGGTATCGGATCTGCATCTTTAGGTCAGTAATTATGATTTCTTATTCTGGACAAGTATGGATGGGGAAAGTTGCAATTGACAAACGCAACATCGCTTAATAAATCTCTCAATTTCTTAGCTGTTTCCAAATTCTATGCCAGCTATAATAAAGCAATTTTTCTTTAAGAGCCATGAAATGACTTTATCCGATCCGAGATTTCTTTCCCTTAATCAGTGGCTGAATGCTTATTTTTCCTGTGAGGTGATGCCTGTGTTGATTTCCGGAGACGCAAGTTTTAGGCGTTACTTTCGGATTTCGATGCCTGATGCTACCTTTATCGCCGCCGATTCACCACCTCAGTTAGTGCCTATCGCCCCCTTTATTGCCCTGTCGAATGCTTATTCAGCCGTGGGACTGACAGTTCCAAAAGAAATCCACGCCGATGCCGATTTGGGTTTTATGTTGATGAGTGATTTGGGGGATACCCAACTCTTATCTGTATTGACGGTACAAAATGTGGAAGGGTTTTACCGTCAGGCGCTCGATTTATTACCGCAAGTGGCTGCTGTAATTGAGTGCAAGAATCTTGATAGCGGTTTAGTACAGGCATTACCTAACTACGATGAAGCCTTTGTGCGCCGTGAATTACACATTTTTACTGAGTGGCTGTTAGGAACACATCTTAATTTGTCTTTGGACGCGGCAGAGTTGCAATTGCTGAATGATACTTTTGATCGCCTCGTCGGCAATGCGCTATCTCAACCTAGTGTGGGAATGCATAGGGATTTCCATAGCCGTAATCTTATGCTGCAAGCGGACAAGCTGTGCGTGATTGATTTTCAGGATGCTGTCGTTGGTCCTGTGACTTACGATGCGGTATCACTACTACGCGATTGTTATATTCGTTGGCCACAGCCGTTAGTCGCAGACTTGATGCGGTATCATTATCAGCAAGCATTAGCGCTTGGTTTTATTCCCGCACAGACTCCTTTTGATCAATATCAAACTTGGTTTGATCTCATGGGCTTACAGCGTCACATTAAGGCGGTAGGGATTTTTGCACGGTTAAACTATCGCGATAGTAAACCTGCGTATATGGCGGATATTCCACTGACATTAACGTATATTGTCGACATCTCGCTGCAGTATCCCGAACTCGTGCCATTTGCACACTGGTTAACTCGTCGTGTGTTACCTGCGTTTAGTGTGAGTCAGTCTTCATCTGAGGTTAAGTAATGAAAGCCATGATCTTGGCCGCTGGACGAGGGGAAAGGTTACGGCCGTTAACGGACAGTTTGCCTAAACCTATGGTGCCAGTGTTAGGTAAGCCGCTGATTGTTTATCATATTGAAAAACTTGCCGCGATAGGCATAGTCGATATCGTCATAAACCATGCTTGGCTAGGGCATAAGTTAGTTGAAGCACTGGGCGATGGTAGCGCTTTTGGGGTGCGCATTCGGTATAGCGCTGAAGAGAGTGCGTTAGAAACCGGCGGCGGTATTAAACGCGCTTTGTCTTTATTGTGTGAGGACGGAAGCGACGAACCTTTTTTAGTGATTAATGGTGATGTGTTTATTGATGCTTTACCGCCAATCACGCAACTGGCTGCGGATAGGCTCGCTCACTTATGGTTAGTGCCTAATCCTGAGCAGCATCCAAATGGCGATTTTGCTTTGAATGGTCATCAAGTGCAGGAGCGTGGCGATGTTAAGTACACGTTTTCGGGCATAGGCATTTATCACCCTGCGCTATTTCATGACACGCCGCAGGGCGCCTTTGCACTGGGTCCGTTGCTCCGATCGCAAATGGCTCAAGGCAGAGTTAGTGGTGCCTTGTTTAATGGATTTTGGTGTGATGTCGGTACCATTGCACGATTGCAAGCGCTTGAACTAAGGTTACAAAGTAACAAGTAAATTTCGGTGCTGGCATATCCATAGGATTAAGCTAGTGCATCAAATACATAATAGAAATCAGGAAATAAGATGCGGCTTTGGGGTAAGTTTTTTGGATTTGTCATTGGCTTTATGTTCGGCCGTATTTTTGGTGCACTGCTAGGTTTGTGGCTCGGTCATCTTTACGATAAGCGTGCAGCATCGGGCGTGGGTTTTCGACAGATTCTAGGGCAGGCTAAGAATCGCCAAGCCATTTTCTTTAATACCACATTTGCAGTAATGGGGCATGTGGCGAAAGCATCAGGACATGTTACCGAAACCGATATTCGCATTGCGACCTTATTAATGGATCAAATGCGTTTAACGGGGGAAGCCCGTAAAGAGGCGCAACAGGCATTTCGTGAGGGTAAATCGGCGGATTTTGATCTACGCAGCAGCTTACAAGCTTTCCGTGTTATTACGATGGGACGCAAAGAGTTAGTGCAGATGTTCATCGAAATCCAGATCCAAACGGCATTGTCCGACGGTGAATTGGATCCCGCTGAGCACGCTATCTTGATGACGATTGCTCAAGAGTTAGGCTATGGCCGAGCGCAGTTAGATGAATTACTTAAACGCTGGCAGGCGGAGTTTCGTTTCCATCAAATATCGAGTGGCAATAAAACATCGATTACTGATGCCTACAGTTTACTTGGCATTACGAACGAAGCTAGCGACCAAGAAGTTAAACGGGCTTACCGTAAATTGATGAATGAACATCATCCCGATAAGTTAGTGGCGAAAGGGTTGCCACCGGAAATGATGGAGCTCGCTAATCGTAAGGCTCAGGATATTCAAGCAGCCTATGACAGAGTCAAGTCTGAGCGCGGTATGCGTTAGCCTTGATAAAATTGGTTTTTGTAAAAGATAAGGAATTCATTATGAAAAACACTTACCGTTTGTTGCTGTTGGCGAGTTTGTTACCTGTGGCTATGTCCGCGCAGGCCGAGGTGTTTATCGCTCCTTTTGGCGGTTATAGTCTGGGGGGCGGTCAATTTGATGTGAATCAATATGAGGTCAACACAGATCAAACTGGTGATAAGGCCGATGTGAAGGTCGAGGAGTCGAGCCATTACGGTTTGATGGTGGGTATTGGCACCAATGATCCCGGTAATATTTATCTTTTATATAGTCATCAAGCCTCTGAACTGAAAAGTGGCGGCTTGTTTACGCCAGACTTTCTTACCTCGTTAGATTTAGATTATATCCACTTGGGTGGCACTTTATATTTCCCCCGTGGCGATATCCAGCCCTATGTCACCGCCAGCGCGGGGATCACCCGTATGCTGCCTAGCGGTTGGTCGAGTGAAACGCGTTTCTCCATGGGAATTGGTGGCGGGGTAGAGTATCAAGTGACGCCACACTTTGGCCTGTTTGCGGATATTCGGGGTTATGCGACTTTTATCAACAGTGACACTTCGCTGTTTTGCAATGAAGATGAATGCCTATGGCATATTACGTCGGATGTGATGTGGCAGGCTCAGGCTAACCTTGGGCTCAAAGTCAGTTTTTAGATCTAACGCATCGTCTTAAAAGGAGATTTAGTGGCATGAAAATAGTCGTACTTGATGGTGAAACCTTAAATCCTGGCGATCTCTGCTGGCAATCCTTAAATGAATTAGGCGAGTTTGCGTGTTTTTCCCGCACGAGTGGCGCTGATATTGTCGCGCGAGCCCAAGGTGCTGAAGTCATTCTCACCAATAAAACGCCGTTGAATGCAAAGACGCTAGCACAACTTCCTAGTCTCAAATACATAGGCGTATTGGCCACGGGCACGAACGTTGTCGATATCGCGGCAGCTAAAGCGCAAGGTATAGTGGTCACTAATGTGCCCGCTTATGCGCCTGATGCCGTTGCGCAAATGGTGTTTGCCCATATTCTGCATCACACCCAAGCCGTGGCCGCCCATCATCAAGCTGTGGTCGATGGCCAGTGGCTGAACTGCCAAGATTTTTGTTTTACTTTAATGCCGTTGCAATCTTTAAAAGGCAAGACTTTAGGCTTAATAGGTTATGGCGATATCGGTCAGCAGGTGGGAACGCTTGCCCTCGCATTCGGGATGAAAGTTCTTGTCAATACTCGTTCAATCATCAAGGATTTACCCCAAGGCGTGACGTGGGCGCAACGTGATACTGTGCTTAGCGAATCAGATATTATTTCGCTCCATTGCCCGCTAACACCAGAAACTGAGCAATTTATCAATCAACAAACCCTCGCCTTGATGAAGCTTAATGCGCTGCTGATTAATACAGCGCGCGGTGGATTAATTGATGAAGCCGCGCTTGCTGCTGCGCTGGCTCAAGGCAAGTTATTTGCCGGCGTGGATGTGTTATCGACCGAGCCGCCCACTGCAGATAATCCTTTACTGCATGCGCCTAATATCAGCATCAGCCCGCATAATGCGTGGGCGACGAAGGAAGCAAGGCAAAGTCTACTCAATATCGCAGTGGCGAATTTGAACAGTTATTTGAAGGGGGAAGTGATTAACTGTGTGAACAAGTAAAGCGGTATGCGTCTTTCTCTCTTTCATCATATCGACGTTGAGAGAGAAAGACGTAAATGGTTATTTATTATTGAGTCTTTCTTCTACGCATCCACCACACACCCAATAAGCCTGTGATGACTAATATGCCAAATACGACGGGCTTTTTCAGCTTGTGGTACAGAGCGTTCCATTCTGCCATTTCATTCGCCTGCGCTCGTTTTACTGCACCGTCAAAATCGGGCGCTTCACACTGCAAACCAAAGTTCTCGGCCCAAGGCACAAAGGGGCCGTTGGCGACGTATTTTTTATAGTAACGTAGGGCAAGTTCTTGATCTCGATACAATACCCAACCTGTGGCTTGGCAGAGTAGCGCTGCATAGGCTTGGCTGTTGTGGGGTACATGATCCGATGCCTTGTTGGCTAGTTCTGCTGCCGTGTAGCGATAATGGAAGCGTTTATCGGGGATTGCTTGGCTGGCACTGATCCGCAGCTGTTCTTTCTCTGCCAGTTTGCTCGGTTCATTCCAATCGCTTAGATCGAAGACACCTTGGTAAATAGTGTAATCCGGGGCTAATTCAAACCCTAAGAGTTCCATGCCTTGGTGGCGGGCAAGTTCGGCAACAGCCCAATAGGCTTTCGCGCTATCAATGCCTTTTGTTTTTTTCGCTGCATTCAACTCTGTGCCATAGGCAAGGGCGCTGGCATTCAGTTTAGGATTAGGGAAGTAAACCGGCGCTTCAGCTATCGCGCCTTCGCGTAATAGCCTGCGACCTAGCAAGTAGCGCAAGCGGTTGTTAATTGGCTCAATATTATCGTACCAGTCGCTGTCTTTAGGGTATTCGAAGGCGATAAATGGCACATGTTCGTCGATAAATAACTTAAGTTCAGCCGTGGTGAGCACGCGCTCCGCCACATAGGCGATGTCTTGCCAGTACTCATCACCGCTGGCGAGTAAGTGATTGAGCGCATCGACATATTCGCCACGCTCTAGTGACAACACTCCTTGCTCGGCACGAATACGACAGTAAGTGGCTGTATCTTCATCGGCATTAATGGCTTGTTGCTGAGTTTCTTTAGCGTCAACTGTGGCCGATATCTTATTGAGCTGCTCAGGGAAGTGACGCACGGCCTGAGCATAGGCCTTGGCCGCTTCTGCTTGATCGCCCTTTTGTAGCATTAATTTTGCGTTGAGCCACCAAGTGAGGCCGCTCGGTTTCGCTAGCGTTAATAGGCGCTCAGCACTGGCATAATCCCCTAACTGGTAATAAATCGCCGCTAATTTATCGCCATGGTTGAGCTGTAAGCCATCGGTTGGAAATACTTTAAGGAGCTCAGCAACCTTTAATCCCATTTCTGAAAGCTGGCCATTATAGGCAAATTCATTAGTGCTGCTTTGCCAATAGGCAATCAATAACTGCTGCACGCTCGCCTGTTGCAGTAGCGGCTTAAGTTCAGCAATCTCTTTACCCATCAAAGTGCGGCTTAACATCAATAAGGAATCATAACCGCCGCTATCGCCCTGTACCGATTGCGTGGCATAGATCTCAATAGCTTTATTCAGTGCATCAGGGGTGAGAGTCATTTGCAGCTCTGACTCAGTTTCTCCTGTACCTTGATTGGTCAATTGCGGGAGCGGCTGGCCTTGGTGTAGCAGGATATAGGCTTGCTCACCTAAGCTCGCTAAACTCAAACGCAGGGGATCGGCGGCGCCTTGTGCGACTTCGGTTTGTAATTGTGTCAGGTAAGCATTGGCACGATTAAAATGCTCAGGATCAGCCGAAGTCTTGCTTAAGATAAGCTCAATACGCGACAGCGAATAGAGTGCCCACAGGCTACGAGATGCGCGTTCACTTTGTGGTAATTTAATGATTTTGTTCAAATAGTTACTCGCCCTCTCATAATCTTTTGCTTCAAACGCTACGGCACCTAAGGTGTACCAAGTTAGCGCTTGTGGTAGATCTTTGTCTAACTTAGCGGCCATTTGCTCGGCTTCAATGGGGCCCGTTGCATCCCGCAAAGTGTTCACTAAAGCTAAATGGGCGTCACTTAACTCGCTGTTTTCAAAGGCGCGAGTTTGTGAAAGATAACGGCTATGCACTTCATCCCACAGATATTCCTGTGCAGCGGGTGCATCTTGATACTGCCAAGGCAAAGGTTTTGCGAGGGCTGTGAGCTGTTGGCTAAAGGAGGTTTGCGGTAAATAACTGAGATTGCTCTGCCTATCCTGAGTGAGTTGCAAAGGAAAATCGGGGCCGCAGGCCAATAGCATAGGGGAAAATAAGCTTAAACAAATGAGCGTGGTCTTTTTAAGCATAAAAGCCCGATTGGGTGTTGCCATGGTAAATGATAGTTTTGGCTTATGGCGCATAAATTCCCTGTAAATATAATGACTCACAACGTGCCCAGCCTATCACTTTTTGGCCGCCAGGGTTGAGCATGTGTGTTTGAATGTCTCTGTTTGATTGCGGCATAGGCATGATTGCAGTGCGTGAAACTGTTTTGGTTGGTGTCAACGCTGCTGTATTCTCAGCTCGCCATTGCCACGTTAACAGCCCATCTTTTTGTATTACGCTATAGCCATTTTGCGCATCATACCCGCTGCAAGCTTGTCCCGCTAGCGACAAAAGAGGAGGAATTTCACCTGCAATATTACCGTGATTCATTAAGCTCAGTTGGAATAGCTGTGGCCTGTGGATTTCCAGATTTTTTGGCTTATTTTCAGCGGCTAATGTCGTTTGGGTTGTGGCCTTGTTATCGCTTGAGATCACTAATTCAATCTTGGCGGCAAGTTCACCTTGCTGTGCAACGGCGATTAAGGTGTTGAGTGGCCAAACTCTTTTATCCCCTTCCAGCGGCAGCCGAAACCAGATAATGCCTCTCAGTTTGGCATCTTTTTGAGTGTGTAGTTTTTGCACAAAGGCTTGCAATACTAGAGGATCGGCCATCAGTTCCTGTACTACATTGGCTGATTGGAGTTGATCGCGCAGCGGTGTTTCACTTTCAACTTTATAACCTGAAGCAGTACTGATGACCGCCGAACCATAGGCGGGGAGCGCAATAAGGTAAGGCACAGTGCTGATATTTGAGAGTTGCTGCACCCACTGCCAACCTTGAGTCGCATCGAATAGTCCGAGGCGTGGATCGCTTACGCTGTGAATTTGTAGCACGAGTTCATCAATACTGGTGAGTAACACGGGAAAATCGGCGCTACTGAGCCAAGCGGGCAGTGCAGTAATGCTGAGTTTGAGTTCTGTGGGTAACTGCGCTTTAAGCTTTTTAAGAAAATCCCGATAGGCTGGCAGTTTACTGTTGGCACTGTCGTGGTCGATTTCCACCCCAGCGATTTTAGTGCCTTTAGCCTGCCAGCTGTTAAGTACTTGGCTGATTTTACTGATGATCTCAGCATCATTGAGTCGAGTAAGTTGGCCATCTAAGCGAACCACAGCGATTTTGGGTCTAGGATCGGTCTGTAGCCAAGTGTGGTTAACGGCGACCTCAAACCAAATATCGGCACCATTGGGTTTGGGGTGTGCCTGCAGGGCTAAAATACGTAATCCTTGGAATGCACTTTGGCTTTGCACTAATGCCGTTTGATTGGAGGGGCGCCATTGGCGCTGCCAGATATAGACTTCCTGCGAAAGTGGCGCTCGAAGTGTTGTTGCTTCTGTAGCGGTTTTTACTGCGACACTGGTATTTGGGCTAGCCGTGATTTCATTGGGGTTTGATGCCGGCTGGCAGGCGCTCATAAATACGGCGGCGCTCAACAAAGCAAATAAGAACCATTGATTTCGGCTTATGTTTTTAACCAGATTGCCTATGCCCATACTACTGCTATCGATTCCGTTTTGAGTGAGGCATTACTATGCCCGAAAAATGCCACTTATACATCGCGGTCAAACTTCTGATATCACGCCTTAAGTTTGGTTCTTTCTTTGGTGCCTTGCTAATCAATATCAGAACTCAGATCTCAAAAATCAGGATCGACTTGAAAGCGCATCTGTTCACGGGTGACGGGATGTTGAAGCATCAATAAATCTGCATGCAGATGCAGGCGATTGGCGCGAGTGCCGTACAGATCGTCACCTACAATGGGCGTATTTAGCCCTTCTGAGTGGGCGCAGTGAACTCTGAGTTGATGGGTTCGGCCCGTTTTTGGGGATAGATATACGCGGGCTGTACGTGCCATTTCATCGATATGGCTCAATTCCCAATAGGTTTGGGCCGCTTTGCCAAATTCATGGCAAACGAGTTGCCTCGGTCTATCGTCTAAATCGCCACGCAGGGGTAAAGAGATTTGTCCCGCTGCCTGTTTATCAGCCATTGCTGTAGGGATCCCTGCTAAAAGTGCCACATAACGTTTAGTCACTGTGCGCTGGATAAACTGTTTTTGCAGCTGTTTATGGGCGTCTTTTGTCAATGCGAACACCATTAATCCCGAGGTCGACATATCGAGCCTGTGGACGATAAGTGGCCCAGTGGAATTGGGAAACGTTTGCCGCATGCGCGAATACACTGAGTCTTCAATTTCTTTGCCGGGCACTGATAAAAATTCGGCGGGTTTGTTCACAATCGCCATCGCCTCGTCTTGGTAGAGGATGCTTAAGGTTTTGCCTTCGGCGGGGTTCGTCAGCAGCGGATTTTCATCGACAACAAGCCCTTCGAGCATATGCCCCAAGATAGGTTGGCATTTACGCAGACAGGCAGGATAAAACTGCTTATGTTGGCGAATTTCTGATTTTGGCGGCGCCCCCCACCAAAATTCGGCAATCGCTAATGGTTTAAGACCATGTTTGAAGGCGTAATGTAGCAACTTCGGGGCGGCACATTCTCCCGAGCCTGCGGGCGGCGTTAACTCAACCGTCCCGTTAAATATGCCGTTAAGGCTTTTTTCTGCGCCGCGAATATTCAAAAAACGATACTGCTCAAACAGCTTTTGCTGCAGCGCCGCCGAGAGCTGTTTACGCTGTAGTCTTAACGCGTCACGCTTATCAGTGAGCAGAGTTAACGCTTGGCTGATGGCATGGATACGTTCATCCCAATAGCGTTTAATATCTCTTAACTGATTCTTTTCGTTAATGCTTTCTTGGCTGAGTTTGGCTTCGATTACAGTATTTTCACGTAAAGTCTCATCAGTTGGATTGGCAGCCCATTGCACTGCGAGTTGATTGCGCTGCGTCTTGCGGGATTGACGGCCGTCAATCATCACTTGCCTGTGGGCGGCAAGCTTGGCTTGTGCTTGGGCTTGCTCAGCGTTGAGTTCGCTCGATAGCCGAGGAATCTCGGGGTGATTTTCTACTGCAAGTAGCTGCTCGTTAATTTGGTTGATTTGCAGATTTTCGGCGTGGAAAAAATTGTCCTTAGCCAGCATATCAAACACAGGTGGAACGAAGCGTGGCCAATGGTTCTGCTCAGCTAACTTGCCCGAAAATGCCGACAAATAGCCTACTTTTCCCTGCAGATCTTGCACTAAAAGCACACCAAACATCTTGCCAATGGCGCCGGTTAACTCCCCCGTGAGGCCAAAGTTATGTTGCCAATCGTTTTGAGTCTCAAGGTGGCGTTGTAATTCGTTGGCAGCGATCACGCACAATGGATGTGGCTCGTAATAGAAAGGAAAGGTAAAACGCTGCGGCAGGGCATAGGCATCAATGGCTTGTGTGAAAGAGGTAAAGCAAGAAGGCTGAAGATGCATATTGGGGTCTACTGTTGGTTTTACTTATCTGGGTTAATTATCAGAGTTAAGCCACAACTTAGGATTTACCTAAATGCAAGCTGAGGGCTGGCAAGAAAGGGCGCTAGTTTACTCCGCCTATTGGGGACGGTCACTTTTTATTGGTGCGGCTCTGTGTTGAAAAAGGGAAATGGTATTAAAGCGCATTTCCCTTTGATGTGTCGCTTGTGCTTAAAGCCAATTTTAAACGGCTAAACCCGCTTAAAAGATGACTTTCACTTTACTGGCGCTATCGAGTGCTTTGCAGATTGCGCTGTCGATATCGATATCACGGGCAAGCGCGACACCTAAACGGCGGCGACCATCAATATCGGGTTTGGCGAATAATCTAAGCTGAGTGTTGACCGCTTCTAATGCCGCACCAATCCCTTGGTAGCGGATATTGCTTGAGGTGCCTTCGGCCAAAATTACCGCTGAGGCACTTGGACCATGCTGATGGATATTGGGAATAGGTAGGCCGAGAATCGCTCTAACATGCAGGGCAAATTCCGATAAATCTTGGCTGATGAGTGTGACTAAGCCTGTGTCATGTGGTCTTGGCGAGACTTCAGAGAAATACACTTCATTGGCTTTAACAAACAGTTCTACGCCAAATAGTCCATAACCGCCAAGGGCTTCGACGACTTTGCTCGCAATCGCTTGGGATTTTGCTAACACTTCATCGGACATGGCTTGTGGCTGCCATGACTCGCGATAATCGCCATCTTCTTGCCTGTGGCCAATGGGCGCACAAAAATGAATGCCGTTGACTGCGCTGATGGTTAACAGGGTGATTTCATAATCGAAGGGAATAAAGCCTTCGACTATCACGCGACCGCCGCCGGCGCGTCCGCCTTCTTGGGCGTATTGCCACGCTTTATGGCTGAGGGCGATATCGCGAATAACGCTTTGGCCTTTGCCCGAGGAACTCATGACTGGCTTCACCACACAAGGTACGCCAATTTCACTAATGGCTTGATTAAATTCGGTTTCGGTATCACAGAAAAAATACGGAGAAGTCGGTAAACCTAAGGTTTCAGCGGCGAGACGACGAATACCTTCCCTGTCCATAGTGAGCTTCGTTGCCCTAGCCGTGGGGATAATATTCACCCCTTCTGCTTCCATGTCCACTAAGGTTTGGGTGGCGATGGCTTCAATCTCTGGGATGACTAAGTGCGGTTTTTCTAACTCGATAACCGCACGCAGGGCGTTGGCATCGAGCATATTGATCACATGGGAGCGATGCGCGACTTGCATGGCGGGGGCGTTGGCGTAACGGTCAACGCCAATCACTTCAACGCCTAAGCGTTGTAGTTCAATGGCAACTTCTTTGCCAAGTTCACCGCAGCCGAGCAACATGGCGCGTCGTGCGCCCTCAGTGTAGGGAGTGCCTATCATGTGTGGGTACCTTTGAGATTGTAGGGATGATGAGTTTTATGCTTGCGTTCTATGTCGCAATGATGCGGTTAGTTTAGCCTGAACAGGCTTTAGGGTCATGGAGTAAATTGACAAGTGTGTCCCGGATCACTGGGGGCAAAAACGAAACAGCATATCTTTGGTTAATATTGGGGCTGAGGTTGAGAGTAAACTCAAATGTTAATGTCATGTTGGTAGCATGTTTGGGGACCATCCACTAATCTTTGGGATGGAATACATATTATTAATACAAGGAGATGCAGATGTTCTTAGATTACTTTGCGTTAGGTATTTTGTTTTTTGTCATCATTATCATGTTTTATGGTGTCATTGCCATTCATGATATCCCCTATGAAATAGCCAAAAAGCGTAATCATCCCCAGCAAGATGCATTGCATATCGCCGGGTGGGTGAGTCTATTCACCCTACATGCAATTTGGCCATTTTTATGGATCTGGGCGACTTTATACCGTGAAGATCGCGGTTGGGGGTTCAATACTGTAATGAAGCGAGAATTAGTTTTAGAGGAGGATGTGAATTCATTGCGCGAGACGGTCAGAGGGCTTCAGACTCGGCTTGAACAGTTAGAGCAAATAACTCACATGAATATAGCGCCTGCTGTGGATGCGATAAAAAAAGAAAAAGTTGAGGTATAACATGGATTTATTACTCATACTCACCTATGCGGCCGTGTGTATTGCTATCTTTAAAGTCTTTAAAATTCCGATGAATAAATGGACTGTTCCCACCGCAGTGCTGGGTGGGGTATTCATTATTGGTACCTTATTGCTGGTGATGAATTACAACCATCCTTATTCTCGTTTTGCCCGTGAATATTTTGTCACTATCCCTATCACACCCGCAGTAAAAGGCTTAGTGACTTCGGTGGAAGTGCAGCCTAATATGCCTGTTAAACAAGGGGATGTGTTATTTCGTCTCGATCCTATTCCCTTCGAAGCCGTTGTTAAACGTAAACGCGCTGCTTTGATGGAAGCAGAGCTCCAAGTGCCACAACTCGCCGCGGCGTGGGAGTCGGCTAAGGCTAATGTAGAGCGCGCTAGGGCCGATAAAGACCGTAATAAATCTGCCTTCGAGCGTTATGAGTTAGGCCGCAAGAAAGGGGGCGCGAATTCGCCTTTTACTGAACTGGAACTCGATAATAGGCGTCAATTGTACTTAGCCTCAGAGGCACAACTGACCGTCGCGAATGCTGAAGAACTGCGTGTCAGGCTGGCCTATGAATCTAATATTGATGGTGTTAATACCAAAGTGGCTGGCTTGCAAGCTGATTTAGCCAGTGCACTCTACGATTTAGAACAGACAGTCGTGCGGGCACCTGCAGATGGTGTGGTGACGCAAATGGCACTTCGTGCGGGAGCGATGGCAGTGCCTTTACCATTACGTCCCGTAATGAGCTTTATTCCCGACGAGCAACGCTACTTTGCGGGGGCATTCTGGCAAAACTCGTTAATGCGTTTGCAGGAAGGTGATGAAGCTGAAGTGATATTGGATGCCGCTCCAGGACAAATCTTTAAGGGAAAAGTGGCGAAAATATTACCCGCTATGGCTGAAGGTGAAGTTCAAATGGGCGGCGCGCTGCAGTCATCGGCTCGTTTATTTCAAAATGGTCGCGTTATTGTGCTGATTGATATCGAAGATGATGCTATCCGTACGCAATTTCCTGCGGGTGTTTCTGGGCAGGTTGCAATTTATACTGAACATTTCCATCATGTCGCTGTGATGCGTAAAGTATTGCTGAGGATGCAAGGTTGGCTGAATTACTTGTTTTTTGATGGACATTAACCCTTAATCGGTTAACTTTTGTCTGTTGTATCAAGTCCAGTTCGCTGGACTTTTTTGTGACACATTTTTGGGTGAATAAAAAGGAATTTGAAAGCATGCAAGATATTCACGATTTAACCTCAGTGCTGCGCTCCAATACGCCAATTGTAGTGATTGAAACCTATGAAGAATATCGCGTGGTTGAGCTGCTTAAGCGGGTCGCAAGTGTGCTCTATCAACCTGTGTTTACATGGAGCATCACCCAAGGCCTAGCAAGGGTCGATAAGCCCTTGGCGGCGCAAAAGTTTAATAGCGAACCTACAGATCTGCTCGGGCAAATTAAATCAACCTCGCAGCAGGGAATTTATGTGCTGTGCGACTTCCATCCCTTTGTGATTGATGCACCTAAGAATGTCCGTTTGCTTAAAGAAATCGCCCTTGAGTACGAGACGCTGCAACACACATTAGTGCTGGTGAGCCATGCCTTTGAAATTCCGCCTGAAATCAAACGTTATTGCGCTTATTTTCACTTAACTTTGCCAAGTACAGTGCAATTGCAAAATCTGATTTATCTTGAAGTTGATAAAATTCGTCACCAAGGTACGCCGCTACAGGTCGATGATGCTGCAGTGGTCAAATTAGCCGATAATCTGCGGGGCGTGACTTTAGACGATGCCCGTCGTCTCGTACGCAAAGCCATAGTCAATGACGGTGCTATTACCTTGTCAGATATCGACGCTATCAATAAAGCCAAGTTTCAGCTACTCGATCTTAATGGTGTGCTGCAATTTGAATACGACACCAGTGATTTTTCACAGGTCGCAGGACTACATAATCTTAAAAAATGGCTCAAGCAGCGCTCGCCCATAGTGGCTGTCAGCGCCATTGACCAAGGCGGCCAGCCGACTCCAGTTCAGCACGTCAAAGCGCTCGATGCGCCCAAGGGGATTTTACTGCTGGGCGTTCAGGGCAGTGGTAAGAGCCTCGCGGCTAAGGCCGTTGCGGGCGTCTGGCAACGACCTTTGCTCAGGCTCGATATGGCAGCCTTATATAACAAATACATAGGCGAAACCGAGAAGAACCTGCGTAATGCACTGGATCTGGCTGACATGATGTCGCCCTGTGTGCTTTGGATAGATGAAATTGAAAAAGGCTTAAGCGGGAGTTGCAGCGATGAGGGCACCTCGACGCGGATCCTCGGCACCTTACTTACCTGGATGGCGGAGCGTAAATCTGAAGTGTTTGTGGTGGCTACCGCTAATGATATTCAAGTTCTGCCGCCAGAGTTGATGCGAAAGGGCAGGATGGATGAAATCTTTTTTGTCGATTTACCCGACGAAGCTATACGCAAAGCCATCTTCTTAATCCACTGTAAGCGCCGTGGAATCGATGTGGCGAGCTTAGATCTCGCCCAGTTATCGGCGCGTAGCCAAGGATTTTCCGGCGCCGAAATCGAGCAAGCCGTTATTGCTGCCATGTATACCGCAAGAAGTGTCGAGTGCAGTGTCGACCAAGTGCTATTACTTGAAGAACTTAGTAAGACACGGCCTTTATCTGTGGTCATGAGCGATAAAATCAATGCGCTACGACAATGGGCAGCAGGCCGAACCGTGAATGCCCATGAGTAAGATTTTTGCTTGGTACCATGAGTGCTAACTAGCATTTTTAAACGTTACATTAGCTTAGTTATTTTCGACATTCCCAAGGTACCGTTATGAATGATGAGTCGTTTTACTGGATATTAGTGATACAAGGATAAGAGATTGAAAAGTATATATGAACTGATTGATATCGAAGACTCTGGCATAAAAGTAGTCAATGAAATGGTTGCTGGTGCTGAGCATTGTGTAGAGATACTACCGCCGTCAAAGGATCGGGTTGAAGTACTTGAATCCCTTCAGGTATCGACTCGTTCGGTATTAGGGGCTATTGCCTACGAAACCGGTGGGATTTTGATCGACAATGGATGGATTCGATTTTTCGGCTCTGGACATGAAAGATTGTCTAGAAACCTTACTGATTGGAATAGAAGTGCACATTATCTTTTAGTGGCGAATGACGTAGTTGGTGGATTTTTTGCTATCAACGGCGGCGGTTTAGGTGCAGATGTTGGGAATATATACTATTGGTCGCCAGACTCAATTCATTGGGAAGGATTAGAAATCGGATTCACAGATTTTTTTCAATGGTCAGCTACAAAGAGAATCAATGAGTTTTATGCGAGTTTAGGTAAAGATCGCTTTCAAAAAAACTATTCACAGATAGCTACAGATAAATGCCTGAGCTTTTATCCATTTTTATGGGCGAAAGAAGGTTCTATTGAAATAAGCAGCGTGAAAGTGGTGTCAGTTGATGAAATGTATAGGCTGAAATTGGAATTATTAACCTCGGTTAGTTAATTCGTTTACCCGCTGATTTTATGAGTACTTCTGCAATAATTATTTGTTATAAATATCGAATATATTGATTGTTAGATGTAAATCTGCTTATCAGCTCTATTGATTCAACATGGATGGGCTGTATATGCCATCTATAATTAATCACTTCTTCGGAGGGGACAGCACCAAGATCTAGCTGACGTTTTTGGCAGTATCTTGGGCTTTCTCGTTACCGCTTGCATCAAAAATCAAAGCTGTCGCTATCACCAAAAGTTGTCGCGGCAATGCCTAATGAGTGCTTCAGTGTTTGGCGTGACAATATCTCTCTAAATGGTTTGAATCTTAGCGGTATCCACTCCCTGTGGTACCGCTAATGCTGCTTATTCCTATTATGATGACATTAGATATCAAAGGCGAGACTGCCCGGAGTCAGGAATGGCCAGTTAAGACGCGTCGGTGAACTCTCACCCTGCGCACCAAAGAAGTAAGCTGTTCTTGGGGTAGCGTAAACTACACTGCCTTTTTGCAACCCGAGTTCCTGCAGATTATGGTGGGTGAATTTGGCTTCCCACAGTTCTTCGCTATGCCAGCCGTGTGGGGCTAATTCCAGTCTTACTTCGGCGCCAATGGGGGTCATGGCGACAATATTGAACGGCAAATTGGCCTGACTATTGGGCTTATTTGACAGCGCTAATTCGTGACTGCGTACATAGAGAACACCATCTTGCTGCAGTGTTTGCTGTTCTGGAGGTGTTAAAAATGCTTGACCATTTTCCCAACGTTTTTGTTGCCAACTGGCTTCAAAGACATTGACGTTACCAAGAAAATCAAACACAAAGCGACTATTGGGGTGCGAGTATAGCTCAGCAGGTGTATTTATCTGCTCTATATGACCATTGCTCATCACTACCACTCTATCTGAAAGCTCAAGCGCCTCATCCTGATCGTGGGTCACAAACACGCTGGTGAATTTCAATTCATCATGCAGGCTACGTAGCCAGCGGCGTAGTTCTTTACGCACTTTAGCATCTAAGGCGCCAAAGGGTTCATCCAGTAGCAAGACTTCTGGTTGGGTCGCCAGTGCGCGGGCCAATGCAATGCGCTGTTTTTGTCCACCCGAGAGTTGTTCAGGATAGCGCTGTGCGAGGTGGCCTAGTTGTACTGTTTCTAGCAGTTGTGTCACTCGCTTATGAATTTCTGCCGCCGAAGGCCTTTGTTTTTTCGGCATGACTTCGAGTCCAAAGGCGACGTTATCGGCGACCGTCATATGGCGAAACAGCGCGTAGTTTTGAAACACAAAACCCACGCGTCTTTCACGCACATGCACTTGAGTGACATCTCGGTTGCCGAATTGAATTTGGCCGCTATCGGCTCCTTCAAGACCGGCAATAATCCGCAGCAGTGTGGTTTTGCCTGAACCTGATGGTCCCAGCAGACCAATCATTTCCCCTTCTTGAATATCGAGATTAAGTGGGGAAAGCGCCTGAAATTGGCCAAATTTCTTGGAAATATTAGTAAGACGAATACTCATAGTTGGCTCTGCTCTTTATTGTCATTGGCGGTTAAACTGCGTTGTTGCCGCCATTCCACTACGGCTTTTAACATTAGGGTAAATAGGGCGATCAGGGCCAGTAATGACGCGCTCGCGAAGGCGGCTTCGGCCTGATAATCTTCATACAATAATTGCACATGTAAAGGTAAGGTATTGGTTTCGCCGCGAATGTTGCCAGACACGACAGCAACGGCACCAAATTCGCCCACGGCTCTGGCATTGGTGAGGATCACACCGTAAATCAGTGCCCATTTGATGTTGGGTAGGGTCACGCGGCGAAAGAGTTGCCACCATGAAGCCCCGAGGATCACTGCGGCTTCTTCTTCAGATGCGCCCTGTTGTTGCATCAATGGGATCAGTTCTCTGGCCACAAAGGGGCAAGTGACAAAAATGGTCACTAATAGTATTCCCGGCCAAGCAAACATGATCTGCAGATCGTGCTCATATAGCCATTCGCCCAGCCAGCCACTGTTGCCATAGAGCAGCAAATAGAGCAAACCTGCGACGACAGGGGAGACCGCAAATGGAATATCAATTAGCGTGATCAGTAACTTGCGGCCGGGGAATTCAAAGCGAGTCACGCTCCAGGCCAGCATGATTCCGAACACTAAATTGATCGGTACTGTGAGTGCTGCCACCATCAGTGTTAAGCCAATCGCATGCAGCGAATCCGGTTGAGTTAAGTGTCCAATATAACGCTCCCAACCTCCGACAAACGCCTGCTGAAAAATACTCACCAGCGGCAATAGCAACAATAGCAAGCCTAAGAGCACGGCTAGGGTAATAAGGCTCCATTTTATTAGGGGAGCATCACCGACTCTTAAGGGTTTAAATGAGTTCATATTCGCTCCTTATCGTCCATGAATGCGGCGCAGATAACGCGCCTGCCACAGGTTTATCAGCAGTAATAGCAGTAACGAGGTCATCAGAACCACTGAGGCAATGGCGCTGGCACCTGCAAAATCAAACTCTTGCAGGCGGACAAAGATCATTAACGAAGTGATTTCACTGATATAAGGCATATTGCCAGCGATAAAGATCACTGCACCAAACTCACCCAGACTGCGGGTAAAAGATAGTGCCGTTCCAATCATTAATGCTGGCCAAAGGGAGGGCAAAATAACCCGCCAGAATACCGAACGATCCGAGGCGCCAAGCGTCATTCCCGCTTCTTCTTCCTCGTGGGATAACTCTTCGAGAACGGGTTGTACTGTACGAACCACAAAGGGAATACTGGTGAAAATCATCGCGACCACTATGCCTAGCGGGGTATAGGCAACTTTTATGCCCCATTCAGCTAATAGACTACCGATTTGGCCGTTTTCCGCATAAAGGGTGGCTAAGGTGATACCGGCAACGGCGGTCGGCAAGGCAAAGGGTAAATCTACCAAGGCATCTAAAATGCGTTTGCCGGGAAATTCATAACGCACGAGTACCCATGCGAGTAATAATCCGAAAAGGCAGTTAAATAATGATGCCGCGAGCGCCGATAGTATGGTTACTCGGTAACTGGCAACCACTCTGGGATCGGCAATCACGCCCCAGTATTCGGACCAGCTCATTGAACTGGTCTGCATAATTAAGCCTGTGGTCGGCAATAATAGGATTAGGCTGACAAACAGTAGGGACACACCTAAGCTGATGGTAAAACCGGGAAGAACCCGCTTATGGCGTAAACGCCCGTTATTAAAAATCACAGAATAATCACCCGATCAGGTTAATTGCGTTAAACCAATACGATGCATTTGCCATTACTAAACTGTTGTTTGAGTTAAAGGCGATTGCAGTCGTCTTCACCGCTTGGGAACCAACACCAATAAACACCCTAAAGTTGCTTAACCCGGGACTTAGCCCGGGTTGCAACGTTAATCTTCTACAATACCAAGCTGGGATTATCGCTTGAGTAACTCATCGAGCTTTGCACCGTTAGCAAACTGCGTTTTCATGGCATTATCCCAACCACCGATGATTTGCTCGACTGTCAGCAGATCAACCGTAGGGAACTGCTTAGCAAACTCAGCTTTAACCTTTTCGTTGTGTACCCGATAGTTGAATCCTGCCAATAGGCGCTGCGCTTCTTCGCTGTAGAGATAATTCAAATACTCAGTGGCGAGTTCCTGTGTCCCATTACGCTTAGCATTTTTTTCAACCACAGCAACGGGGAACTCTGCCAGAATCGAGGTTTTTGGTACAACCACTTGGTAATCGTCCGTACCATACTGCTGGCGAATATTGTTCACTTCCGATTCAAAGGTAATTAATACATCACCGATCCCACGCTCAACAAAAGAGGTGGTCGCCCCGCGGCCGCCGGTATCAAATACTGCAACATTACCGAGGAATTTTTTCAGGAATTGATCCAGTTCAGCCTGATTATCCTTACCATAGTTTTTCTGAGCATAACCTAATGCGGCTAAATAAGTGTAGCGGGCATTACCAGAGGTTTTTGGGTTAGGAAAGACCAGCTTAACGTCATCTTTAGCTAAATCGCCCCAGTCGCTGATTTGCTTTGGGTTACCCTTACGCACCAAAAATGCGATGGTGGAATAGTAAGGTGAGCTGGCGTTAGGCAGTAATTGTTGCCAATTTTCTGGGATCAATTTACCGCGGTCATGGAGGACCTGAACGTCTGTTACTTGGTTAAAGGTCACCACATCTGCGGGTAATCCCTGCAGAATAGAGCGTGCCTGTGCAGATGATCCTGCATGGGATTGTTTAATTTCGACGGTTTTACCTGTTTTCTCTTCCCAATGTTTGGCAAAAACGGGGTTGTAGGCATTGAATAATTCCCGTGCGATATCATAAGAGGAATTAAGCAGGGTTTGATCTGCGGCAGTCACATTGAGTGAGGTTCCCAGAATGAGGGTTCCTAGCAGGGTCTTTATCACTTTTATTTGCATTTGCTACTCCTTGAACTGGCAATTTTGTCAGCGTTATGGCACCTAGAGTAATAGAATTAATTGTTTATAAAAAGCCAGTTGAATAGAACTTTTTTGAATAACTATGAGCGATTTATTTTATGTTATAAGCAGTATTCACCGTGTTTGTCAGTGGTAACCGACTTAGAATAGGCTATCGCTTAGTTGTTTTTATCAAGTAAAGGATAATCCTAGTGTCTGACTTTCCGACAATTGAAGCCTGCATCGGGCAAACTCCGCTGGTTCGCTTGCAGCGGCTTAACTGTGGTACTTCCACTGTACTATTAAAATTGGAAGGCAATAACCCCGCGGGTTCAGTAAAAGATCGTCCTGCACTAAATATGATTATTCAGGCCGAACTTCGCCAAGAAATAAGCCCTGGTGATACGCTTATTGAGGCAACGAGTGGCAATACTGGGATTGCGCTGGCGATGGCGGCGGCAATCAAAGGATACAAGATGATCCTGATTATGCCGAATAATTCGACTCAGGAGCGTAAGGATGCGATGCAAGCCTATGGCGCAGAGCTCATGCTAGTGGATAACATGGAGACTGCGCGGGATTTGGCGCTGCAGTTACAAAGCGAAGGCAAAGGTAAGGTGCTGGATCAATTTAATAACCAAGATAACGCTAATGCCCATTTCCTCACGACAGGCCCTGAGATCTGGCAACAGAGTCTAGGTAAAATTACCCACTTTGTGTCAAGTATGGGGACGACAGGTACCATAATGGGTGTGTCTAAATACCTTAAAAGTTGTAATCCCGACATCACTATCGTCGGCCTTCAGCCTGCCGATGGCAGTGCTATTCCAGGGATTCGGCGTTGGCCGCAGGCATATTTGCCTGGGATTTTTGATGCTTCTTGGGTTGATTTAGTTATGGATATTGAAGAGCAAGATGCAAAAGCCATGGCGAGAACCTTAGCGCGAGAGGAAGGGATTTGTGCAGGAGTAAGTTCGGGCGGTGCCGTGTTTGCTGCGCTGGAGATTGCTAAACAATATCCGGGTTCTGTGGTCGTGGCGATTGTCTGTGATAGGGGCGATCGTTACCTTTCGTCAGGGCTTTTTTCCTGAGTCCTAGATTTTTACTCTAAGCATATTGAGCGATATGAATGTTTGATTGATAAAAATGGGCGAGACACGCCCATTTTTACCCTTTTAAACGTGATCATTTTTTCGGTGGGAATTGCGCCAAAATTCGGTTGACGGCTTTGGCGGTATCTTGGGCTTTCTCGTTACCGCCTGCATCGAAATCATAGCTGTCGCTGCCACGCCAAATAAGAGCTTTGGTCTTAGGATCGACAATATCTATCTGAATGGTTTGAATTTTAGCGGTATCACTCCCCAGCGGCACGCCAACACTGGTGCCTATGCCAATCCCGCCCGAACTTCCGAATGTGCCTGTGCCTAATCCAATCGATAGCCCTGAATCTTTGGGCTTATCTTGGGTGAGTAAGGCGTAGGCGACGTTAAAGTCGGGCGACGCTGTATTTTCTACAAACCCTTTTTGAGTCAATTGGTTGTTAATTTCTACTTGAATACGCTGGGCGCTTAACGGGTCATCCGTCGGCTGTGGTGTTAACTGGGTAAAGCTGCGTAGCGCGGTGAAGTCGTAATTGAGATCATAATCGTTTTTCGGTTTACTGCTGCAAGCGCTTAATAAGGCAACAGTGACGAGCAGACTGGCAAAGTGACGGTATCCCATGATAGTGCTCCAAGTTGTGCAAACTCTGTTCAATGTGCCTTGATTAAGGTTGTTTCTGCAAGTACTTTAGATAAGTGTGTTGTATTTGAATCGCTTTGAATGCAATCCAACGGTATCTTTTTTAGCGCGGGTCGTTTTGAGTATGGTTCATTTTTAGATAGGAATAGCGGCGGGTTATGGAACAGTTAGCCTTTTTTGATATCCCGAGTCCTTGTATCGGTGTGTGTGTTACCGATGCGCGCGGTTACTGTAATGGTTGCCTGCGAAGCCGTGACGAAAGATTCAATTGGTTAACGTTTTCAGATGCGCAAAAGTATGATGTCATTCGCCTGTGTACTCAACGTAAACGTCGTCGCCAGTTAGCGATGATGAAAGCACGGCAAGCACAAATAGAGCAAGAAAGGGCAGCGTTAAACCCACAGTTGAATTTTGAGCCTGAGCCCGAAGCCGATCTGGATTTTGGTGGCTTCGAGCTAGACTAATAGGTTGAATTGGCTTGTGGAACTCGCTTTTTGTATTCGCGAGTGGGATTCATGACTGACTTACAATAGTCTCATCTCGATTCCTATTACAGTTTGCGCTTCTTCGGCCAGATTAAATTAAATCGGGTATGTTGCTCATCGCTGGTGACGCTCACATTCCCCTGGTGTCGCTGCATAATCCGTTTGATGATCGCAAGGCCTAAACCATGCCCTTTATTGCCATTTTGCACTGATTGGCTGCGATAAAAAGGCTCGAACACTTTCGGTAAATCCACCGCAGGGATAGGTTCGCCGTCGTTAGTCACACTTAAATTGACCCTATGCTGGGTCTGCTTAACTTCAATAATGATTTCAGTGCGGGCAAAGCGTTGTGCATTGGTCAGTAAATTCTGTAGCGCCCGTTCGATTAATGCGGGTTCTCCGAATAAGGGCAGTTTTTCGACTTCGGCTTTGAGCGTTATAGGCGTTGGACTTAAGGTTTCTAGGCGCTTAATACTTTGATTGATGAGATTAATTAAATCGTACTCATCCAACTGGATACCTTCTCGCTGTGACTCTAAGCTGGCATAGGTTAGCAGTTCCTGAAGTAAGTCTTCCATTTCTTTGATGTCGAGCTGCATTTCGTCGAGAAAATCTTGTCGCTTCTGTTCGTCAGAATCTGGCTGACAATACATAGGCATAAGTGCAAGAGCGAATTTGAGCCTCGCCAGTGGCGTGCGGATCTCATGGGATACCGCATTAGATAGGTGTTTCTGGTTCTCAATCAAGGCGCTGATATGTCGCGCCATTTCGTTAAACGTATTGGCTAAGGGCTTAACTTGGGAGCGATTTGACAGGGTAATCCGCGTGTCCCATTTGGCTTCGCCAAATTCTTTGGTGGCCTTACGCAGTATGCTCAAATCCCGTGAAAGCGGGCCGACCCAAATTAGCGCAACGAGGGCGAGTGATAAATAAAAGAACAGGGTGAACAGGCTGCGAAGGTTGGCTCTGGGATCTATGTCCAGCGGCCCCGCCATTAAGACTTGATCGTCTACTCGAATAAATTGCAGCAAGCTATCATCATTGGCCGTGGTGGTGAACACCTTGCTTGTGCTTAACGCTTGATTATCTGCCAGCGCGACTTGATCTGCATTGAGTAATTGCAGTGGCATCACAGGGTTCGCTGGGATCGCCTCCAGATACCGTTGGCGGGCATCGGGAGGTAATTCCGCTAATAATTGCGCCAATGCCACTAACGGCGCATCGAGGGCATTATTGTCATCAACATTCTTCTGCCACAGGCTGTCGAGTGTCCAGCCAATCCCAAGCACGCTGAGACTGAGTAGCAGATATAAACTGATAAAGAGACGTTTCACTGTATCTGTGCTTAGTTATTCCAGGCTTCAGGGGCAAAGAGGTAACCTTGTCCCCAAACGGTTTTAATTCTGAAAGGTGTCTCGATATTATCGTTGAGTTTTTTACGTAATCTAGAAATACGCACGTCAATTTTTCGATCTTTACCATCGAAATCAATATTGAGTAGCAGCTGATAAATATACTGACGGCTGAGCACTTGGCCAGCTTGTGAGGCCAGTAACCACAGCAACTCGAATTCATGGCTGGTGAGATCGATTTCAGTTTCATTGAGGCGAATCGCGTGGGTATGCGGGTCGATACTCAGTTTACCAAAGGTCAAACAGTGGGATTCCGCCTGAGGTGGCTGATTCTGACGGCGAAGTAAGTTGTTGATCCGCGCGACTAACAGTGCTGGATCGACGGGCTTAACCACATAGTCATCGGCACCGAGCTCTAAGCCTTTGATTTGATCTTCGCTTGAGCCAAGTGCGCTCATTAGCAGGATTGGGCCTGCAAAATAGTCGGGCAGTTTCTCACACAGGGTGAGGCCATCCATGCCCGGCAGCATAATGTCTAACAGTATGATATCTGGCTTGTAATTGATTAATCGCGTTAATACTGTGTCGCCACGGCGTTCAACTTCAACATGCATACCATGGGATTTTAGGTAATCTACAATCAAGTTTGCTAGGCGAACGTCGTCTTCAACCAATAATACTCTGTGGTTCGATTGTGGGCTTGTCATTAAAATAAACTCCAAGGGTTGCGGTAACGTCTGCGAACCTGAGGTTGTGATGCAGAAGTGATTTTAAGTTTGGCACCAGCCAAAGTTTGGTTACTGTCTTTACTCACCATGACAAATTGAATATCCGTCATAGTGTGGATTTTCATGCTTAACGTATGGGTTGAAACTGAATCACTGCACCATTTGGGATAGGCGGCGTTGTCGGACAAGATACAGATAAGCTCATCTTTAGCGAGTTCCCACTGTAGTTCTATATAGACGTCACAGGCCTCAGTTTCTGAACTTGTGATGCAAATTTCGGGTGTGAGTTTGAGTGCCGAGTCTCGAGTTTTGGCTTGTGCTGAACTTTGGCCCATCAAGCCGAGGCTTAGACCTATAAAGCAAAGCAAGCTTAACTGAGGCAGTGTCACTAACGTTAGAACCTATAGGCAGCGCCGATAAAGTAGGTGCTGCTATAGTCTTGGTCTAACAAGGGACTGGCGGCAATCTCATCGGCAATTAGAGTGTAACGAACTGCCAACAGTAGATCCCAATTGTCAGTTAATATGTAACGGGCCGTCATTTCCGCACCTTTATCCCAACCTGATTTTGCTTGATATTGTTCACTCCAATAGGCGTTTTCACTGGGTCTAACGCTGTAATAATAATCCACTACATCTTGGCTTTTCCAATCAAATACCAGCGCAAACTCAAAAATGAAACGATCGTAATCCCAGCCATAGGTCCATTTTATTTGTGCTTCTGAACCTTGATGAACATTAAACATATCATGAGTGTACGCCAATCTAATAATACCGAGCCGCGTATAGATGAATGCTTCGGCACCGCCAAGTAAGGTGAAGTTCCGAGTCTCTAAGGAATTAAACTCAGGCTCTGGCTCAGTCGACAAAGCCATACTATTTATGGCTTTGGCTTCAACTTGAGTGCCACGATTCAAAAAGATATTCGATGGGTCCCATTGATAGAAGTAGGCTCTATCTAAGCTATAACTTGTTACTAAGTTAATTGTAAAGCTTTCTTGCTCGGCTAAGGTATAACCTAAATTACCATTGTCGAAGAACCAGTGTTCGCCGTAATAGGCCACTGTTGGAATAAAGAACAATGGAATATCGTCAAAATCCCTGAGTGGATTGCTTTTTTGTCCCCAGCCTATGGCGATGCCTAGATCCCAGTTGTTCATCTCAATACATTGATTTTCTGGTGCACAGGCTTCTTTCGCCATTCCGATTGCAGGCAAAATACTTAAACTTGTAATGAGGACAAAAAGAATACGATACATGATTTAACGATTAAGGGCTGAGGTTAACAATACAGGAAAACAGATTAGCATTTTATGCTCAATTCAACAGTGGTTTCATTCACGGAGATGCAAAATGATACAGCTATCAATTAAATAATAAATTTATGGATTGCACAATATGTTGATAGTCATGCTAAAAGCTTATCTTGGCAGCTTTCGTACGGTTAATTGTGGATGTTAAATTTTGTGTTTTATAAGTTTCGAGTGTAACTGAAATGATGTTAATTATGATGTAAAAGCTGTGTTTCTTGGAAATAATAATGCCATTCGCAAGTGTGAATGGCACAGACTGAAGCCGAATAACCTACTTTGCGGTAATAACACAGAGATTAGAATGAAGATTAATTGACCTCAGTAACTGACTTGTAGCCCATTTCTGTCAATTGATCGTTTACACAATCAAGCACATATTGTTTTAGCTCAGCATTTTCGACTTGATCTTCAGAGGCCATCTGCTGGCACACTTCTTTCAGCTGAGCGAGATCGGCTGCTGGTGCAGGCGGTAAAGAGGAGTCGTCAGCAAAGGAAGTGAAACTTACTAATGCCAATAGAGTAAAAACAGCTGATAACTTATTCATTTTATTTCCTTTAGTTATGTATTGCTAACCACAGATTAAGAAGCATTCTCTTAATACCACTGTGCCAACATCAGCAATTTATCACTGCTATTCTGTTTTAGATATAAATAATTTTCACCTTTCTTGATTAAGGTTTTTTACCTTGTTTTCCCTTGATTCGCTTCGAGTAAATGGGCTGGCTGAGTGTACTTTATTTGCTCTAGTTTGATTCATTCTCAGCATCTTTTGCTGCTTGAGTTAGGTTCACAACCCTCCCTCTGAACTCATGTGTGCTAAGTTGTCTCTTCTAAACTTGTGTTTGAAATTAATTGCTGAAACCTGCACATAAACTTATGTGCTTAACTTATGTGCTTAATTGTGTGTACTGTAGAACTTAGATTTCTTTCAAAAGTGTTGCTAACATCACTTTAAGGACTTATTTGCGATAAAGTGCATTATTATCACTGTTTATGGTCGATTTTTAATGAAGGTTTAATCGCCGCTGTTAACTGAATTATGCGGTAGTTATAAGAAGTCATATAAAATGAGATATGACGCATGTTGTAGACCATTTTTTTCTAGAATATTGAATTAAAAAGAATTAATTTTTATGTGTTTTTTAGTTTAAATTTTATTTTACAGTTTATTATTTTAACTTTATGTTTTTATTATTTATTTTTATGTGTTCGTTTGTTTTTGATGATTACATTGCTAAGATTATAGCTATCCTCTAGAATGCGCCGCTCTCGCAGGTGCGCGTGCATAAGATTAATGGCAAATGCTATTGATTTTTATTGAATTGTTGATTTTTCTCTAGGGGAACTCTGTGTCTACAAAACTGGCTAATCCAGCGCCATTAGGTTTAATGGGCTTTGGTATGACAACAATTTTGTTAAACATTCATAATGCGGGATATTTCCCTATTGATTCTATGATCTTAGCCATGGGGATTTTTTACGGTGGCATTGGTCAAGTGATTGTGGGGATTATGTGTTTCATGCGCGGCGATACTTTCGGTACGACGGCATTTACCTCATACGGTTTGTTTTGGTTAACGCTAGTGGGCCTCATTTTAATGCCTAATGCTGGCATTGCGGCGAGTCCAACGTATTTTATGGGCTGGTATTTAACGCTTTGGGGCATATTCACGGCATTTATGTTTGTGGGTTCTTTGCGTTATCCAAGAGCCAAACAGTTTGTGTTTGCTTCTTTAACTATCTTATTTTTCCTGCTGGCGGCGCGTGATTTTACGGGTAGCGCCTTGATTGGCACTATTGCGGGCTTTGAAGGGATACTTTGCGGCGCGAGTGCGATTTATTTTGCGATGGCGCAGGTGCTCAATAATGAGTATGGCCGTACGATTTTACCGGTTGGTGAATTGAAAAAGTAACGATTCAGCAATGCAGAGTTGTAAAAAAGGCTGATGAAGATCAGCCTTTTTTATGGGTGTTTTTAGCTGTACTAGATTTTAGTTTTAATATACGCCACAGATGCTTCATCTAAGCTACGAAGGGAAACATAACTCGTGCCTGCCTTGTGGGTGATCAAAAAGCCTTTTTCAGTTTCTTTAATCCGGTAAATGTCGGTCCATAAAATTTGGCTGGTCACAGACATGGATTGAGTATGAATCCCTTGCTCATCAATGGTGAGTGTGACCTCATTACTGGCCGCTTTACTCATCATCTGACGCATCAACCACCATGCTTTGTGATACTTCACATTGAGCGCTTCGATAACACCTAACCCAACAAAAAAGTAAGCTAAATAAAGGCTAATATCGGTGAAAATAAGCGCGATACCTATCAGGGTTAATCCAATGGCTTTGTAGTAAGGTTTGAGCGTGGGATCTGGTACCACTGATTGCGTATAGCATTCATCGAAATGGGCTTTATCTAAAATATACGTTGTGGAATATGAATAGGGCGTTGGCATCATGTCATCTAATTGAGGTGGCACTTAATGCGGGCTAGTGTAGCGATTACAGTGATGAAAGTAACTAACCTTGCTATTGCAAGCATGAATGAGCACTTTGGTGTTTTCAAATTCGACGTTCAAACCCGCTCGTTAATACAGGTCAAGATATGAGTTGGACAGAAATACGGCAACGGCTATATTAGTCTTGCCGTAAGCATTGTTCGATTTGCGTGATTTGACACAAGGAGTGCAAACATCATGGCCTTAGTCCCCAAAGATTTTGTAAATTACAAATCAACGCCGGTTTTCAACCATGACAACGTCCCTAAAATGTTGCTTCATATGCACAATACTAAGGCTGGCGTATATGGGCAAATCCAAGTGTTAACGGGTAGCTTAAAGTTTTACGGCTTTACGGGTAGCAGGGGCGAGTTAGATAAAGAAATTATTATTCGCGCAGGTGAAACCGCCATTTCACATCCTGAATATTGGCATAAAGTGGAGCTACTGACCGAAGATACTCAGTTTCGACTCCACTTTTATGCCCATAAGGATTCGGCCATAGTGGCGCAGCAACAATCCGAGTGAAGCGAATAGTACCTAGCTCCTACACCCTATTCACTACATGCGGTTCTTGGCTGCATTGGTCACTTCTTTTTAATAACGATTTACGCTAATAGCGATTTCGTTCCTTTGGAATATCAGTTAAATACTCCACAAATTCCACTTCAAAGCCATGGGCATCGAAGAAGTAAATATTGCGTCGATAGGGATCTTCCATGCCATCTTTGGCAATAGGAAAACCTGCTTGGGTCAGTCTTGCTATCACAGCATCTAAGTTGTCGGTCACAAAGGCAAAATGCGCCAGTCCAATTTGATGACCAGCCAAATCGCGGTTTTCACCTTCACCATTGTCACTAAAAGCAATGTATTGATAATCATCGCCAAAATGAATCCAATTACGGGGTTTGCCGTACCAAGTGCCTTTATCGCCACCGCGAACACGCCAATGGGGAAAAGCCGCTTGATAAAAGCGCAGTGCTGCGGGGATGTCGTCTACCACTAAATTGATATGCTCTAAATGAATCATAATGCGTTCCTTGTAATGATTTTAGTCTGTTGCTGGTGGTTAAAATCTCAAGCCGCTTACATACCGTAACAGTATTCCTGCTGTTTTGGGTACGCTTGATTGGCATGTTGTTCACGAATGGGGGCTAATGCTTGGGCGTATTGATGCAGCATATATAAGCTGTATTGCACTCTTTCCCTAAGCGCGATATCGCGGGCACTCTCAGGGATTGCATTGAGTACATGGCTGACATTGCGGATGATTAAGTGATCGGGTATGGGCACTAATTTATTGTTTTTAAGGGCATTCATCTTCACTTCAACGATAGGGTAGGTACCGCTAATACCGTCCGATATTGAGACTAATAAGGCGGGTTTATGGGCGGTTTCTTCGCGAGTACACATCAACAAAAAGTTCTTCAGTAATGGTGATGCCATGCCGCCCCATTCCGGGGTGATCAGCACTAGCGCATCGGCTTCATCGACTCTGTGTTCTATTTCGGGCCAGTGTTCACCTTTGTTGTCTTCTTCTCCATCCCAAAAGGGCAGATTAAACAGGCATAGTTCTAAGTGATGTATCGTGTCGTAACCCATGTTGTGGGGAGATGAGAAACTGCTTTCCGCGATATAACGACCGACTTTAGCACTTTGTGAATCGGGTCTTTGGCTGGTACTGATGATGAGTAATTTCATTAAGTAAACCTATTTGTTTATAAATTATTTGTAAGGTAATTGCTTTATTTAATCTTGTAAAGGATAAAGTAAATAAAAAAGTTTATTTAATCTGTTAAAGCCGCGGAGATTGGGAGATAATGCTTCGGCTGAAATCGGGGAGACTCAATGAAAACTACTGATAAGATTATTCAATTACTCAAGTTGCATGGCCCGCTTACTGCTAAAACCTTAGCGGAGGAATTGGCGTTAACGACTATGGGGGTGCGTCAACATCTGCAAGCTTTGGAAGATATGGGCGATGTGGATATTGAGGATCGAGTTGAAGGCCGCGGTCGCCCAACACGTTACTGGGGATTGACTGAACAAAGCCGTACTCACTTTGCCGATCGCCATGAGGAATTGACGGTACAGCTGATTGACTCGGTAAAAATGATCTTTGGCGACCAAGGCTTGGATAAGCTTATCGGTCACAGGGAGCAAAGTGCGTTAGTCCAATATCGTGCGGCAATGGAAGGTGCTACTGATATTCCGACACGTCTGGCCATACTTGCGAAATTACGCTCGAACGAAGGTTATATGGCGACCATGGAACACATCGATGGCGTGTATTTTTTACTCGAAAATCATTGTCCAATCTGCGCCGCAGCGACTAAATGTTTGAACTTTTGCCGCTCTGAGTTGCAACTTTTCCAGCAGTTATTCGCTGATATTGCCGTGGTGAGCCGCGAAGAACATATCATCGAAGGTGCTCGCCGCTGTGCATATAAGATTGAGGCAATTAAAGTTGCGACGATAGCCTAGTAGTGTACTTAAGTTGCTCGTTTGAGGCGTTTTATCTGTGGGATAAAACGTTACTGAACGCTAACACTATATATTAAGCATTCGTTCTGGGCTTAAACCTCGGAGCTTAGGGCTTATCAGGTTCGTGATAGGCCAATAAGGTTTCGAAACGAGGATGCCCTTTAAGTTGTGAGAAATCAGCTTCATCCAACGCTAGCTCTTTGAAGGATGCGCTGTTATGGATAGCGCGTTCCAAATCAGAAATTGCTCTATCTTCAACACCTAAACACGCAAAGGCGCAGGCTCTTTGATAAAAAGCATGGGCGTTAGTTGGGTCAACTTCCAAAACACGATTACATAGGCTTTGTGCCCAATTAAATTCGCGCATTTCCATTGCGGCATCGGCCTTGTAGGTCAGCGCTTCCAAGTCTCCAGGTCGAATCGTGAGGATTTCATCGTAGACTTCAATTTTTTGTTCGGGAGTCTGGGCACTTTGGGCACGTAGCCACAGATTATGAATTTCATTAATCACTTCTATTTCACGATTATTATCCGTGATAGTACGACTCTTATGCTTGAGTTCTTGCTCGAGTAATTTGAACTTTTCTTCGTATTGTTCGGCAATACTCTGCAACTGATTCGCGGCCAGTTTGGCGGTATGTGTCTTGATTTCCCGTAGGGATTGCCAGCCGATAAAGGCAACTAAAGAGGCGACGCCGGCGATCATATAAAAGAAGTAAGTGACAGTGACATTGGCGTAATTCATCGACTTGTCGGCAACGGCCAGTTCGCGATCTGTGATATCTATGGTGAGGCGCCGCTCAAGATCCTGTTGATCGTATCTGAGGGATTTGAGTTCATCGAAGACGTAGCGCTCTATCAGCGGTTTATCATGGATGGCGAAAGGTTGAGGCGCTTCAGGGGGATTAACTGCATCGCTCGCTTGAGTGAAGAATGAGCTCGCGAGTATCACTAAAAACAAGGCTAAAAATAGCAGGTTCGAACGTATTATAGCGGGACTTGCAGATAAGTTTTTGATGCGGTAACCACTCACAATAAGATGAATTGAACGCCTAGCTTAACAAATTTTGCCTAGTTTGATCTAATTTTGCTCTAAATAACCTCTGTGATGCTTACGGTATTAGCTCGCTATGACCTGAACTCGCATCCTGCTAGAATGGCTATATCATTCATATTTCGTCATTTGTGGTGTTATGCAATCTAAGCGCGGCCGACTCGATCGTTATCTTTGTACCCAGTTACACACTCACCGTAAAGCGGTACGTGAACTGTTACTCTTGGGCCGAGTACGCGTTGATGGATTGATAGTGAAGGACATGGATAGGCAAGTGGATGAGTTTTCTCACATCCAACTCGATGGGCAAATATTACAGGCCAACACGCCAGTTTATTTGATGTTGCATAAGCCGATTGGCGTGGTGAGCGCGACTAAAGATACTCAGCATAAAACTGTGATTGATTTGCTCGATTACGAAGCCCGTGATGAGTTACATATCGCGGGTAGACTAGATTTAAATTCTTCGGGTTTGTTATTACTGACCAATGACAGCCGCTGGTCTGATGCACTAATGTCACCGACGCATAAGGTCGATAAGGTGTATCGTGTCACCTTAGCTAATCCCTTAACCGAAGAATATATCGCCGCATTTGCCGAAGGTATGTATTTCAGCTTTGAAGATATAATGACTCAGCCCGCTAAATTGGTGATCCTTGCTGATCATGTTGCTGAAGTGACTTTAAAGGAAGGTAAGTACCATCAAATTAAGCGGATGTTTGGCCGCTTTCGAAACCCAGTTGTTGGTCTACATAGATTATCAATAGGTGATATTGTGTTGGATGAAGCTCTGGCGTCGGGCGAAAGTCGTATGCTGACTGCCGCAGAAGTGGCTTCTATCCGCTGTAAACCGGTAGCTTAGAGACATAGGGCACTTCAATTTATCAGCCATTATTCTGCGTATTCTAAATATAAAAATGGACTTGAGAGTCAGGTTCCCAAGCCCGTGACATGGGATTAGAGATCGGCGTGGGGGCCGAATACTTCATAGTGCATGTTTTCAGCTGAGACACCCAGAGCGAGTAATTGTTGCTTGATGGCTGACATGAATCCAATAGGTCCGCAGAAATAGTAATGTGCATGGGGAAGCAGTTGATCTGCGACTTTGCTTAATTCCATTTGTCCTTCGAAATCATAATCTGTACCTACCACATCGGTTGAACTCGGCTTGCGATACCAAACATGGCTCTTCAGATTATGATGTTGCTGGCGCTTGGTGTGAATAGCCTGTTTGAAACCATGTACATCACCTTGCTCACAGGCATGTAGCCAAGTAATAGCACTTGGATGTTGCAACTTGATCAATTGATTCAACATGCTTTTCATCGGTGTTTGACCCACTCCTGCCGAAATGAGCACGACGGGGATGTCCGCCCCAACTTCTAAGATAAAATCTCCCGCCGGCGGCATAACTGCAATTTTGTCACCGATATGCATGGTATCGTGTAGCAGATTAGACACTTGGCCACCTAATTCACGTTTCACACTGATGCGGTAGCTGTTGCCATTCGGTGCATCGGATAGGGAATATTGGCGGATTTCTTCATATGCTAAATTGGGATGTTTTAGCTTCAAACTTAAGTACTGACCGGGAATGAAATCTTTAACTGGTTTACCATCTTCGGGCGTCAATATGAAGGAGGTAATGACTGTGGACTCTGTCTTTTTCGCGCTAATGATAAACTGACGCTCACCCAACCAACCGCCATCTTGTTCTGCATTTGACTGATAAATTTGAGCTTCTCGTTGAATAAACATATCTGCTAAAAATCCATAGGCCTGCGCCCAAGCTTCTAATACTTCTTCTGTTACTGCATCACCGCCTAACTCTTTAAGGGTGGCCAATAAGTGGCTGCCGACGATCGCATATTGCTCAGGCTTGATCAGAAAGCCTGTATGTTTTTGGGCAATGCGCTCGACAGTCGAACTTAGCACCGCTAAGTTTTCAATATTTTTAGCATAAGCCGCGACGGCGTTGAATAGGGCAACAGGCTGGCCACCAGAATGCTGGTGTGCCAAGTTAAATACATCTTTTAGTTCAGGATTATGTTTGAACATACGTTCATAAAAATGGATCGTCAGCGCAGGGCCTGCGGATTCGAGTAAGGGGATAGTGCTCTTGATAACTTGGATTGTACGGCTGTCCAACATATAAAATCCTTAACGTGCAAATATTATGAATGTTAAATAAGTTTAAAGATCTATTTGATTTGGATCAATAGTGATGATCGCAATTCGTGCTACCGATAAGCGTGATTAAGGTCATTTGAAGTGCTTTATCAAAGCGGATATGAGATAGGGGAATGATGAATAAATATTTTATTTCAATGCATTACTGAGAGGGGAGGGAGGTTAACTGCAACAGCAAAGCTTATTGCAGTCATAGTGTGGTTTTTTGACTTAGAGTTTAAATGCACTCACTTGATTGCGCATGCTGTTGGCGAGTTTAGTTAAATTAACCACAGATTCACTTAATTCAGCCGCCGATGCGGTGGAATGTTCGGCAATATCGCTGATGGCAATAATACTACGATTAATGCTTTCGGCAACGCTACTTTGTTCTTCGGCAGCGGTCGCAATATGAGTATTAAGTTCTGTGATGCTATCTACTGAGGAGACGATTTCTTTCAGTGCTTGGCCTGCTTGATTAGCTTTATCATTAGCATCATCTACTTGATTTATACCTATTTCCATAGCGTTAACTGCTTCTTTAACGCCTTGTTGCAGTGTGGCAATCATGGCCTCAATTTCTTGGGTAGACTTTTGGGTGCGCTGCGCAAGGGTCCGCACTTCATCCGCAACGACTGCAAAGCCGCGGCCTTGTTCCCCCGCGCGGGCTGCTTCAATGGCGGCATTTAATGCCAATAGATTGGTTTGCTCGGCAATGCTTTTTATCACATCGAGTACGCGGCCGATATTTTGGCTCTCATTAGACAGAAATCCAATGACTTGTGCCGTTTTTTGAATTTGATCAGATAATTGCGACATACTGCTAATCGATTGCATTACAATATTATTGCCATTGGCGGCATAGGTATCGGCATCTTTGGCTGAATCTGCCGCCGCAGATGCGCTTTGGGCGACTTCTGCGACCGTTGCCGTCATCTCATTCATGGCCGTTGCAGTTTGCTCCGTTTCGGCTTGCTGCTGTTGCATACGTTTATTGGTTGCCTGCGTGAAGCTACTTAACTCATTTGCTGAACTATTAACGGTATTTGCCGCTTCGGCAATCGAATGAAGAATGCCCCGCAAGTGTTCAATAACTTGGGTGAGGCTAGTGGATATTTGTCCTAGCTCATCGTGATTAAAAGTAGTGAATTTGACGGTAAGATCTGAGTCTTGATGGATCAGCTTAAGTTTATTGAGAATGTCATTAATAGGATTCATCACGCTGCGATTGACCCAGAGCCCAATCACAATACTGATAATCATGGCGGCACAGGCTAATGCTACAAAAATAGTGATTGAAGATTGGTAAATGGCATTCACACGATCTTTTTCTTCGCCTGCCACGCGAATTTGCAGTGCAATCAGTTCAGATATTTGGTTACTGATGGGGTCTATTACTTGGTAAAGCGGCAAGATATTGGCCGATAATTGGCTTGATACATCACCATTTAATCCTCTTAAGCGTGAGATCAGAGTGTCAATCTGTTGATTCGCGGGTGAGAACAGCACTTCGGCTTGTTTTACGAGTCGGGATTCTTCTGAGGTAAGTTCAGTGGCTAGGTATTTTTGCCAATGCTGGGTAATGGTAGATTTGGCACTGTCTAGCGCTTCAGCTGCTTGGGAGGCGGTGAAACCACCCGCGTTCGCCTTATTGACCGCATCGATAACATCGACCGCGTATTTATCAGCAATCACTTTTAAATCGTCTAGTGGCACAACTCTATCGCCATAGATACGTTCAACACCCGATTCAATTTTACCCATCATATTAATGGCGAGAAAGCCAATCGTCATTAGCATTACAAGGGGAACCAGAATGCCGATAAACATTTTTTGTTTTATTTGTAGACCGTTCATATGGATAGCCTCAGTGAACTAAAGAGTCCTTTAGGCAGAACTCTATCTATCCCTATGATGAGTCTGTAACAATAGGTATAGCAAATCTGAGGAAAGAGGGGAGAGTTACAGAAAATTTATTTTGCTTTAGATACAAAAAAACCTCGCTTGGCGAGGTTTAAATGTTGGTACAGATGAGAGGACTTGAACCTCCACGCCCTTGCGAGCACCAGCACCTGAAGCTGGCGTGTCTACCAATTCCACCACATCTGCATGGCTATTCGATATTTAATCGAATTGACAATCTTAACACTGTGAATCTTAACTTTTGAACTGCAATTTGGTACAGGTGAGAGGACTTGAACCTCCACGCCCTTGCGAGCACCAGCACCTGAAGCTGGCGTGTCTACCAATTCCACCACACCTGCACTGTACCTATCGCAGTTCTCTAACATAAGTCGCTATCGCAACCCATTTAAAGATGGTGCCCGAACCCGGAATCGAACCAGGGACACGAGGATTTTCAATCCTCTGCTCTACCGACTGAGCTATTCGGGCGACGGGCGCAATTTAAAGGCTTTTCGGGTTTTGAGTCAATAGATTTTTACTAAATAACGGAAAAAGTGACTCAGTTGGATAAGATTTACACGAAAGTGTCATTTGTGTTGGTATTGAGGATATAAAAATAGCCAAACCACTATCCACATTGAGAACTTAGCGTTATCTATTTATGGCTTATCTAAGGTCACCAAGCAAAAGAATGCCCCTATTAAAGGGGCATTCTCGGTTAGTTTGATAAGATTTCATTGTTTGGGAAGTTAGCTTGCATTACCATGAGCACGTTTTGCTTCAGCTTGCTCTGACCTAATTCGCCATAAGCTTCTATCATTATCTCTAATGCCCGTTCATTTGAAGGGGTGCCAGGGTATGTTTCCATTACAGATTGTGCTCGGATTGCTGCGGCGCTCCATGCATTCATCTTGAGATAATACTCGGCAACTTGAATTGAATATTTTGCTAAGCGATTCTTCAACGCTAACATGCGTTTTTGCGCATCGGCGGCATATTTGCTGTTAGGGTAGGTTTTGATAAGACGATCAAAATCTTTGAAAGCATCTTGAGCATTTTTAGGGTCACGATCGGTTCGGTCGATATTAAGCATGTCGTGGAACATGTAATTGTCGGCTTGCATGTTCACTAAACCGCGCATATAGAACACATAGTCTACATCTGGATGAGTTGGATTAAGACGGATAAATCTGTCTATGTTCGCAATACCAGAAGCGACATCGTCCATTTTATAGTAAGCATATATCAGGTCTAACTGGACTTGAGTTTTGTGAGGTCCGAAGGGGAAGCGTGAGTCTAACGCTTCCAAAGAACGGACAGCTTTAGAGTAATTGCCAAGCTCCATAGAGGTTCTTGCCTGAGTATAAAGTACATCAGGTGACGTTTTGGCGGCAATATCGTTATCATCAGGGCTGCTGCTACAGGCTGATAACGCTAGTGAAAATAGGACTAAGGTAACGCCTTTGGAAAATTTATACATACTTGAATTCAATTCTTTTTAAGTTGTAGTTAAGAATTTTTCCATTTCACTATAAAATAGAAAACATCCGATTGTAACAGATAGCACACATTTTTTGACCCCTAAATGGGGATACGGTTCCTATGACACAAGAGATTAATCTAAAAAGCGAGATTTCGGCAACACAAACTGGACTGAGATTAGATCAGGCCCTAGCAGAGTTGTTCCCAGATTACTCGCGCACGCGCATCAAGGAATGGATCCTATCTGATGCAGTTTATGTTGACGGCGTTGTCGTTAATAAGCCCCGAGAGAAAGTTTATGAGCTGCAACAGATACTCATAGATGCCACTCTTGAAGAAGAAGTTCACGCAGCGGCACAGGCCATTGATCTGGATATCGTCTATGAAGATGACGACATTATTGTGATCAACAAGCAAGCGGGACTCGTGGTTCACCCTGGTGCTGGCAATGCCGATGGCACTTTGATGAATGCACTATTGCACCATTGTCCCGATATTGAGCATGTACCACGTGCTGGTATTGTGCACCGTCTGGACAAGGATACTACAGGTTTAATGGTTGTAGCCAAAACCGTTGAAGCGCAAACCCATTTAGTTGCCGCCTTGCAGGCCCGTGAAATCACTCGTGAATACGAAGCGATTGTGATGGGGACTATGACAGGTGGCGGTACTGTTGATGAGCCGATTGGTCGTCATCCAACGAAACGTACTCATATGGCGGTGCATCACTCAGGTAAACCTGCAGTGACGCATTATCGTGTGGCGGAAAAATTCCGTAACCACACTCGTCTAAGATTGCGCCTTGAATCTGGTCGTACTCACCAAATTCGTGTGCACATGGAATACATAGGCCACGTATTAGTGGGCGATCCTGTGTATGGTGGTCGTCCAAAACCGCCGAAATGGGCCAGCCCAGAGTTTTTTGATATTCTGAAAAACTTCAAGCGCCAAGCGCTGCACGCTGTGCGTCTTGAATTAGCGCACCCTGTGAGTTGTGAAATCATGAGCTGGCACGCGCCAATTCCTGAAGACATGGTGATTTTGACGAAAGCACTGCGTCAAGACACAGTCGAGCATCCGATCGAGTATTTGTAAGTGTTTCATCACGATTGGCCTGTTCCCGCTAATGTCAGCATCGCTATGACAAATCGTCATGGCGGTGTGAGCGTGCATCCTTATGACAGTCTGAATCTTGGACTGCATGTCGGTGATGCGCCAGAGTTGGTGATGGCTAATCGTGAATTACTCTGCAAACAATTAGCGTTAACCGCTGAGCCTGTCTGGCTCGAGCAAGTGCATGGTACTCATGTGCTTAATTTAGATGCGCTGAGCTTAGCTCAGGCTGCGGATACGCCGATTGCCGATGCCAGTTTTAGCCGAACAGCGAGCCAAGTTTGCGCTGTAATGACCGCCGATTGTTTACCTGTATTGCTGTGTAATCAAGCGGGAACCGAAGTGGCTGCGGCCCATGCCGGTTGGCGCGGTTTATGTGATGGCGTGATTGAGGCCACCGCGGCGCAGTTTAGTTCTCCTATGGATGAGTTGATTGCTTACCTAGGCCCGGCTATTGGTCCGCAAAAATTTGAAGTCGGCGTCGAAGTCAAGCATGCATTCTGTGGGTTACATCCACAGGCGGCAGCGTGTTTTATTCCCAGTGGTGACAAGTATCTGGCCGATATTATTGGCTTGGCTAAATTACGCTTGAGTTTACTCGGCATCAAGCATATTTATAGCGCCGATATCTGCACTGTCAGTGACACTGATTACTTCTCTTATCGTCGCGATAAGGTGACGGGGCGCATGGCATCGTTGATCTGGCTTAAGTCTTAAGTTAATTCCCCTACAATTTATATTTATTTCCGCGTTATCCGCTTGAATTTGGCTAAATAGCCCCCATCTTTTAACTAACGAAATGTAATACCAATCCTATTAAGATCTCTTCATTAGCGGTACTGATTTAACGCCACTAAATTGGCAAGATATCTTGTGGATTGGCATATCTCTACTTTGTGAGTTTTAGGAGGCTGTATGCGACTCGATCGTATGACCAATAAATTTCAGCTTGCCATCTCAGATGCCCAGTCTCTCGCACTCGGGCGTGATCATCAGTTTATTGAACCGCTGCATTTGATGATGGCATTGTTGAACCAAGATTCAGGTTCAATCCATCCCTTATTGACCCAAGCTGGCATTCGCGTGAGTGCGCTGCGCTCGCTTTTGAGCCAAGAGCTGGAACGCTTACCTCAAGTCGAAGGTACCGGCGGCGATGTGCAATTATCCCAAGGTTTAATACGTTTATTAAACCTGTGCGATAAATTGGCGCAAAAGCGTAAAGACAAATATATCTCTAGCGAGTTATTTGTATTAGCTGCGTTAGAAGGAGGCGATGCCCTCGCGCAAGCGTTGAAAAAAGCCGGCGCGACCAAAGAGTTGATGGAGCAAACCATTGAACAAATGCGCGGCGGCCAAAAAGTGGATGATCCGAACGCTGAAGATCAACGCCAAGCGTTGAAGAAGTTTACTATCGATCTAACCGAGCGAGCCGAGCAAGGCAAGTTGGATCCTGTGATCGGCCGTGACGATGAAATTCGCCGCACGATCCAAGTATTACAACGTCGCAGTAAAAACAACCCCGTCCTTATCGGTGAACCGGGTGTGGGTAAAACGGCGATTGTTGAAGGACTTGCCCTGCGTATCGTTAATGGTGAAGTCCCTGAGGGGATTAAAAATAAGCGCGTCTTATCCCTCGATATGGGCTCATTGATTGCGGGCGCTAAATATCGCGGTGAGTTCGAAGAACGTTTAAAAGCGGTACTGAATGAGTTAGCGCAGGAAGAAGGTCAAGTGATCCTCTTCATCGACGAGCTGCATACTATGGTCGGCGCCGGTAAAGGTGAAGGCGCAATGGATGCAGGTAACATGCTCAAACCTGCGTTAGCACGTGGTGACTTACACTGCGTGGGTGCGACCACACTTGATGAGTATCGTCAGTACATTGAAAAAGATGCGGCGCTTGAACGTCGTTTCCAAAAAGTGCTGGTGGATGAGCCAAGTGTTGAAGACACCATCGCCATTTTGCGTGGCCTGAAAGAACGTTACGAGCTGCATCACCATGTGGAAATTACCGATCCGGCGATTGTGGCGGCGGCGACTATGTCGCACCGTTATGTGTCGGACCGTAAGTTGCCCGATAAAGCGATCGATTTGATCGACGAAGCGGCATCGAGCATTCGCATGCAGATGGACTCAAAACCTGAGTCACTCGACCGGCTCGAACGTCGTGCTATCCAGCTCAAACTGGAGGAGCAAGCCTTAGCCAAAGAAAATGATGAGGCGAGCCGTCGCAGGCTTGACCATCTGCAAGAGGAATTACGAGACGTTGAAGCTAAAGCTTCAGAGTTGAACGAAATCTGGCGTACTGAAAAAGCCGCACTAGCGGGAACTCAGCACATTAAAGCCGATCTCGAACAGGCTCGAATGGACTTAGAAGTGGCGCGTCGTGCGGGTGATTTAACTCGGATGTCTGAGCTGCAATACGGTCGTATTCCTGAGCTTGAAAAACAGCTCGATTTGGCATCGCAAGCCGAAATGCAGGACATGACGTTATTGCGTAACAAGGTCACTGAGTTCGAAATCGCCGAAGTCTTGTCGAAAGCGACGGGAATTCCCGTATCGAAAATGCTTGAAGGCGAGCGCGAAAAATTACTGCAAATGGAAGTGGCGCTGCACGAGCGGGTGATAGGCCAAAACGAAGCCGTTGATGCGGTCGCGAATGCGATTCGTCGTAGCCGCGCGGGTCTGGCGGATCCAAATCGCCCGATAGGCTCGTTCCTGTTCTTAGGCCCAACGGGTGTGGGTAAAACTGAGCTGTGTAAATCACTGGCGAGGTTCTTATTCGATACCGAATCGGCCTTAGTGCGCATTGATATGTCTGAGTTTATGGAGAAACACTCAGTATCGCGTTTAGTGGGGGCGCCTCCTGGATACGTAGGTTATGAAGAGGGCGGTTACTTAACGGAAGCCGTTCGTCGTAAACCGTATTCGGTGATATTGCTCGACGAAGTCGAGAAAGCGCATCCCGATGTGTTTAACATCTTACTGCAAGTGCTTGATGATGGACGCTTAACCGATGGTCAAGGTCGTACTGTAGATTTTAGAAATACAGTGATCATCATGACCTCGAACTTAGGCTCCGACATTATCCAAGAAGGATTTGGTCAAGTGACCTATGCAGAGATGAAAGCGGCGGTAATGAATGTGGTTACTCACAGTTTCAGACCTGAGTTTTTAAACCGTATTGATGAATCTGTGGTGTTCCATCCATTGGATGCTGCCAATATCAAGCGTATTGCTTCGATACAGATTGCTTCCTTACGCCAACGTTTGGCGGAAAAGGACTATACATTGGAGATCACCGACGACGCATTATCACTGATTGCGGAAATTGGTTTCGATCCTGTGTATGGCGCAAGACCGTTGAAACGGGCATTGCAGCAAGAAGTCGAAAACCCGCTGGCGCAGAAATTACTGCGTGGCGACTTGTTACCGGGTAAACCGATCAAGGTCAGCTGTGCGGGTGGCGAGTTAGTGTTCGAGCAATAACCAGTCGCTAGTCACTTAGTGTGTTGTTTGAATGCGATACGTTAATAGCAAGCTTGAAGTTGGATAGGTTGAAATGGGCGAACTGAAATAAGCGTTCTTGAATGAACGAGCTTGAAATAAACTATCTTGCAATAAGAGATAGCGCTTCCTTAGTCAGTATCGCTCCCGCTTCAAGTACTAAAACGAAAGGAGCCGAGTTTTTAACTCGGCTCCTTTTTTATTGCATTAGCGTTAATCGTTGTTCATTAATGTAATGGCATAGTAAATTTGGCTACTTCTTATCACAGAAGAGTTTGATTCTTTCCTGTTGCTGAGCAATCGAGGCTTGGCGGTCTTCCTCTGTCATAGCGACAGATTCACCCGAATCGGAAGTTTGGCGGATAAGCTTAGTGTGCGTTGTGAGAATATCTAAATTGTGTTTAGCACTCTCACAAATGGATTGAGCCTGTTTAGCATCTTTCTCTTTAATCAGCGTCGCTGACTTTTCTAATTCATTGGCTTCAGAAGTGGCTTCCGCTTTCTTTACCGGTGCGATAAAACCCACTTTCGCCTGCTCTAAATCTTCACTATAGAGCTTTTCTGCTTTGATGTTTTCTTGTTGCGGGGCTTGTTGGCTGTAATGTGTCACCCCATTTTCGTCGACCCAAGTATAGATAACGCCCGCAGAAACGGGGCCAATGAAAAGGCCGAGCCAAAACCAGCGGCATAGCATAGTGCTGAACGTGTTCACTTTTAACATTGAAATCATCCCTAACTGGTCTCTCATCGACATGATAATAAAATATGTTATCTTGAAAGCTAACTTCTCTTCACTGAACTAGCGTAATAAGTGTATGCAAAATTCTTCAAATCAAACAGTAAAGAATAAAGGTATCTATTTATTACCGAACCTTTTTACCACAGCGGGTTTGTTTTCTGGCTTTTATGCCGTAATTGCTTCCATGAATGCTAACTTTGAAGCCGCAGCGATAGCCATTTTTATTGCCATGATTTGTGATGGGCTCGATGGACGAGTGGCAAGACTGACTAATACCCAAAGTGATTTTGGTGCTGAGTACGACAGTATGGCCGATATGGTGTCCTTCGGAATGGCGCCAGCACTACTCGCCTACAATTGGGCATTAGCGGACTTAGGTAAAATTGGTTGGCTGGCCGCATTTATCTATTGCGCAGGTGCAGCACTCAGGCTTGCTCGATTTAATACGCAAGTTGGCGTTGCCGATAAGCGTTATTTTCAAGGTCTCGCCAGCCCGGCTGCCGCCGCTGTTATTGCTGGCAGTATTTGGCTTGGTAACCAATACAGCCTCGATGGAAGAAATATCAGTTGGATTGCGGCCCTTGTTACGGCAGCAACCGGTTTACTGATGGTCAGCAATTTCCGCTATCACTCCTTTAAAGAAATTGATTGGCGCGGCAAGGTCAACTTTATCGTGATCTTACTGGTCGTCGGTGTGTTTGTGGTGGTGTCGGTTCAACCTGCATTGATTTTATGTGTCGGCTTCTACTTATATGCGATTTCAGGCCCGATCATTACTATCAGAACGGTGAGAAAACTCAAAGTCGCTCATATTGTCGGTGATGATACGGTAGCGAATGTCGATACGAACTCCTCAGTCCAAGCTGCTGCACAAACTCAAGTCGTTACAGATCTCGAGAAAGAGAAACAAGAAGAGCATAAACCTTAGGGCTCGTGCTTTTGATCATTGCTTATCATTAGCTAGGTGCAAACAAGAGTAAGGCATCACACTAGGCATAACGTTTTTAGAGGTTTGCTGATAGATATAGCGAAAAATAGCTATCAACTTCTGTTTATGCCCATTCAATCTATTAAAACCTCTGCAATAGGTGATTTCTTCTGCCAGACTTATCAACCCAAACAGCGATATTGCTCAATATTGCAGTATATTTCTGCAGTTTGGTGGTTATTCATTCGCTTGGCGCAGATTGTTAAAAAAGCCCTTGCACAAAATCTCCTGCTCCCTATAATGCGCATCCACTGACACGGCAGACAGCGTTAAGCAGCCTGATGTGACAGTTCATCAATGAGTTTACTAATTGATGAGTGTCGAGAAAGTTTGCAAAAACTCCTTGACGCGAAACGGGAAATGCGTAT
>NZ_BJBV01000013.1:0-151108 GCF_036245925.1 Shewanella sp. M-Br
CCGCCAGCGTTCAATCTGAGCCATGATCAAACTCTTCAATTAAAGTTTTGTTGCTTCCGTCTTGCGACTTCAGCGGCTCAATGAATTCTGATTTTTTGTTTCTAACTAAAGAAACAAACTGTACATATTACTATGAACACTCATTGTTACATTGATTTAAATTTTTGACTGCCAACCCGAAGGCTAAGCAGTTTCGATTAACTCAACACCTGTGAGTGTCCACACAGATTTGCTTGATAAATTGTTAAAGAGCGTTGACCACACACTGAGTTTTCAGCGGGTCAGGGCTGCGTATTTTACGCATTCCCGTTAGTGCGTCAAGTAGTTTTTTCAACTTTCTCAACACTCATCGTTTAGCTTGCTAACCGATGAACTGCTTGGCTTTCTTTGCTTAACTTGCGTTACGCTGTCTGCCGTGTCAGTGGATGCGCATTATAGGGAGATTGAGAAAGTCCGCAAGGGCTTTTTATCGATCATTGAATCGCACGTCGATATTTTAAACGTTATGACCATTTTTTAGCTTATAAGCTCTATTTATCGGAGATAAGTAAGGTTTTTTAGCTAATAATTGATAATTCACGCTCAATATTTCAGCAATGGTCTAGTGTAAAAGTAAATAATTCATTACCATATACTTGCTGTTAACAGTTATTTATCAATTTCCCATTCATCAGAGAGCATTCTTATGCAAAAGTCATTTCTTATTGTCTTGATTGTCGCCATTATTGGCGCAGTAGCACTATCTCAGTTCGCAACGCCATTATCAGCTATTGCTTTTGTCGCTGGCGCTATCATTGCAAGTCTTGTTTTTAAGTTTGTTCCAGAGACTTCATCATCTCATGCTTCAGAAGAACAATATGTTGGCCCTACTATGACCTTATATGTAGGTAACCTGCCTTATCGTGTTCATGAGGGTGAAGTAAAAGTATTATTTGGCGAATTTGGTCCAGTAAACTCTGTGCGTTTAGTCAGAGATCGTAAGACGGGTCGTCGTAAAGGTTTTGGTTTTGTGGAGATGTCAGAATCAGGCGCTCAGAAAGCCATGGTTAAACTGAATGACTATAGTTTCCAAGAAAGAACCTTAAAAGTAAGAGAAGCAAAAACACAAGATTCGGAAGCTGCCGACCGTACAGGGACAGACGAGTAGCATTACCGCTTAAACTGTTTTGCTTTATTTTGTAATTTGGTTGGTTGTGGTGATTCGCTCGATAGTTGAAAAGCCACAATCAATTAATGTTGTTGTTAACCCTTCGCTGATTCCCATCTTAGTATAGAAAGCTTGCATAACTGACTCCCTTACAGCTTCTCTCTCATCTGTTACTCTGTGCTCTTCCACAATAAGATTCTGTTGCGTTAAAAGAGTGACAACTCGCTTAGCAATAGCAGCGCCAGAATCCATTAGTTTTACGCCCGCACCGAGCACTTGTTGTAATTCAGCTTTGATCATAGGGAAATGAGTGCAACCTAGTACGAGAACATCCAATTGTGCGGCAACGACTGGTGCCAGTAACTGTGCCAATCTATGCATATCCAACATTCCAGTCGCCACTTTTTGCTCTGCCATCATCACTAATTCAGAACAACCAAAGAGTTCGACATGGCAATCATCAGCAAATTGGCTGATGAGTTCATGGGTATAATGACGCTTAACTGTGCCAGGTGTAGCCAAGAGTCCAATACGTTTGCTCTTAGACATTAGAGCGGCGGGTTTAATGGCAGGGACAACACCTACGACAGGGACAGTAAGATGTGCACGTAATGCCGGTAATACAACAGTACTTGCAGTATTGCAGGCAACGACCACTATCATTGCATTGGTACGAACCACTAGATCGCATACTAATTCGACACAGCCAGAAATTAATACCTGCTCTTCCAACTCTCCATAGGGCAACCTAGCGTTGTCGAAAAGATAGCAATAGTCGCTATGGGGCAAACTCTTGCGGATTTCAGCCAGTACAGATAGACCACCAATCCCAGAATCAAACACTAATATAGGTCGCGACAAGCGAATCTCCAGTTTCGGATATATAAATAAACTATACAGATTGGACGCATTAACGATTCGATGGCTGCTTTACTGGCGAAATCCAGCCAAATACCATAGAACCACATTCAAGTGCGCGGATTTTCCCATAGCTTTGCGAAAACCGCAAAAGCAAGATACTGGACATTCGTGTCACCTAGTATAATATTTGCGCCCCAATTTACAGCAACGGTGAATCAAACAATGAACTTAGCAGCAATGGACCCTCAGACTTATGATGCGCAGTTAGAACACAAGCGTATCAAGCTAGAACAAGCCTTTGCCCAATTTGAAACACCGAGTGTTGAAGTTTTTGCCTCAGAGCCAGCTAACTACCGTATGCGCGCCGAATTCCGCATGTGGCATGATGGTGACGACTTATACTATTATATGTTCGATAAAGTATTGAATGAGAAAGTACGTTGCGATCAATACTTACCAGCTAGCGTGCTCATCAATCAAATGATGTCGGCCTTAATCGCCGAGCTGAAACCGAATCCGAGTCTAAGGCACAAATTGTTCCAAGTGGATTTTTTGTCGACTTTAAGCGGCGAGATTTTAGTGTCTTTGCTTTATCACAGGCAGCTTGATGACCAATGGCGCGCCGATGCGGCTGCATTGAAAGCCAAGTTAAGTAGCCAGTTTAACGTCAATATCATCGGCCGTGCCCGTAAGCAAAAAATCGATTTAGATAAAGACTTTGTGGTTGAGTCATTACAAGTAAATGATAAAACCTTCTTATATAAGCAAATCGAAAACAGCTTTACTCAACCCAATGCCAAAGTTTCCGTAAAAATGCTGGAGTGGGCTATCGATGCGACTCAAAACAGTAAGGGGGATTTACTCGAGCTCTACTGTGGTAATGGCAACTTCTCTATCGCACTGGCGCAAAACTTTAATCGCGTATTGGCCACCGAACTCGCTAAGCCTTCAGTCGATGCGGCGCAATACAATATCGAAGTGAATGGTATTGATAATCTGCAGATTATTCGTATGTCAGCCGAAGACTTTAGCGATGCCATGGCGAAGAAACGCAGCTTTAGACGTTTAGAAGGTATCGATCTTGACAGCTATGTTTGCAACACCATTTTTGTCGACCCACCACGCGCGGGGATTGATCCTGATACGCTGGCGTTAGTCCAAGGTTATGAGCGGATTTTGTATATTTCCTGCAACCCTGAAACCTTAAAAGATAACCTGCAACAACTGAACGAAACCCATAGAGTGACCCGCTTTGCCTTGTTTGATCAGTTCCCTTACACAGATCACATGGAAACGGGTGTACTACTCGAGCGTCGTTAATCACTTCAGATACACTGAGCTCGACTGCATAACACTTAAACGTAAATTCGCTAAAAATAATGGAGCCTTAGGCTCCATTATTTTAGTAAATCTACATCTCACTCAGATTAGCGGTGTTCAACCTTATGCTGCAAAGCCTCGGCGCCTTTGGCGACCATGCGCAATTGCATGACTAATTGATCGGCAAGAATTTTGCGGTCAGCCCGTTTCATATCTAATGCTGAAGCGCCGGCATTAAACACCAGTGTCACTAAAGCTTCAGCCTGTGCACGGGCTAGCAAGGGGGTTCGACCCGCTTTGGCTTCGGTATAATGAGCCAATTCAGAAATAAAATGCTCAATTTCGCGGGCAACTGCCGCACGGAATGCAGCCGAGGTTCCAGAGCGTTCATGCAATAAAATACGGAATACGTTTGGATTCGAATCAAGCACTTCCATAAAGGTATCAACGGAAATACGGATCACACTGCCACCCACTTCAGCTCGCTGACGGCCTTTACGCATCATCTGCCTTAAGGTTAACCCGCCCTCATCCACCATAGTAAGACCAAGTTCGTTCATATCTTTAAAATGGCGATAAAAAGATGTCGGCGCGATATTAGCTTCCCGAGCAACCTCTCGCAAACTCAGACTTGAGAAACTGCGCTCAGCACTTAGCTGATTAAAGGCCGCATCGACTAAAGCTCTGCGAGTTTTCTCTTTTTGCTGTGCTCGAATACCCATTCTTAAATCCGCTAACTGAATGTAATAACGCGATAATACCGCTTTTAGGCATTAAACACAGCCCCATCGTCCTTGACCAAACAATATAGCTAAGCTAAATTAGCTTACAGATGTACGCTCAAAAGCGAATTTTGGAAACCTATAATGAAAAAACCCCCTATCATCTGGCTTAATGTCAGTCTGTTTGCCATCACTTTCCTCAGTGCGGTAATTTTAGTTCCATGGCGCGGTATTGTTCATGGCTATGGTGCCAGTGAATGGATCGCTTTTATTGTTTTAGCCTTTGCCAGTGGCCTGTCAATCACCGCGGGTTATCACAGACTCTGGTCACACAAGGCCTATAAAGCCCATCCGGCGGTGCGTTTTATATATGCCCTTGGTGGTGCTTTAGCATTACAAAACAGTGCATTGCACTGGGCATCTGATCACAGAGTCCACCACAAGCACGTAGATGATAACGACAAGGACCCGTACTCAGCCAAAATGGGATTCTGGTACAGCCATATCGGTTGGATGCTGCGTGAGTATCAGTCGCAACGCTATCACGATTATCAAAATGTGCGTGATCTGCAAAATGACCACATTGTCATGTGGCAACACAAACATTACCTCGCACTCGTGTTGCTGATGAACATTGGACTGCCTGCACTGCTTGGTTGGCTCAATGGTGACGTGCTGTCTATGTTATTGATGGCGGGGTTACTGCGTTTAGTGGTGGTGCATCACTGCACTTTCTTTATCAACTCTTTAGCCCACGTGTGGGGCAGTCAGCCTTATACCGATAAGAATACCGCCCGCGATAATGGCTTCTTGGCCATGTTGACCTACGGTGAGGGTTATCATAATTTCCATCATATTTTCGAAAATGACTATCGTAATGGCATTCGATGGTGGCACTACGATCCGACCAAATGGTTGATTAAATCATTATCTTGGTTAGGTTTAGCTAAGGATTTGCGTACGAGTCCACAGGAACGTATCGAGAGCGCACGCTTACAAATGCAGTTATTACGTACCAAGCGGAAGGTTAATAACCTGCCTAATGCTGATGAAATTATTGAAAAAATTCAAGCAGAGTATGAGTTATTAAAGCTGCACTTAATGGATTACTATCAAGCACAGAAAACCTTGCTTGAGGCCAAGCGTAAGCAACTTGTCGATCAGCAACTATTGCAACAAGTTGAAGAGCTAAAGGCACGTTTCTTAGTCCAGCAAAAACATTGGCACAGCCTGACCGCAACTTATAGCTAAGCCACAATTCTACCCGAAAGTCATACGGCCACCTTGCATGGTGGCCGTATCTGATTATGATGATGCCTTAATCACTTAAATAGGCTGTTGAGATCATGTCAGATTCCCTAGTTACACTCCCAGAATCAATCAAGCTAACAGAATATAGTCATGGCGCAGGTTGTGGCTGCAAAATATCCCCTAAAGTGCTCAGCACTATCTTAGCCTCGCAATTACCTGTATTTACCGATCCAAATCTGCTGGTTGGTAATCAGAGCCGCGACGATGCTGCAGTGTACAAACTCAATGATGACATAGGCATCATTAGCACTACCGATTTTTTTATGCCAATTGTTGACGATCCATTCACCTTCGGTCGTATCGCAGCGACCAATGCGATCAGCGATATTTATGCCATGGGTGGCACGCCTATTATGGCGATTGCAATTTTAGGTTGGCCAATCAATAAACTACCCGCAGAAATCGCACAGCAAGTGGTCGATGGCGGCAGACAAGCCTGCATGGAAGCGGGGATCATGCTAGCCGGTGGTCATAGCATAGACGCACCCGAACCTATTTTTGGTCTCGCGGTTACCGGGCAAATTGCCTTAAGTGATTTAAAACAGAATGATACCGCTAAAGCCGGCGATCGTTTATATCTCACTAAACCTATCGGCATTGGTATTTTAACCACAGCACAAAAACAGAAAAAACTCCGCGATGAAGATAGTCTCATTGCGGTAAATGCCATGTGCCAACTCAATACTATAGGCGCGACCATTGCAAAAATTAGCGGTGTAAATGCCCTGACCGATGTCACAGGTTTTGGACTGGCGGGACACTTACTCGAAATGTGCCAAGGCGCCAACCTCACTGCGAAGCTTAAATTTGATGCAGTGCCATTGTTACCACGCGCCTTAGATTATTTGGCCTTAGGTTGTGTTCCTGGCGGAACTCACCGTAATTACGACAGTTATGGCGAGCATCTCCCCGAGCTCAGCGAGCATCAAAAAGCGATACTGTGCGATCCGCAAACCAGTGGTGGCCTGTTAGTTGCCGTCTCGGCCGCAGCTGAAGCGGAATTAATTGCCCTACTCGATGCGAACCACATAACCCCAATCTGCATTGGGTCACTGGAAACACCGACCACTGCAGCGAATGTGGTGTTGTGCTGATGCCAAGCGCTATTGTAGCCGCAGAGCAATATAGGGAGATCTTTCTCAATCAACATCCGATGATGGATGTGCGAGCGCCCATAGAGTTCACTCGGGGCGCGTTTCCCAACTCGACCAACTTGCCCTTGATGCTGGATAGTGAAAGGGAAAAAGTCGGTACTTGTTATAAGCAATTTGGTCAGCAAACCGCGATTGCATTAGGTCATTCACTGGTGAATGGTCCCATCAAGCAACAGAGAATCGAGGCTTGGGCTAGCTATGTTAAAGCCAATCCTAATGCTTACCTTTATTGCTTTCGCGGCGGCTTACGCTCGCAACTCACTCAGCAATGGCTCAAAGAAGCGGGTATCGAAGTCCCTTATATTCAGGGTGGCTATAAGGCCATGCGCCAATATCTGATTGGCGTGATTGAAGCGGCACCGACTCAACAGCCGTTATTGAGTTTGAGCGGGATGACGGGCTGCGGTAAAACCGATTTTCTACTACAGCGTAAAGAAGCGGTTGATCTTGAAGGAATAGCTAATCACAGAGGCTCTAGTTTTGGAAAGAATATCGACCCACAGCCAATGCAGATTAACTTTGAAAATCAACTCGCCATTGCCTTGCTACAGCACCAAACAAGTGGCGCGGCGTGTTTACTGCTCGAAGATGAAAGCTTCCTGATTGGGCGTTCGGCGCTGCCGCAGACATTTTACAATGCCATGCAAGCCGCTAATGTTCTAGTGCTAGAAGAGTCGGACGATGCGAGGCTCGAACGCTTACGCTATGAATATGTGCATAAAATGTATAGCGGCTTCTGTGAGCGCCTAGGGCCGGAAGCAGGTTTTGCGGCTTTCAGTGAATATCTATTACAGAGTTTAGTGAGCATTCGCAAACGTCTAGGCGGAAAACAACATCAAGAACTGCAAGATTTGATGCAACAAGCCCTCGATCAACAAATCAACCAGAATGACACTTCGCAGCATTTAGTCTGGATAAACCTGTTATTGCACAAGTATTACGATCCTATGTATCAATACCAATTACAGAAAAAGTCCGAACGTGTTCTTTTTAAAGGCTCACATCAAGCGATGCACGAATGGTTGGATAGCTATCAAACTCGATAAATTGCCCACGCATAAATGAGATAACCGCGAACATTAGATCCGCGGTTATCACTTCACTTTATTTCATACCTTAACGAATTTAAGACTTGTCCAGCAGGCTCGCCACTTGGACTCTCAAAGATTCCTTATTCGCAAGCTTACCATCGACGGCATCCGTTAAATCCACCGACACCCTTGACCAAAAACGCTTGGGCATTTTAGCTAAGGCATGTCCGCCCTTGTGGCTAAAATAAGATCCCCATAATCCGTGCAGCGCCATAGGAATGACTGGCACTGGATCTCTGGCCAAAATCTTATCAATTCCAGGACGAAAATCGCCAAGTTCACCGTCAGGTGTGAGTCGACCCTCAGGGAAAATACATACCAACTCGTCATTGGCGAGCGCTTCATGAATCGCCTCAAAGGCACGATTATAGGTCTCTTCACTTTGCTTAGGCGAACAGATAGGGATCACACCTGCATGGCGGAACAAATACTTCAACAGAGGAATTTCGCTGATGGATTTATCCATCACAAAGCGGATTGGCCGTGTCGACGCTCCCATAATAATCAATGCATCCACATAACTCACATGGTTACAGACTATGATGCCAGCCCCTTCCTTTGGAATTTTCTCTCGGCCTGTGACTGTCACTCGATACATAACATGACTGAGTAAGTAACTGATAAATCGTTGTGTAAATTCTGGTACTTGTGAATAAACATAGAGCGCGACTACAGCATTCATCACGGCGAGTAGCAGAAATAACTGTGGAATAGTCCAACCTGCAACGCCCAGTAACAGCATAGATAACAGTGCCGAAACCACCATAAACAATGAGTTCATAATGTTATTGGCTGCAATCGCCTGAGCACATTCACCCTTAGGCGAACGAGATTGAATAAACGCATACAAGGGGACGATAAACAAGCCACCGCTAACGCCAATCATAAAGAAATCCAGCATCACCCGATAATGTTGCGACTCGCCAATAAAGGCCTTTAATCCATAGACAAAACCAGCATCCACTGGCGCAGGTGGAATAGCCCAAAGCAAATCGACACCAAAAATAGTTAATCCCAATACCCCAAATGGCAGTAAACCGAGTTCCACATGGCCGTAGGAGAAACGTTCACAAACGAAGGAGCCAACAGCAATCCCGATGGAAAACATGCCTAATAATAATGACACCACAGTCGCACCAGAATGCAAATGCAGCTTAGCAAAGTTAGGAAACTGAGTCAGATAGGTCGCACCTAAAAACCAAAACCAACTGATCGCGAGGATAGCCATCCAGATTGAAGGCGTTTGACGGGCTTTTTTGATGCTACGCCAAGTGCCCGATAACGGCCTGAAACGTATTTTTTCAATGACGCCCTGCGGGGGTAATGCAGGAATCGCTCGGCTCGATAAATATCCTGCAAAGGCTAATACAGCAACAGTAATCGCCGACCAAAGCGTACCGTTTCCATTAGAAACCAAGATCCCCGCACTCAAAGTGCCCACCAGAATCGAGAGAAAAGTGCCCATCTCAACCCAAGCATTGCCTGTGACTAACTCGTCCTCTTTCAACGCTTGGGGTAACAAGGAATATTTAACCGGACCGAAGTATGCTGACTGGCTACCCGTTAAAAATAACAGTAATAACATCATCATGTAGCTCTCGCTCAGAATCGCAATCGCGGCGCTAAACATGATGATGACTTCGAGTAGTTTCAATCGGCGGATAAGTTTGGCCTTATCCATATTATCGGCGACCACACCCGCATGGGCCGAAAAGAGGAAAAATGGCAAAATAAACACCCCAGCCGCCAAGTTCACAAACATATCGACGCTTATGGGTAGGTCTTTCACTTGGTTAAAGGTCACTAATAGCAGCAACACATTTTTATAGATGTTGTCATTCAATGCGCCTAAGCACTGAGTCGCAAAATAGGGTAAAAAACGTTTTGTTAGCAGCATGATAGTTCCTTCTGGTAACCCATTCCTTGTAAATACGCTTGTACGTGACTCTCGAGTAAATCCTGCAGTGATAATGACTCAGCGAAGAGCTTATTATAGAGTGACAGAGAGGTCAGCCCATGAATTCCCCCCCATAATACCCGGCTCATACTGAGATGCTGCGCCTGCGTAACCTCGGGAAATAGTTGCGCCAATTCACACTCAATCAGAGTAAATAACCCCGCAATCAATTGCCCTTGCGATTCAGGCAAGGGTTCAGAATCGAGTAATTGCAGCTCAAAAACCAACTTGAAAGCTTGACGCTGCTCATGGGCGAATTGACTATACTCCCAAGCCATTGCAATAATTTTACCTAAACTGTCGGCCGCACGAACACCCGTCAATCGGTCGTGCAAAGTCCTAAGCGTTAACTCAGAAACCGCCAGTAATAAATAGTTGTAGCTGCCGAAAATATTAATCAAGGTACTAGGGACATAACCAATTTGACTGGCCACTTTGCGTAAGCTGAGCCCTATGGCACCTTGATCTATCAGTAACTCAGTTGCCGCTTGTATTGCCATCGCGCGAATTTCATCATGGCTGTGTTCTTTTCGTCTGGCCATAGGTCTCATCCCCTGTTGAATAGCAAGAGACTAACAGCAGTTAAAATAAAAAACAACGTTCAAAATAAGTTTGTTTTACGTACAGAAGAGGGTAAATAATGAAGGATATTATTGAAGATGATGGATAAAGATAGGCACTCGAATTAGATTCCCTCAGCAAGCCGAACTGGAACCGTGGGATGACATCACCTAAAAGAGCATAAAAAACGGCGCGCTCAGTCAGCACACCGTCCATTATTTTGATTTAAAAATCATTCTTAATTCAAAGGTGATTTTTATTTGAGGATAATCTTTGGTTCAAAGATAAGCGCGCGATTTAAGGCCTGCGGTAAGTCATCACAACCCTATCTGCGCCAGCGCCAAAATAATCGGCTTCAAAAGTTGAATCAATGAAACCTAAATGCTGATATAAGCCATGGGCAGGGTTACTCGGATCAACGGTTAAACACACCCGCTCAACTGACACGGGCAACTCGGCTAAACATTGTTGCATCAAACGCTTGCCGAATCCCTTCCCGCGAGCATTTTCACTCACTGCGACAGATAATATCCACATGCAGTTAGGATCACTACTCTGGGCACTGAGCAAATAGCCTTGTAGCTGATTATCTGCATCCACGGCCACTAAAAATTGCTCTGGCCAACAATCAAATCCCTGACGGAAGAAGAAATCAGGATAGCTGTGCTCACCAAAAATGGCCTGTTCGAGCTGATAAACTGCGAATAACTCTGACTTTAATACCGGACGTATAGACTGCATTTGAAAATCATTCACCTATTAAAATCTTATCCCACTCTAAGTTGGGTGCACCAACTACGATGAAATTAGGGTTCTCTAAGCTCTCGCGCTCATTGTAGGTTAACGGTTGCAGCTCAGTATCCATCAGCTGTCCACCCGCTTCCTCGACGATAATTTGCGCGGCTCCCGTGTCCCACTCACCCGTTGGTCCGACTCGTACATAACAATCAGCACGACCTTCCGCGACGAGACAACTCTTCAACGCTGCGCCACCCATCACGACTAACTCGCAGTGTTTGGGATGGTTGAATAGGGTCAACACAGATTGAGGGTCCTGACGGCGACTTACGGCCAATCTTAGGGAGACCTTTTCACGGTGCTCAATTTGGCGACTGCTAATACGCACTTCTTGTTTATCCGTGCGTTTGTACGCTCCTAAACCAGCAATAGCGTAATAACACACTTGCGTCATCGGCACATAAACTACACCCATCACGGGACGATTGTGTTCCACCAGCGCGATAATGACTGAAAAATCACCACTGCCGGCGATAAACTCCCCCGTACCATCGAGCGGATCCACCAACCAATAGCGCTTCCAAGATTCACGCACACTCAACGGAATGTCAGCGGCTTCTTCAGATAACACAGGAATATCAGGCGTTAAGGCGGTTAATCGGTCACAAATGATCTTGTTAGCCGCTAAATCTGCGGAAGTGACAGGGGTATTGTCAGACTTCATTTCTCGCTCAAAATTACCTTTGAGATAAATGTCACGGATAGTTATCCCTGCATCGGTCGCAATCGCAATAACTTCGTCGATCAACTCTTCTGGCTTCATAACAACTCCAATCGCCTGCTGAGCGAATGTTTTGCAAGCGTGCAAACTCTGAACGCTTAAAAGGAAAAAGATTATTTAAGTTGTAAATATTTTTGCGCCAAAAACAACGCGCTCACACTACGGGATTCAGAAAAATCGACATCATCGAGCAAGGCTTCCCAATCGGCGAGCGCCCAAGGCACCACATCAATTGGCTCAGGCTCATCACCTTCAAGGCGACTCTCATACAGATCTTCTGCAAGAAAAATTTGCATCTTACTAGAGAAATAACCCGGAGCTAGGCTGAGTTCTTTCAGTAAGGTGAGCTTATTCGATCCAAAGCCAATTTCTTCCTGTAATTCACGGTTAGCAGCTTCTATTGCTGTCTCACCAGGATCGATCAAACCTTTTGGGAAACCGAGTTCGTAATTATCAGTTCCTGCAGCATATTCGCGTGCCAGTAGCATTTTCCCTTGATGAATAGGCACTATCATCACAGCGCCACGACTACCGCCTTTCATGCGCTCATATTGGCGCTCTACACCATTGGAGAACTTAAGATGCACTTGCTCAATTTGAAATAATCGGCTTCTCGCGACAACTTCGGTATGCAATATTTCCGGCTTATTCTGCCGTTGCGACATAACTGCCTCTGGATAAAAAAGCGATAAATTAAATAAGGTAAGTGACAATCTTACTATCCTGTCTTTAATCTACAACCTGAATTTATTATATGCTCCTAATGGTAAGCCACAAATCCTTTGCGATATGCATCACAAACCCAGCTCAGCCTTAAGTGAACACCTTCAAAATATTCTCAAATACGATGTTTTATTGGATAGTAAAAAGGGGCGAATGCCCCTTTTGATATGCTAACGCTTAAAATTGATATCGTAGATTGAGCTGGTAACTGAGGAAATCATTAGGCTCGATATCCACATATTGATATCCCAAACCTACAGACCATGACTCAGTAAATTGATAGCTAAAACGCACGCCCGCATACCAATCTGTACCATCAAGCTCTGTAGTTAAACGGCTATTGCCCATAGTGCTACTGATATCCGCTTGCCACCTAAACAACCCGATGGGTACTTCGAACCGCCAAGCTTCATGTTGGAGTAAAGTGAAGCGTAATCCCAGCATAACACCATCGGCCAGAACTGGCGTCACGGCTTTGACCTGCTCATGATATTGCTTAGGGGTGAGACTTGCGCCCTCAATCCTCGCAGTCCCATTACCAAAGTCGGCATAGCCTAATTCGATGGCAACATAGGGAGTCCATTGATAACCGATACTCACACCCAAAGCAGTATCTTTATCATCAACCGATGTTACAAAGCCTGCCCCCGCTTGTGGCTGTAGATCTCGCCTGCTGCTATCAACCTGAGCTTGCCCGACAAATCCCTCGACATACCAGTTATCAGCCGCATTTGCTTGATTAACGGAGCCTACGAGCAACACAGTGCCCAAGACTAATTTATGTAATTCCTTACGGCGAATTAAACCCATTGTAAGAATCAAACCTAATGCCCATAAGGACATACTGCCTCCACCCGACTTGTTATCTATCACCACATCTTGGTATGCCTTAACTGTGATTAACGCTTGCCCAGTTGCTTCGCCGCCCAATCCATCACTAATCTGATAACTCACAGTATCTACTCCATCAAATCCAGTTTTAGGGATATAACGTAGCTTATTAGATTCAACAGAAACCGTTCCTTGCTGCGCGGTTGCGCTGACTAAGGTTAAAACGTTGCCATCGGGATCGCTGTCATTACTCAACACATCGAGTAACAAGCTCGTTCTGTCATCTATGGCAGCACTATCGTTCACTGTCGTAGGTGCCGTATTGCCATTAACAATCACAGTCAACTCACTACTCGCAGTACCACCTTTACCATCGGTAATGCTATACACCAGCACATCTGTACCGATGAAATCGGTTGCTGGCGTGTAACTTAACTGCTGATTAGCCAAGATAACTACGGTTCCGAACTCGCTGGTGACTTGTGTTACCGTCAAGGCATCACCATCGCTATCCGTATCATTGGCGAGCACATCGACATCGAGACTCTGATTCCAAGGTAAAGATGCCGTATCTGGGTTCGCCACAGGTAAATGGTTACCATTGAGTATCACTGACACGCCACTTGGGTCGACAATGGTTCGGTTAGCGACGCCATCGTCATCGTTTGGCCCACCATCTTCTATGGTTAACTGCACACACCAATGGCCTTCAGTTAATCCAGAAGTCCAACGACTGTCTCCTGGTGGAGGACAGAAACCACGCTCACCTTCACTACTGGCGACACTATTGCGCGCATCAATCACAAAATCCTTCCAACCATTTTGGGCTTGATACTTACGATATACCGCATTGGCAGGAACTGGCGAACGTTGTGGTATCACCAGACTGTAACTCTGCCCTTGTTGCGGTAGTCCTGTAGCAATGAAGTCAAAAATCCCCCCCACATTGGCCGCGATACTGTCTTCAGGAACCAGATTAGGTAATAGTTGAATACCACTTTGCTCTTGCATCAGTGCAATATTACCTAAGCGTAAGCACACGCCCGCTTGCCCCTCTGCCAGAAAGTACACAGGCTGCAACTCACCTTCAGGCATCACGTTACAATCATTGATTGCATCCAAGTAATCTGGAATGCCATCGCGGTCTGTATCGGTAAATCCCTCTTGGTTATCAGGGATCAAATCACCGTCGGTATCAGTCCCCGTCAGAGGTGGCAAAGATGGGCGCACAACAATATAAACTTTCTCCGTGGTAGACAGCGCGGGTAAGCCGCTATCCGTCACAGTCAGGCTCACAGGATAAATGCCCGGCAAGACCTCTGTCGGCAAGAAGAACATCCCCGCATCATCGGACTGCAAGTTCAGCGCGCCACTCGACCATACAGATGTCAAAGTATCGTTCATGTTGGCATCGCTAATCTGCGCATGAATATGAACCTCGCCACCATTTTGTGCCACGATCAACTGACGTTCACCCGCTTGAGTCACCTCAAGAGTCACACTCGGGGCAATGTTAGCCTCAGTGATCGACACTTGTGTTTGCTTCTTACTGCCTAAATTCAAACTTGGATCTAGGCTGATCAACACATCTTCTTCAGCCTCAACTTCCCCATCCTCTATGGTTCTAAAGTAAATATGGGCCAATGTACCTGAAGTAATCTCCACTACCGCATCGACTAAGTCATGATCATTGCTGTCCGCGGAACCTGCAACCGTATAAGGAACTGATATTGGATACTCAGGCGCTACACCGTTTAAGTGAATACTAACAACAACCTCATTACCCTCACCCACGACTTGATCTTTACTCAAGGAAATTAATGGATGCACTTTTACTTTCTGAGCCTTAGTCGCTTTATTGCCATCACGATCTACGGCTTGCCAGTAAGCAAGATAACTACCAGGGGCAAAGAATAAACGCTTATCGACCAAAGAAACGGGCAGTGGATGACCATTACGATCGACGGCCTTCGCAAACCCTAGATCCACTCGAGTGAACAAGCCTGTTGCATTAACTTCAACATCACTAGGTACAGTAATAACAGGTAAATTGTCAGCCTCCCCACCTTCTACCAGTAAGTTGACTTTTGCACTTGCGCGCCCTTTCTGACCGTCACTAATGGTATAACGAAGTGCGACCGGACCAACATAAGCTGCAGGGGCAGTAAATATGAGTCCATCAGCAGTAATCTGCACACTACCTATGTCTGCCGCCGCGCCATCGATAGTCAAAGTATCACCGTCCACATCAACATCATTCTCTAGCGCAGGTAGTGTGTATTTATCATCCGCGGTGCTGGCTAGAGTGTAATTATCATCGACAGCTTGTGGGTCATCATTCACTGGCGTGACATTAATGGTGATAGTTGCAGGCTCAGAACTCAGTTCAGCATCCTTAGCAATAAAGCTTATCTGATCTGCACCGTTGAAATCTTTCTCCGGTGTGTATAACCACACAGTTCCATGCTGCTCCAAAGTGCCCGATTCAGGTTGGCTCACCACTTCATAGGTAAGAGGATCACTATCTGCATCCTCCCCAGTAAGCGTGATCATCACAGAGCTATCTTCCTCTAAGGTCACACTTGCACTCGTCGCAACAGGCGCATCGTTAACGTTAGTCACTGTAATGCTAAAGGACTGCTCAGCCGTTAAGCCATCCGTATCCGTCACACGTAAGGTGACCGGGTGACTGCCCACATCAGCATTGCCAGGCGTGCCGCTGAGTAAACCCGTCGCCGCGTTGAAACTCAACCAGCTCGGTATCGTCACCGCACTCAATGTCAGTACGTCGTCCACATCGACATCTGTAGCGGCAAAGGTATAGCTGTAAACAGCCTCTTGCACAGCGGCCGTAGTTGCTGTTGAAGTGATGGTAGGTGCGTCGTTGCTATTAGTGACTGTAATACTAAACGATTGATCTGCTGTTAATCCGTCAGCGTCCGTCACTCGCAGTAACACAGCATGACTGCCCACATCCGCATTGCTCGGCGTACCACTGAGTAAACCCGTCACCGAGTTGAAACTCAACCAGCTCGGTTTGGTCACTACACTGAGGGTTAACACAGCACCCACATCTAAGTCTGTAGCTATCACTGTGTAACTGTAAGCTATATCTTGAGTTGCTGTAGTGATGGCTGGAGAGCTAATCACAGGTGCATCGTTGACGTTGGTCACAATAACCATGAAGGATTGGTCAGCCGTTAAGCCATCTGCGTCTGTCACCCTCAGCGTCACTGGGTGAGAACCCACATCAGCATTAGTAGGCGTGCCGCTTAATACACCAGTCGCGACGTTAAAGCTTAGCCAGCTAGGCTTAGTTATCGCGCTTAACGTAAGTACATCGCCCACATCAGTATCCGCAGCCGTAAAGATGTAGCTATACGCTGCATCTTGGGTCGCTGCAGTCATAGCCATAGAACTAATCGTCGGTGCATCGTTGACGTTCGTCACAGTTAAATTAAACGCTGGTAGACTCGCGGATAAAGCGCCATCAGAAACGCTGATAACAATTCCGTTAGTCACACCAACATCTTGATTTAATGGAATACCAGACAACATACCTGTCGCGGTATTAAACGTTGCCCACGTAGGTTTATTACTAATACTAAAGCTAAGTGTATCTCCCACAGAGTCAGACGCTGTTGGCGTAAACTGGTACGAAGCATCCTGATTCACTATTAATATCGGCGAACCACTAATAGTCGGTGCACCATTTGGCGTCACAGAGTTACTCGCACTTGAAGCATTACCACTTCCCACAGTATTCGCCGCAGTAACACTAAATGTATAGGCCGTACCATTTGAAAGCCCTGTAACTGTAATTGGAGATCCTGCTCCCGAACCCGTAAAACCACCGGGGCTAGATGTCACTGTATAAGCTGTAATTGATGAACCGCCATTAAATATCGGTGCAGTGAAGCTAACAACCGCTTGGCTATCCCCAGCGATTGCGGCTCCTATGGTTGGCGCTCCAGCCACGACAGCATTTACCGCAAAGGTTCTGCTCACCTGTGTTGCTGGTAAATAGCTACTATTACCTGCTTGATCTGCATTAATAGTACAGCTACCTGCCGTCACAAAGGTCAGTGCACCACCGGAGGTAATAGTACAAACGCCCGTAGTGGATGAAGTAAAGACAGGTGTTAAGCCTGAATCAGCTGTAGCCGTTAATGTTGGCGTAGTACCAAAGTTCTGTGCACTTGGGGCAGCAAAAGTGATGGTTTGGATTGCTGCCGGAGTAATCGAGTTGGATGCGGCCGATGCAGAGCCAGTACCCGCCACATTATCGGCAGTTACAGTAAAGGTGTACGCTTGGCCATTGGTTAAACCAGTCACCACAATCGGAGATGAACCACCGTGTACTGGAACGACATCCGCCGGGTTTACCGTCACGGTATAACCGGTAATCGCCGAGCCACCAATATTCACTGGGGCAACAAATGCAACACTGGCCTGGGTATCACCGGCGATTGCAGTCCCTATGGTTGGTGCGCCGGGAACTACGGGGCTAACGCTGAAAGACTGGCTCACCTGCGGTGCAGCCAGGAAAGACAAATCGCCCGCCTGATCCGCATTGACCGTACAGGTTCCTGTCGTTATAAAGGTCAACACACCGCCACTGGTAATAGTACAAACACTGGTGGTAGATGAGGTGAAAGTGACAACATAACCACCACCTGCCGATGAGCTTGCGGTCAGCGTTGGCGAAGTACCAAAGTTCCGTGTTCCTGGATTAGCAAAGGTAATCGTCTGTGGTGATGCCGGAATGATCGAGTTGGAAGCTGCCGATGCTGCACCCGTCCCTGCTGAGTTGGTCGCGGTTACCGTAAAAGTATAGGCCACTCCGTTCATCAGCCCAGTTACTGTAATTGGCGAACTTGAACCCGTACCGGTTGCACCACCTGGATTAGCGGTGACGGTGTAACCGCTGGCAATAATCGCAGCCCCACCCGTACTGGCTGGTGCAGTAAATGTCACCGTTGCTTCAGTATCACCTACAGTGGCAGTGCCTATGGTTGGTGCATCAGGAACTATCGCATTCACGGTGAAAGTTTGGGTAACCGTAGTGGCCGCATTCCAAGCCGTATTGCCTGCCTGATCTGCATCGATAGTACAAGAACCCGCCGTCACAAAGGTCAGGGCGCCGCCGCTGGTGATGGTACAAACACCGGTAGTGGATGAACTGAAGGTTGGGGTCAAGCTGGATGTTGCTGTCGCACTGAGCGTTGGTGTGGTACCAAAGTTTTGCGCTCCAGGATTACCGAAGGTGATGGTTTGAGCACCTTTGGGAGTTACTGAGTTGGAAGCACCGGAGGCCGTACTGGTGCCTATGCCATTAGTCGCGGTAACGGTAAAAGTGTAAGCCGAGCCATTGCTAAGACCAGTAACTGTAGCAGTACAAGCTGCGGGCCCAGCACAGGTGCCAAATGCACCACCGGGGTTAGCCGTAGCGGTGTAAGTAGTAATTGCTGAACCGCCATTATTGCCGGGGGCACTAAAGGTTACTGATGCTTGGCCATCGCCTGCGGTGGCTGTACCTATCGTAGGGGCAGTTGGTGCTGTAGGAATAGCGACCGTATGGGTTGAACCACTGCTAAAGGCCGCAATACCTGCGTTACCCGCATCGTCAGCAATATTCGTCGAACCATTTAAGTTCAACTTGAAAACACCATTACCACTAATACCGTTGATGTTGATATTGACACTGCTACCCGATGCTGCCGACACACTGGCAATAGTCCCTGTAGCAGTTCCTGATGTAGTCGCCAAGGTGAAATCATCGGTTGAGATATTGCTGACCACCTCACTGAAGCTGGCGGTGAATGCCATGCTCGAATCAGTTGAAGCAGGAGTACCGCTGAGCGCAATACCGCTCAGGGTCGGGGCGATATTATCGACTGTGGCGTTAGTAGTATCGGCAGCAGTTGTGACGTTGCCCGCGTTATCGGTTGCGCTGAAAGAGATATTGCGGTTGGTGTTATCAATCGCACCAGCGACTATGGTGTAGGTTGCAGTCCAGGTTCCCGAACTATTGGTTGCGGCCACTGCAGCACCACCACCAAATTGTGTGAAGTTGACGGTAGCTGAACTAATCGTATCGGTATTGTTATCACCACCAGCCGTGTTGTTCCAGGTCGCCGTAACCGTATCGCCAATTTTGTAGGCACCGCTGGTTCCAGTTGCGCCGGAAATACTGATGCGTCCATCTGTCACAGTAGGCGCGATGCTATCAATGGTGGCATTAGTGCTATCCGCCGTAGTGTCGCTCCCGCCCGCACTCGTCGCCGTGACGCTCACATTGCGCGCAGTAAGGTCGATTGCACCGGCGGTGATTATGTAGGTGGCAGTCCAAGTTCCACTGCTATCCGTTGCAGTTACAGCAGCACCACCGCCGAATTGTGAAAAATCAACCGTTACACCGGTAACACCAGAATTATTATCGCCACTTGCAGTATTATTCCAAGTAGCGGTAACTGTATCGCCAATCTTGTAAGCACCACTGGTGCCAGTTGCGCCGGAAATGCTGATTCGGGCATCGGTAGGTGGTGGTGGAGTATCTATTGCATTCGCGACGGTGAAACCATAAAACTCAAAGTTCTCCGCCCCTTGATTTACAACATTACATGCACTTGCACAATCAAAAAATAATTGGAACCCTTTTAGTTTAACGCCAGAAAAAGATGCTAGCTGTCCAGCTCCGAAGGTGAAGGTTTGAGTACCAGGGCTTCCGTTAACAACAGATGACGTAACCGTTCCGCCACTGTGCAAGTAACCTACAATACGCACATTAGTAAATTCAGAAGCGTAGCCGGCTGCCTCGCCTCCCGTTAATCCCGTTAGCTCAAATGCAGTGGTATTGGTACCATCGGCGCGCAAATAAAAATAATGATTCGTGTCAGTCGCACCACCATGCATGTAAGCAAAATTGCCAATGCTATTACCTAGATTTTGAGTGACGCCATTACCACTCTTAGCGGTTAATCTGAAATGAGTAGGAGCGGGCTGTGAGAGCTGTGCCGTTCCCTGTCCGCTCCAACCTACAAAACCATAAGTGTTATTTGCAGCTGGCGTCAGCACACCCGAAAAATCCCTTAAAGCTTTTTCAGAAAACGCCAAAGTAGATTCAATATTTCCGCGGGTAATTTCTAAATCCCAGTCGCCCTGTAATTCAGCATTGCCGGTTAAATTATTGGAGGCAGCAATATCCAAGCCCGTGTTATTACTGATGATATCCAGCAACGCTTCACCGGCTTCATTCGCTGCCAGATCGCAACCGTAAAATAATAAATCGCCACCTTCACGCACCGCGCCTTTTAACGCGGCAAATGCGTGCACTTCTTGCTGGATTGTCTCTGGGGTAATACGTGAATTGCCTAGCAGTATCACACCAGCTTGTGCGTGGGAAACCACATGAATAGCGGCAAGATTTTGGTGGCCATCAAGTGCATTAATTAATTGCGGTAATCCAGCGATAGAAGAATCTAACTCTACCAATTGCACACCAGGTTTAAGGGCGCGACGCAATACCGATTTATCAGCTTCAGCCACTGCACCATCAACAATCACCAGCTCACGCACCGGATGTGCACTCTGGATATCCAATTGATCGCCTGATAAATCAATGAGATCCTGTGGTAGAGAGGTGTCTGAACCCAATAATAGATCGGTCGATGCACTTATCGATGAACTCAAATAGGATCGCTGATAACTCGGCGCTGCAATAGCACCAGCACCATAGAGTCCGAATGGTAATAACAGCGAGGAAAGCCCACTAAGCAGTGCGTGTCTCATGATAAGTGATTCCCTTCATTTTTTGCGTTAGGTGCTACAGGTTTTTTACTTGCAATAATATTGGCTGCAGTGCCAGTACTATCCAGCCAGAAGTCCATTTCTTGATACTTCATAAATAAGTCAGGCGGTAAAATACTGCGCCTACTTTTGTATTCCACTTTCCGCTTAACGCTATGCAAACCTTTGACCCCAAGATTGTGGTCAAACTCATTTTCAGCATAGTCGACATTATTAAAATCGTGATCGAATTGCGGTTCGCCAATAAAACGATAGATTAACTCCAGCGTGCGTGCCGGATGCTGGGTAAGCAGATCATAATCCACTAATAGCAAGCGATCAGAAAACTCGCCGTAATAGGCTTCCTTGAGTGCCGTCCATGCACTTCCAACCGCACCACCAGCATTGATTAATGACTCGCAGCGGCTATAAACCGTCTGACGCGAGGCCGCATTGAACATACGGCTGTAATCAAATGGGTTTTTACGGTAAATCACTTCAAAACTATCCATAATCCAAGCCGGATTGCGCACACAACAAATCACTTTAAAATCATCAACCAACTCTACCAATTGATGTAGACGGGCAGTCCAGTGACGGTTTGTGTCGAAAATAACCGGATGATTTTTATCTTGATAATAAGCATCAATTAATGCCCGACAAATGACCTTACGTTTATGTTCATCGAAAAATGAATAGGACTCACTACCAGCCCCCATTTGCTCGAGGGCACCATTCACAAGCCCCGCTACAGGGCTACTGATAGCCGCATGAAAGCGTGGATTTTGCCGAAGTATACCTGCGAGGAGCGTCGAGCCAGCACGCGGTAAACCTGAAATAAAATGTAATTTGTTTGGCATTAATGTGACTTACTAATTAAAAATATTTATTAAAAACTTCCCGACAAACATGCCGGGATCATTCATCAATTAATTGCGTGCCGGAAATACACCATAAAGGGCAATACAATAATTCAATGCGATAAATGGCTGACGGTTTTCATGGGGTAGACCACCACCATTTAGACCTAAAGTCTGTGGTGCCATAGTGGTATTTAACGTACCTGGTGCTGCCTGCATATAGTTGACTATGCCACCACCACGTCCATCCTTCGCAAGATAGGTATTCGCTGCCGGAGAAGGCAAAGTCCCCTGATTATTCAAACCGGTCAGCGTGTGGTTGTGTGCTGGCATTTCAGTGGAGATCAGCGTCACCCCATTTTCACCAAACTGTTCGCCCCAATCCCAGGTTCTAAGCCCGGGGCCCTGACCTACACCAACTACGGTCTGCCCCTGCAAATTAGGCAATTGGAATGTGGTTGTACCATTGCCACCATAAGTAATTCCGATAATTGAAAACAACGCGGTATTACTTGCGATTGACAATGTTTGGCCATTACACAGCGCCCAATTGTGGGGAGCGAAGCTGAATGGCAACAAACGGATTTCACCAATAAATGGATCCATAATTTCGCTCCTTAATTACGCGATGGGAAAATGCCTTCAATACATATGATGTAATTTATCGCTGTAGTAGGCATGATGTTATTGTGTGGTTGTGTTCCCCCTGAGGCTTGCACACTGAGTGCATTCATAACTTGGAGATCGGCACCGCTAGATGGCAAAGGAGCATAAATATTATCGGTATTACTATGAGCAAAGACATTACCCGTAGGGCTGGGTGATGTGGAGGAACTTGCTGTGCTCGCCGACAAACTATGGCTGTGTGAAGGTATTTGCGGCGTTAATAAGGTAACGGATTCAACACCAAACTGCTGACCGATAACACGGGGAGTCAGACCAGGGCCATTACCCTGTCCAACCGGAAGGCGACCGCGCAAATCCGGCAATTGAAATGTTGTTACCCCATCACCACCATAAGTGGTTCCGATAATTGCGAAAAGAGTGCTTTGCTCACTAATACTTAATAGCTGACCAGCGCACAACATCCAACCTCTAGGTGCAAAACTACCCGCAAAAAGACGGATATCACCGATATAAGGATCCATAGTGATTCTCCTCTAGTTACGTGAAGGGTAAATGCCTTGAGTGGCAATGCAATAATTCATTACCAGTGAAGGCTGACAATTTTCATGGGCTTGATTGCCACCAGTACTGGATACCGTTGCAGGGTCCAACGCTTGTAAACTTGCAGCGGACCCATACAAATTGACCTCACCAGCTGCATTTTTGGCGGCGGCAATATTATTGCCTGCAAACAACGTGGTATCGCCGGCAGTAGAACTGGCCATCACAAGGTGATTGTGTACTGGCAGGTTGTTAGGTACTAGGGTTACATTTTCAACACCCGCCTTACTGCCCTGAGGCAAACCTGCACTAACATTAGGGTGAACTGGTACGCGACCACGTAAATCCGGCAACGCAAAAGTATTGATACCGTCGCCACCGTAGGTCGTACCCAAGAGTGAAAAAAGCGCTTGGTTGGTGTTGATTGGCAATAATTGCCCTGCACACAAAGTCCAATACTTAGGTGCCCAGTTGTATGGGAGAAGCTTAATTTCTCCGAGAAAAAAATCAGACATCCATGACTCCTTAATAAAAATAAACCTATCTATACATCATCAGTTTGATTACACACGCTTTCCTCTTCCCTCAAACAACACTACCTATGATGATGGCCACGATAGCCACTCTTGGGTAGGTGATATTTCAAAAGGTAAGAAACCCAAGCGAAGATATAACTGTTTCGCACGCATATTTTGTCGATCAACACTCAGACTCACACTCGCCTCTTTTGCTTGGGCATAGGCTTTTACCGAGTCCAAAATGACTGAACCATAACCATAGCCACGAAATTGCGGTGCGATGACAAAATCGACGATATGGACACCGTTAACAGAGGGATTAAGTATGATTTTGCCAATAGAAATTGATTGATATTCAATGATTAGAGTCACCGCTTGAGGGTATTGGGCAGCGTAACTCGCTTGCTGTAAGCGGTATTGTTGTTGCACTAACAGCTCTCGTTGCTGTGGGGGAAGCGGTAATAGAGACAGTTCCGTCCTTGCAGAACAAAATAGTACAAATACAAAAGCATCGTCATTTTTATACGCATAACGCAATGAATAGGCCTTAGGTAATACTATGTCTTCTACCATCAAATACATTCCCTGTAATAAGTAACTCTAACAGCGCGTTAATAGTTCTTTAATTCGTCGTGGCAGCTCGGGGTTAACGGGCAAAAAACTCAACAAATCGAATGACAGGTTTAAAGAGTGGCTCAGGGGAATGCGTTGGCAGAATAAAACGGCTAACGGCTTGAAATGACATGGTTGCATTTTCCATCCCTAGAATAAAAACGTTAACTTGCTGATATTTTTTAATATAGATAGTTGGCTAAAGCTAGTTCACATCACACAAAAATACAAGATTTATGTTAACCTTTAGTTTCAAAAAGGTGAAGATTAGACCAGTTACAATAACGGTGGATCTGTTCTTTTTGCTTAGCCGAAAAAAAACTTTGTTTAGATTGTGAATCTGCTACAAAGGGCTGCGTGGCTGTTTTAGCATGTATTAACTGACATTGTTCGACTTGGCTGCACTCTTCTTTAGAGAGAGCCAACGAAAACCAGTTTGCGATTTTATTCGCTATCGCGGGTAACAACTCCTCATAATCCACGACCATCACTTGGTTACGCTGACTCATCTCTAACCCATAACCCAATAACAAGCGCAATACCTTACATTGATAATCCAGTATCGACTCCCCTTCCTCTGGTACTGATAATTCACGGAATAAAGGTCGAGACGGTTGTCGCACCATATGATATCCAGCAGACTTTTGCTGCGAGGCTAAGATCTCGACGGGGTCCCTAAGTAGCAATAACACGGGAACTTGAGGATAAAGTGATAGGATCAATGGCCAAAACTGCAAATCCCACGCATTCCATTTAATCAACAAATGCTGTTCAGGATGAAACAACTGACCTTGGGTATTAATGCAAAATATTAAAGCTGCGCGTCTTTCAGTGTCTGATAGGTTCCTATCCAATAGCACTTGAGTCAGCAAAGGCGATTCAGATAACGCCCTGCATTTAGATAACCCCGCAAAACTGCGCGACACTAAGGTAGATCCACAGCGAGAGAGGTGAAATATAAATCCGGCAGGCTGCACTTGTTCTACTAGCCCAGAAAGATTTGGCGCTGGTAACAGAGCAGTTTGGGGTTTGATCAAAGCGGACAATAACTGACCCCGCACTGCAGAAATATGCTCCGAGTAGAAAGGATGAATCGGTTTTTCTGCGGCGGACATCCACTCTAATACTCTGCGTTTAGGGTCATAGTCTGCTGGCGCCCAAAACTGGCAGAAGAGTGAATAATCCGGCTCTATCCTTTGTCGATTACCAGTATGCAAGATGGCCAGTAACGTATCATCGCCACAGTCTGGTAAGTGCCAAAAAAGCCGCAAATATTGGCAAAAGTTGGTGAGAGTCATAACCTTGCCAAGCTCCCTCAGGGCGGCTGGATTATGAACTAACAACCAATAGCGTTGCTGTTGTTCTTTAAAATCAACCATTAGGAAGCCATAGGGTAAAAGTTAATGTATTGCACCATACGCGGTAACGTCTCACGATTAGGACTGGCGCCGTGGGGCAAGGCATGGTGCCAAATGATTAAATCGCCCGCTTTAGCCGCTATAGGTTTTACTTGCCAGCGATGCCAATCCTGTTGCTGAAGCTCAATATCAGGCTTGTTCTGTTCAAGAAGCCACTCCTCTATCTTGAGATGAAATCCGGGGACACAACAGAATGCGCCTTGTTCCGCACTGGTATCGGTTAAATAAATTAACCCTTGCGTCGCAAACTTAACGGGTAGCTGTAGTGGCATATCCCAGTGCATATCCGGACCGGGGAAATGCCAAGTTGGCGTTTCTGGTGGATTAAAGCTGACTCTATCGGTTGTCATAACTAAATCCGTTTGCTGCCACAATTGTTCAAACACTTGACGAATTTTGGGGACTTGTCGATTCGCGTCCAGTTGCGGATGGCGAAACAGTTGCAGCATGATTTTCTGCATAAACTCATGAGCTTGATACCAAGTGGTGGGATCTTGTTCATTGGCTCCTAACTGTTCCCAAATAAAATCTCGAGTTGCGGCGCATTGCTCTGCCGTGAGTACTTGCGGGATCACTAAGTAGCCTTCTCTTTGCCAAAAATTGAGTTGTGACTCACTGAGTACTGCCGCCGGATTTGAGTCTTCAACCTCCGCTGAATTGAAGTCTTCGACTTCTGGTACAGTGACCGATGGCGTTAATCCATGGGAAATAGCACCTAATTGCTGATTAATCCCAGCAATATCCGCAGCTGTCAGCTTGGCTATTTGCTGAATGTAAGCGATAAAAGCTGACTGATGATCGTTTTGATATAAAGCTCTTAGACCCGGCTCTAGCCCTATTCCACAAAGATCCAGCAAGGTTTTATCTAAGTGCCATTCATTAGCCAGTTCAGTGAATGGCACTCCCCGTTTGCGTTGCTGTATCTTTTGCCAAAGCCGCTGCAAATGATAAATGCCTAAGCAGCTCAGATCGTCACTCGACACAAGCACAGGTTTTTGCTCTATAACATCAAACACAAAATCGGGATGAGTACCCTGCTCATATCGAAAAGCCAGGCATGAGAGCGGCTTAAGCCAATGTTCACGTCGATATCGAGGTAACGTGAGTTGAGATTGGTTTTCGCTCAGCGTGGAATTACCATAGACTTGAATGGAAGTCGTGAACTTAAGCGTTACCGCACTCGGGCTGAAATCGGGGAGCAGTAAAGTACCAGCCAAGAAGCTACGGTCTCCACTGGCAAGTAAGCGCGCAGTTTGCAGGTTGAGTGCAAACAAAGGTCCTAAATAATGCGTCTCCACAAAATCCTGCACAGTACGACACTCAAGCCAAGCGTCTAACTCAATATTTTGCGGGATGAGCACACCATCATCTGCAAGATACGCCTGTAAATGGGTAAAAATTTGCACTTGCGGCTCCTGTTGCAACAAGTGCTTCATGGTTTCGGAAAGAATCACATCAAACTTTACGACTGTATTTGGCTGCCAAAACGTGGCATCCGCACAGACACTCTCCACCACACGATCAGCTAAATCAAAGTGTTCAATAAGCTTGGTAACTTTATCTAACGAGGCTTGATGAATGTCGAGCAAGGTCACTTGAATTTGACTCGCAGAAAATAACGGCAGCAGAGGTAATAATAACCAAGCAAAAGGCCCAGTCCCCGCATATAAGATGTTCACAATCTGCCCGGGATGAGCCTTTAGACGATCTTGTATTGCTTGATAAATCCCTTGTATAAAGACTCGGCCCCGCTCGGGATCTTCGGCACACTGCGCCGCGGTAGTGAGTGACACCGCCTTACCAAAAGGCGTATGGCTCGCCTCAGTATCCAAAAAAGACTCGGGGTGTAACTCCACTGCCGCTATTTGGCACAACTGCTTCAGCATGGGATCGATGAGCCGTTTAGACTCCCCTGCTGAGGTTGACAGCAGTAGCGCATTAGCAAACTGAGTTAATACAGCTACATCCAAACTATGCCCTAATTCAAGCTCTGATCTTTGCAGCATCGATTAACTCCCTTAACCAAGTATTGACCTCGCAATCAATCACTAAATTGATCCGCGCATCCTGCCCTTTATTTTCAACCCAATGGACTTGGTCGGCATTGATATACCAAAGCTCTCCGGCCTGCATGGGTACACGTTTATCGTCCACGTAAAAATTGAGTTGCTCATTCGTTTGCAGTGGCAAATGTAATCTTGCCTCGCCTTGTTCTAGGCAGAGTCCTTGATCTCTATGGGGTTTGATTTCTGCCCCCGCATGTAAGCGCATCAAACGCACGGATTTCACTGGGCAGGCTAAAGATTGCAGAAAATGGCATAACGCAGGGCTCGATTCGAGTTGAGGCAAATCTTGCCAGTGCTGACCAGTAGAAATTGAGAAGGCTTGCAAGATAGGATGAGCACCGCGATACTCTGCAGCACAGCGTAAGACGAGAACATCCCAACCCCCCATATAATCACGCTGATTTACATGGGGTAACCAGTCTTGTTGCAGCAAAGCATTCAACTCTTGCTGTAAACTAAGGGAGTTTGAAACTTGAGCTAATAGGGCAAAAGAACAGATATCCATATCCAACCGCTTAATTTTCAGACTAAAAATAATTAATCATCCAAGACTAGCACAAAGATTTAAGCATACAAGTGACTCGAATCATCGTCATCACTGAGTATTACGCAGTGCAACAATCAATGCTAAGCGTGATTCAGTTTTGCAAAAATAGGAAATACCCATGTTTAACTGGAAGACTATCGATACGGTTCTGCTCGATATGGATGGCACCCTATTGGATTTGCACTTCGACAATCATTTTTGGCTGAATTTAGTACCGCAGGAATTGAGTCGACAGCAAGGTGTGAGCCACAACGAAGCGCAGCAATTAGTTGTGAACGCCTATGAGAAAGTCGTAGGCACGCTCGATTGGTACTGTCTCGATTATTGGCAGGAGCAACTGCAGCTCGACATTATGGGCTTGCACCGCACTTTAGTGGATCGCATTCAACTGCGCCAAGACAGCATGCCATTTTTAGCGGCCTTGGCCTCTGCAGGTAAACGGCGCATCTTAGTGACCAATGCGCATCCCAAGAGTCTTGCCCTAAAGCTTGAACATACCGAGCTGGCAGCAGGGCTCGATGACATGATTTCTAGCCACGAGACAGGTTACCCTAAGGAACACCCACAATTTTGGCTGACCTTGTTTAAACAATTCAACCTTGAACCAAGTCGCTGTCTCTTTATCGACGATAGCGAACCCATACTCAAAGCCGCTAAACTTGCCGGTGTGGGTCATCAATTAGGGATTGCTAACCCAGACAGTAAAAAACCAATCAAAGTCTTTCAAGATTTCCCCGCGATTACCGACTATCACTCACTACTGACTGATCTAACGCGATAAAAAGGCTATAAAAAAGGCACCTTAGGTGCCTTCGTTTCTATTCATCACGTTGTTTTATGATCGAACGTTTTATCACAACTCTCGCATTACGGCCTTCACATCTGAGCACTCACATTAAGTTTAAGTGCTCATCTAAAACAGCCTATAACCCAGGGATCCGCCCCTGATATACCACAGGGAAATAACCATCCGCACCACGCTTACCTAAAATATTCAGCGACTCACGCATATCTTCCGGTTGCTCTGCCGTTTCTTTAATCTTAGCCTCAACCTTCACCATATTGCCTTCATCTAACTGTAAGGTACCAACAATACCAAGCTGGTTCTTGGTTTCATCTGTAGCCAATTGCGCTTTGCCTTCGACACAACTCAGTCCGAGTTCAATATTACCTAGAGGATAGTTACCAAACTGATTCTTAACATTGGTTTGATTCAAAAACAGCTTACCAGACAGCTGCTCGCACCAAGGCTTACCTTGCTCTAACGTCTCGACTAATAGGCTGACTTCACCGGATATTTCGGTTTTAAAAGGCAGTTTTGCATTGCCGAGTAAAAAGCTATCTGGCGCTTCGAAACGTAACCCCTTCGCACTTAAGCCTCCCATAGACCAAGAAATTAATCCCTTAGCACTGACAGGTGTTGCGCGGCTGCCCACTTGAAAATCAACTTTCACTTTACCTAAAAATAGCGCCCAAGGACTCAGATCCCAACGCACTTGCTCTACCTGGCGCTGCGGCATACTTAAGGTTTCTATGCTGCCAGACCAAATACTGCCACTCACACCCGAAACACTGATATTCGCGGGCAATGGGGCTAACGCTATCGCAATCTTAGCGGGGAATAGAACGACTAAAAATATTAAATAAATCAGTACGCCTATGATGACTTTTTTTATCAAACTCACAGCTACACCTTAATTTATTGCGCTAATTGGATACGTCTCACTTTGACATAGCCAGGTACATCAGCCTCAGCCAAATCAACACTTTCGAGCGAAAGTCCTTTCTTCTGCACTAATTCACTCAAATAACCTAACAAGGCATCAAAAGGAACATCGTCCATCCACACTTGGATCTTATCGCCTTGGGGTTGCATGCGAGTAATCACTAACCCATAATTGCCCGCAGTTTGGTTAACCACTGAGCTTAAACTGCCCGACGTCGTTGGCTTAGCACCGTTCTGCTTAAGACTCGCTATTTTATTCGCCGTTTGTTTTACATAGTTCAACGTCTGTTGCTGTGCATTGAGGTTACGTAATGCATCGGCTTCAGCATTGGCAATCGGCGTCCAAACACCCCAATAAAAAATACCAATGACTAAAAATACCGAGCAAAAGCCTACTAACTGCTGCTCGCGCGATGCGAGCCCTTGCCACCAAGTCCGCAAATTATCCATCTTATTTGCTCCTCAAGGTTAAGGTACTGGTGACTTGCTCTTCACCGCTATTCATAGTGCCGCCATCGAGTTGAAAACGACGACCGACAATCTCTTTAAACTTCTCGATCTGCGCGTAATTTTTCGCACTCACTTGCATACGGATCTCGTTACGCGCGCTTTCGAATCTTAGGCTATTAGGTTTAAGTTCAGGCACTTGCTTAAAGGCATCCTGTAAACCATCGAGCATGGCAAAAAACTCGGCACCACTGCCCTGTCCCTGCAATGCACGTAACTGACTTTCCATCTGCGAACGTAGGTTAACAATGCGCGAATTTCCCGGGATCACTTGCTGATAAATGGATTCACTCTGGGCTTTAAGATCGGCAACCTGACCATTGACTTGATGTATAGTCAGCCCTTTATTCACTAAGGCCAGCACGCACGCGATGGCGATAACGATGGCAGCGCTCTTCCACATCACCAACTGTTTGCTGTATTCACGCTTCGGCGTGTAAACGCCGCTCAGTAAATTCACTGGCGCATGCAAAATACCGCGGGCTAACACTAACATAGGTAGCTCGAGTGACTGCGGCTTAAGCTCGACACCCTCGAGTTGCATCTCGGTATAACTGGCGACAGAGACTTCGCCCTGTGCAGGCTTAAGTTGTTCTAACGCAATTGGCAACCAAGGCAGAGGTAAGCTCTGGCCCGAAGCTAATCCGGTACGCAGCAATAGCTCATTGCCAAAATTCATTGCCGCCCATTGGCACTCTTGCAATGGCAAGGCTAAACAGTCAGGCACAATGCGCTTCACTTTTAAACCCGCTTCAGTCAAACAACTCAGCCAAGTCTGCATTTGCTCATGGGCCACTGCGACCACACTTAAGGCGTCACCGTCACGTGGACCAACAGTAAAATGCATAGCATCGACATCATCGGCTAAGGCTTCTTCGAGCATAAAAGGCAAGGCTTTCAAGGCTTGGCGTTGGCCTTTTTCGGGCAAATGCACACTAGTGAGTGTCATTGCCGCGGCGGGCACTAACACATCGACGGGACGATTGCCCGCACGCTCAGTTAAGGTCGACAAACCTTGGGCATTGGCGAGCTCGCCAGAGGCGATAATTTCCTGTTCTTGCTCCGACCAAACGAGCCAAGAGCACGCTTGCTCTGCTGTTCTGCCTAAGCGAATAAATAGCCGTTCACTCACAGTTTTTCTCCACCAGTCCCAGTCAAGAAAGCGTGACTGAGCTCGTTGCTATTATTTTTGTCCACCAGATTCTGCCGGGTGAGCACTGCCATTATTTTTGTCCACCAACATCAAACCCTGCCGGGTGAGCACTTCCATTATTTTTGGCCACCAACATCAAACCCTGACGGGTGAGCACTTCCATTATTTTTGGCCACCAAACTGACGGGTGAGCACTTCCATTTTATTGCCGCCGCTCTTTTTGAGCACACTTTCCATTCTAAATACGGCGTTATCAACCTTCGCCCCCGAGGCCAATAAAAAATATTGGCTATCGATGACAAAGCTCGACTTCATGGCACCTTCCCACTTGATCGATCCCATGGATGAGCTTTCATAAAAATCATCTATCTTGGCAAAGCCATCGCCGGGGCGTTGGTTGATGATACTTTCTGCTTCGCCTACCGAAATCTGATTTTCGAGCATGCCAGCTAACAGTGCCGCTTGCTCTACTTCCAAGGTATTCACATTCAGTAATTGCCTGTCATTACCTGGGATAACGCATACATAGGGCAAGAGTTTCAAATAGATATCTTGGGTGTATCCCATCACTGCCCGTAATTCACTGCGATGATTCATCAGCGTATTGGCCGCACGGTAAGGCACATTTCGCGCTTCGTATTCCGCATCTTCGGCACCATAAGGGCTAGCAGTGGTGTCTTCGTCGATATAATCTTTTAAGGTCTGGGTCAGACGGTCCGCACTAAAGTCGTCCATTCCTAAACTCACCAACAAGGCCTTATATTGCTTCGCCGCCAACGGCAGCTTAGGTTGACTGTTTTCCACCTCTTTCGTGGTCACAGACAAGGCATTTAAGTTAAAACAGGCACGCATATCTGTGATCTTGCCAGCAATTTCACCGTATTCAGCCGGAAACACCACATCGGCCATGGCCCAATATTGTTGCCTGTGGACCCGACCTTCCGAGTCGTCTAAATCTTGTTTTAAAATTTTCTTCGCCAGTTCTTCAGCAGAAATCGCGTACCAATAGGCTTGATCGTACTGGGCCAAGTTCAACGTTCGACGCATGGATAACTGATTACGGCCTGTGATGTTTGTCGCGATGATCACCACCATGGCCACAATCAAGAGCACAACTATCAGTGCGACACCGCGCTGTTTAGACCGAGATTGGGTTCTCATTCGCGGCCCTCATCTTCAGGGTCACCATCACCTGGATCACCAGAACCGTCACCTGGATCGTTCCCCGAGCCATCATCGACTCCATCACCATCTTTGTCTTTATCTTTGTTCGTATCGTCAGGATTTTCGTCTTTATTATCGTCATCCTTAGACTTTTCTGGTGCAACAGCACCCAGCGGCAACAAGAACTTACGTTGGATCTTGCCTAAACCTTCAATCTCAATCTCCATGGCGATCGCTTTAGGCAACTTAGTCGCCTCGACTTTGCGCTCCCACTTGTCTTCCATAAAGAAGGAATATTCCACCGACAGCACTTTGTCGATAATCACTGTCTTAATCGGCTCGGCGCCAAACTCAGGCTCAGGATAAGGAAAGTACCAACGTTCCAGCCGCCCTTCATGCACCACATACGCCACCGACTGCAAGCTGCCTCGCGGTAATAAACCGTCGGGATTTAACCAGCCTAAACGGTAAAACACTAAGGCTTCTGATTCCGAATCTAAAATATCATTGCCTGTTTGGAAGACGGTCGAACCTCGACCACCTTCGAGTAATCTTGGCGTGCGCGCCACCATTTGCGCGAGATCACGCTCAATCGCACCAAAGCCTTGTTGTAGAGCTTTAAGCCGAGTTGAAAAAGCGCGCGTCACTTCATCGTTAGTCAGCACTGTGCTGAGTACCGCATTAGAAGCCAAACCTATCATGGCGAAAATCGCGATGGCGATCAGCATTTCCAGCAGGGTGAATCCCCGCTGCGCACTAGTTAGTTTTAAGGACATAACTGCTCACTTGTGCGGCAATACGCTGATAGCGTTCGTCTTCACTCACACTTATGCGGATCATACGAAAATTATCGTCCGTCGTTTTCACCACTTCCTTACGCCAATACCAATCCTTTCCTGCGAGCTCAACTTGACCTTCTTTTTTACCGATTTCAGGAAACTGTGGATCGAGTCTGGCATCGACCATCTGATTATCAGCCACCCACTGTGCCAAAGTGCGCGATTCCAGAATCGGCATGTTTGCCATCTGCTCGCCCAAACTTTTAGTGATAGACACGGCCGCAATCGAAAATACGGCAAGGGCCACAATCACTTCGAGTAAGGTCATGCCCTTAACGCGTTTCATCGGGGCGCCCTATGGTTAATCTGCCCAGCGCATCACCGACCACTAACGTTTCGGCCTGCTGGCCTTTGTTAGTTTTAGCGATAAACGTCAGCTCAAAAGCGCTCATTTCACCGCTCGGGAATAGCATGACCTGTGGCTCAGGGTGTTTCTTCTTATCATCGGCAGAGGGTTCAATCAGCGGTTCTTCGAACCAAGAATCGTCTTTCTCATCCTCTTGTACCAAAGGTAAACCATCGAGCACTAAGTTCAGTACAACCCCTGGCTCCATTTGCTTTTCAGATAAGAGTCTGTCTTTATCCAAAGGCTCCCACTTACCTTCTTTATAAAAAACAAACTGATAACTGGTTTTCTCAATCACAATACCAATAAACTGGCCACTTAAAACGGTTTCATCAAGCACCATTTCAGTGGCCGCAATAAACTGCCGCGCCGTTCTATCTAAGGCCTGTTGCGGCCCAGAATTGCCGATAGACATAGTCACAGCCGCAGCCGTGAGCCCCATCAACAAAATCACTAGCATCACCTCCATTAAGGTGAAACCAGCGTGACGCAGCTTTAGCATCTTATTGGAAATTCTGTAAATTCCAGTTACCGATGTCATCTTCGGTACCTGGTTGACCATCGGGGCCTGCACTGAAAATATCTAACTTGCCGTTTTCGCCAGGGCTTAACAACAGGTAGTTATTGCGCCATGGATCTTCTGGCAAACGTTTTACATAACCATCTTCACGGTAGTTACGTGGCTCAGGCGAAATCGTAGGCTTTTGCACTAATGCTTCTAAGCCTTGTTCGGTCGATGGATAGACACCGTTATCTAACTTATACATATCTAAGGCATTTTCGAGTGCAACTATGTCAGACACGGCTTTTTGTTGGTCAGCCTTATCTTTGTTACCCATCAAGTTAGGCACAACCATAGAGGCTAAAATCCCTAAAATCACGATAACAACCATCACTTCGAGTAAGGTAAAACCTTGATGTTTCTTGTTCATTTGCATCGACTACTTCTCCTAAAAAAACCTATGCCAATCGACTTGGTCATAATCCATAAATTCAAAAATTAACCGCTAATCAAGTTATTCAAGGCTAAAATTGGCTGCAAAATTGCCATCACGATAAAGAGCACAACACACGCCATACTGACCACCAGCATAGGCTCGAATACACCCAATGCTATGTTGACGTTACCTTCGAATTCCCTGTCTTGGTTATCGGCGGCCCGCTCTAACATCTGCTCAAGTTGACCACTCTTCTCGCCCGACGCAATCATGTATAACATCATAGCCGGAAACAACTTAGTATTAGTCAACGCTGCACCTAAGCTAGTTCCTTCCCGCACGCGTGCGGTCGCATCGTCAACTGCGGCGCGCACTCGCATATTCTGCAACACTTCACTCGCGATACGCATACCATCGAGCAAAGGCACTGAACTGGCAGATAAGATACTTAACGTCCGCGCAAAACGCGCCGTATTTAATCCCTTACTCACGCGGCCAACAACTGGCATGCTTAATAAAAAATTATCGTACTTCATCCGAAACGCAGGTGACTTTAACATGCGCCGAAAGAGTGCGAACAGCAGCACTAAGGCGATGACCACAAACACACCATAGTTTTGCACAAAGTCAGAGGCAGAAATCAAGAAGCGGGTCGAGGCGGGAAGCTCAGCGCCCATATGCTCAAACTGTCCGACCACTTTAGGCACAACCGCAGCTAGCAGGATTGAAATCACCCCTATCGCCACTGTGGTCAAAACCGCGGGATAAATCATGGCTTGGGTCAGCTTAGATTTAAGCTGTTGGCGTCGCTCGGTATAATCCGCCAGACGATTAAGCACCACTTCTAAGTGACCGGACTTTTCACCCGAGGCCACCATGGCACGGTATAAATCATCGAAAATATGCGGAAATTCAGCCAAGGAATCGGCCAGACTATAACCTTCCACCACCCGAGAACGTACCGCCATGATCATGCTCGCGAGACGATCTTTCTCGCACTGCTGACCAACGGCTTTAAGGGATTCTTCAATCGGTAAACCCGCGGCCACTAAGGTCGCAATTTGGCGGGTGATCAAAGCTAATTCAGCAACTGAAATGCCACGTTTGAAAAACGAAAAACTGCTGCTCTTAGCTTTGGCTTCTTTTTCAGTAACAGGCAGTATTTCCAAGGGCATCATGCGCTGATCGCGCAGTTGGCTGCGGGCGTGTCTGGCGGTATCCGCCTCAATTACGCCCTTAAGCTGCTTTCCCTTGGCATCCAGTGCCTTATATTCAAATGCTGGCATAAATTACTCCTCGCGAGTCACACGTAGCACTTCTTCGAGAGTGGTGATGCCCGCGAGCACTTTGCTCATGCCATCGTGACGAATGCTCGGTACAAACTGACGAATATACTTTTCGATGGCTAACTCACCGCGGCCGCCATGGATCAATTCACGCACATTATCGTCAACCAGTAAAAGCTCATGAATACCCGTTCGACCACGGTAGCCATTGTTACCACAGGATTTACAGCCATTGGCACGGAAAATACGTCTGTCGTCATCGGCGGCGATGCCCAGCAACTCACGCTCACGCGCATCGGGCACATGCTCGATTTTACATTTAGGACAAAGGGTTCGGATCAAACGTTGAGCCAACACGCCGAGTAAACTTGAAGACACGAGAAAAGGCTCTACGCCCATGTCTTGCAAACGTGTAATCGCGCCAGAGGCTGTGTTGGTATGCAGGGTTGAAATCACCATGTGGCCAGTGAGTGACGCTTGCACCGCAATTTGTGCGGTTTCGAGGTCACGGATCTCACCTATCATCACCACATCGGGATCTTGACGCAAAATAGCGCGCAGACCACGGGCGAAAGTCATGTCGGCCTTAGTGTTAACTTGGGTCTGACCGATACCGTCTAACTCGTATTCGATAGGGTCTTCTACTGTGAGTATGTTGGTGTCTTTGGAGTTGATCTCCGTCAGACCCGCATACAAAGTGGTACTTTTACCCGAGCCCGTAGGGCCAGTCACCAAAATGATCCCGTGAGGACGACGAATAAGATCTTCAAACTTAACGCGAATACTGTCTGTCATCCCCAATTGTTCTAAATCGAGGTTGCCAGTATTTTTATCCAGCAGACGCAGTACAACACGTTCACCGTGGCTCGATGGCATGGTCGATACCCGCACATCCACCGCACGACCTGCGATACGCAGCGAAATACGGCCATCCTGCGGCACACGTTTTTCGGCGATATCGAGGCGAGCCATAACCTTAATCCGCGACACTAACAGCGACGACAGCTTACGGTTTGGCTTGAGGACTTCTTTGAGCACACCATCGATACGGAACCGCACCACAAGCTGTTTCTCGTAGGTTTCGATATGGATATCCGACGCTTCTTCTTTAATCGCTTCAGATAACAAGGCATTAATCAGTTTGATGATAGGCGCATCATCATCACCTTCGAGCAAGTCTTCGGTCTGCGGCAGCTCTTCGGCAAGGGTGAATAAATCCATCTCGTTGCCTATGTCTTCCATCAACTGCTGCGCTTCAGACGAGTTCGCCTGATATGCTTGAGTGAGTTTGGCCTCAAACTTCGCCACTTCGAGCTTAACCAAAGGCAAATCGACACCCGAATAACGCCGCGCTTCGAGCATAGCCGTTAACGGTGTTTTACTCGTATAGAACAAGCTTAACTCGCCCGTTTCGCCCAGCGCGAGCACCACATCGTGGCGGTGTGCAAAGGCAAAAGGTAAACGCTCTTTACTGCTCGAACGAAATACCTCATCACCTTCAGCTTCAAGGCCTAGCTCATTAGAGACTTGGCTGAGGTCATCGACTTGGGATAGTTGAATTTCACTCATTGGTTTTATCTTTGTTTTTGTTTTCATCGAGCGTTTTGAGCGTTGGATCCGTTTTACGCATCTGAGTATCTAAGCCTTTACCTTCTTTATAACGCTCTAAAATCTCGTTAACTTCAGGAGGTAAATACTCAGACTGATTCCATTCTTCCAACACTGGCACTTGAGTATTTGGCATTAAGTTCACGCCCCGCTCTTGCTGTTCAAGCTGTAATGCTCTGAAATAATTATATTTACGCCCAGCAATCCCTTCCATCGTGATGCCATCACGTATGATCGTTGGCTTGATGAAGATCATGAGGTTTTTCTTCGTTTTTTTGCTCGAAGAAGATTTAAACAAATGTCCTAGAATAGGGATATCACCCAAGAACGGTACTTTTTGTATACTTTCTTGTACTTCTTCGTTGATCAAACCACCGAGTACCACAATTTGACCAGAATCCGCCATAACGGTAGTGGTTAAGCGACGAGTCGCGAAGGAAATATCCACGCCTGTATTACCGTTAACCCCAGAAACTTCCTGTTCAATCGTCAGCTTAACTGAGCTGCCTTCGTTGATCTGTGGCACCACTTTCAGTTTAACCCCAACCTCTTTACGCTCAACGGTTTGGAATGGGTTGCTGTTGCTCGAGCTGGCGGTAGAACCTGTCAGAATAGGCACTTCGTCACCCACAATAAACGAGGCTTCTTGGTTATCTAAGGTCGTAATAGAAGGCGTTGCCAGTACGTTTGAGTTAGTGTCACTGGATACGGCTTGGATCAGCGCACCAAAGTCACCCATGGCCACACCCCATGCCATACCGTTCACTTTACCTAAAGCTTGGGCAAGTAAGGTAACATCGCCCTTCGTACTCGGGTTTTGACCTATCACCTGACCAGTACTCGGGTTAGTGATGAATGTGCCTTCTTTATCTTGCGCCTGCCATACACCAGCGCCAATCTCACCTATGGTTGGGCCTAAGTTATTAAACTGAGTGCCGCCGCCCGCTTTCGCCGCCCATTGCACCCCAAAGCCGACACTGTCGCCTTCGGCAACTTCGACAATAATGGCTTCTACGAGTACCTGAGCACGGCGGATGTCGAGTTGATTAATCACGCTCTCGATAGTGCGCATCTGATCGGGTTCAGCACTGATCACTAAGGCGTTGGTTTCAGTATGCGCCATGATATTAATTTCATTACGGCGTTTACCACCTGCAGCCTGAGCGCTCGGATCTTTCTCGCCTTCCAACTTTTGGGCAAAACCGGTCAGCACTTCAACTAAATCTTCTGCTTTGGCATAACGTAGATAACGAACTTTTGTGTTACCTGTGCTGGCTTGTTCGGCATCGAGACGACGGATAAGCTCGACCACACGTTGGCGGCTCTTCTCATCACCGCTCACGACTACGGCATTGATACGTTCGTCAGCAACCACTTTTGGCGCTTGGCCTGGCAATTGGGATTGGTTAGCAGTAGCACGATAAAGGGTATCTATGATTCGTACCATTTCACCCGCGGAGGCAAATTCTAACGGCACCACTTGCACCGAGGTATCGCCTTGCTTATCCACTCGACGGATAATTTCGACTAACTTGTTCACTACCGCAGCACGGCCAGACAACATCAAGACATTGGAGGGATCGTAGTTCACTACGTTGCCGCCACCCGCATTATCATTAAGTTGACGCAATAACGGCGCTAATTGCTTAGCCTCAGTGTTATACAAGGCCACGATACGCGTCACCATTTCGTCACCAAGGCCGGGGTCGTTATCGTTAGCGACTCGAATTGCAGCGGTTTTGGCATCTTTGTCTTTAATGACTTTAATAACGTTATTTTCCATCTCAACGATGGCATAACCGTAAACTTGTAAGACGTTGAGGAAAAACTGGTAATACTGTTCATCGTTCAACAGATCATAACTGCGAACGTTGATTTTGCCGCGAATTGTCGGGTCAACTATGATGGTCTTATTCAGGTTTTTACCAACTATATTGATAAATTCTTGAATATCCGTGCCTTTAAAGTTGGCCGCATACTGTTCAGACCAAGCGAATTGGGAGGAGAACATGGCTGCACCCGCAACAACCCCAGCAATCAGCTTGCGTCGAATCCTTTTGTTATTCATTCTTTTTCTTTCCTCTAACGCGTGTTATTGCGGCAAACTAAACATGATTTCAACCAATTGTCCTTCCCGCTCAACCATAATAGAAACTTCGGTTAACTCGGGTAATTGGCTCATCATTTCTAACGCTTGACTCATTACGGTCAAGTCGTATCCATTAATCGATTTGGCTAAATCGTTAGCTTTAAAACCCGCCTGCTTAAACAAATTGGCGTCTTTCCCTGGATTCAAGCGATATCCCGCCACAGCGTCACCCTGTCTGACAGGTGAAATGGCAATATAATCGGTGATCTTACTGGGGTCGGCTAACAATTCGGTGCGGGATTCGGCGAGTTCTTGGGAGATTTCGGCATTTTTACGTTGATCGACACGGCTCACTGCCGAGCCAGTCTTATTAGTCTTAGCTTGTTGTAACTGTTGATTGGCTGGGCTTTGGCTAGTGTAAACTAAGCCATCGAGCATTAATGTCTCGTAACGGCCAGCGTTAGTGATGATAATACGGTCGGCATAGACTTCTTTCAGTGATGCCGAAGTACCCTTGATTTTATCGCCTAAGCTGTAGGTCTCTTGGCTGCCGTTTGACTCAATGATCGCTAAGCCTTTCTGATCCGCTGTCGATGCAACAACGCCAGTGAGCTGAATAGAGAGTGTGGTCTTAGGCGCGTCGGTCACAGTCTCAACAACCTCAGTTTTTGGCTTTTCAGATTTAGCATCTGCCTTACCAAAGAGACCAAGCTGCTGCAAACCCGCAAGATCAACCTGCCCAGCACCTTTACCCGTCAGGTTAACGGGCGTTGGAGACCAAGCACTGGGTGATGAGCTAGTAGGCACTAATTTCCATGTAATTTGCGCGGCTAACAACATGATCACAATAAAACCCAACCAGAAGACTATCCGGCTTAAGGGCTTATGGGGCATGCCAATGGCTTTTGCGATAACTTTATCTAATAAATCCATATTTTATGTGGACCCTCGATACAGGTCTCTGTTCTGATTATAATAATTAGGCGATTACCGTCTCATGCTAACCTAGGCAGCATTTGGCAACAAGCCCATAACAGCATTCAAATTGGCGAAAATAGGCCAATTATGCTAACTTTGCCCGCCATAAAAGGGTGTGAAGCACGCCACCCTTTAACATAATAGAAATGCTCTTGACGCATTTTCTTGCTCGGCATGTGAACTCATCGATCTTTTAGCTGGAGACACTATGACTCAAGGTCAAAGCGATAAAACAGACATTCGACTCGATAAGTGGCTTTGGGCTGCACGTTTTTATAAAACCCGTGCCATCGCCAAAGAAATGATTAACGGCGGCAAAGTACATTACAACGGCCAGCGTGCCAAATCTAGTAGGAATGCCGAGATAGGCGCCGTCCTTAAGATACGCCAAGGATATGACGATAAAGAGATCGTCATAAAAAAATTATCGCAATTACGCCAAAGTGGTGCGATTGCACAAGAATTGTACGAAGAAACCGCGACAAGTCTGGCTAAACGGGCCATTAATGCTGAGCAACGACGCCTCCACATGCTCAATAACCCGATACCCGATCAGAAACCAGATAAAAAGCAACGACGCCAGCTCATGCGCTTTAAAGACCTTTAACAGTGAGATACACGATGAACCAAGATACTTTACACCGCTACTTGTTCGATAATGCCGATGTGCGCGGTGAACTGGTACAGTTACAAGACAGCTATCAACAAGTGATCAGCGCCCAAGAATACCCAGCCGTACTGCAAGTGCTACTGGGTGAATTAATGGCAGCCACCTCACTATTAACCGCTACATTGAAATTTAGCGGTGATATCAGCGTACAGTTACAAGGCAACGGCCCTGTTTCTTTAGCGGTGATCAACGGTAACAATTTACAAGAGTTACGCGGTGTGGCTCGCTGGAATGCTGAACTCGCCGATGATGCTAGCCTCACAGAACTCTTCGGCCAAGGCTATATGGTCATCACCTTAACACCCGACGAAGGTGAACGCTACCAAGGTGTCGTTGCACTAGACAAGCCAACGCTTGCGGCCTGTGTTGAAGAATACTTCAATCAATCTGAGCAGTTACCTACGGGAATTTGGTTATTTGCCGACGGTAAACAAGCGGCGGGCATGTTCCTACAAATTCTGCCAAGCCAGCAAGATCACAACGCCGACTTCGAACACTTGAGCCAACTGACGTCGACCATCAAGGCCGAAGAGCTATTTACTCTTGATGCAGAAAGCGTGTTACATCGCCTCTATCATCAGGAAGAAGTACGCTTATTTGATCCTATCGATGTGAGCTTTAAATGCACTTGTTCCCATGAACGCAGTGCTGGCGCGATCAAAACCTTAGATCAAGCAGAAATCGAAGCCATACTCGCCGAAGATGGCAAGATAGAAATGGGTTGCGAATATTGCCACGCTAAATACACCTTTGATGCCATAGACGTAGCAACCTTATTTGCTAACGGTCAGACATCAACAACCCAGCAGTAAAACGACTCCCCCTAAAAATGGGCGCCCTATTTGGCGCCCATTTTTTATTCATACCTATAATCCCCTCACACATTGCACTCGGCTTAGGCTACAATCGCCCTCACTTTGTCACCTAGCACGACTCAGGCGATAAATAAAATTAAATCGGCAGACGATCGATATTAAAATAACCTTACAAATCAAATGGAGACCTCACTATGGCGGATGGATTAAACCGCGTTCACTTTAACCCCTCAACAGCACAACTTGTCGAATTTGCCCTGCTACGCGGCGAGGGTGAATTGACAGCCAATGGCGCATTAGTTGCTAAAACAGGCGCTCGCAGCGGTCGCTCACCTGGCGATCGTTTCATTGTAAGAGAACCCAGTTCAGAAGCTGATATCGAATGGGGCCCAGTCAATCAGGCTTTCGATCCAGGTGCTTTTGAAGGTTTATGGGCACGGGTTGAAGCTTACCTAGCCGATAAAGAACTGTTTGTATCTGATCTCGAAGTCGGTGCCGACACTGAACATTACCAACCAGTACGAGTCACCACACAATACGCTTGGCACCAACTGTTCGCCCGCAATCTATTTATCATTCCTGAAGAATTTAATCGTAAAGACAAACCAGTGTGGCAGATCATCAATGCCCCTGACTTTGTTTGCGTACCAGAACGTGATGGCACTAACTCAGATGCGACCGTGATTTTAAACTTCGCCGAACGTAAAGTGCTGCTCGCTGGCCTGAAATACGCTGGCGAAATGAAAAAGTCTATGTTCTCAGTGCAAAACTTCCTACTGCCAGCCCAAGGCGTGCTCCCAATGCACTGCTCGGCCAACGTGGGTAAAGATGGCGACACTACGCTGTTTTTCGGTTTATCTGGCACAGGTAAAACCACACTCTCTGCTGATCCAAAACGCTTCCTGATTGGTGATGATGAACACGGCTGGGCACCCGGCGGTGTATTCAACATCGAAGGCGGTTGCTACGCCAAATGTATCGATTTAAGCCAAAAGAATGAGCCCGTGATTTGGGATGCGATTCGTTTCGGCACTGTACTTGAAAACGTAGTGATGGACGAACACCGTGTACCTAACTACAAAGACAGCAGCCTAACGGAAAATACTCGCGCAGCCTATCCGCTGGAGCACATCGCCCAACGTAAAGAAGACAACTGCGGCGCTGAGCCACATGCGGTTGTATTCTTAACCTGCGATGTATCTGGCGTATTACCACCGGTTTCTATCCTGACCAAAGAACAAGCTGCATACCACTTCTTGTCTGGCTATACCGCCAAAGTAGGTTCGACTGAAATCGGCTCAACCTCGGCGATTCAATCCACCTTCTCAACGTGCTTCGGCGCACCTTTCTTCCCACGCCCTGCTGGCGTGTACGCAGAACTGTTGATGAAGCGCATTGAGTCCTTCGGCAGCCAAGTGTACTTAGTCAACACTGGTTGGACTGGTGGCCCACACGGTGTAGGTAAACGTTTTGACATCCCAACCACCCGCGCCATCGTCGATGCGATTGTCAGCGGTGAGTTGAAAGATGTGGAAACCGTCCACTTAGACACCTTGAACCTCGCCGTTCCTGTGGCAGTAAGTGGTGTAGACAGCAATTTACTCAATCCAATCAACACTTGGGGCGATAAAGCGCTATATGCCGAATACGCCCAGAAACTAGCAGAAGCTTTCACTAAAAACTTCGCTAAGTATCAAGTGTCAGACGCTATCCGCAACGCAGGTCCAAAAGCATAAGCGCGTAGTGGATTTGTTCGGTACGGTTATTTAGTCAAAAATATCGTTTCATAAAAAAGCGCGGGTTCAGTCATGAACCCGCGCTTTTTATTTGCGGCTAAATTGATTTAGTGATGATTAAATCCACCCGCACTAAAGCCACTGCGATAGATTTTTATGTGTTTTATTTCTTATCGATTAGTTAAACCAAGCTTAAATTAATGCTGCGTTTTTATAATCACCGATAACAATCATCATTTTTTAGGAAGCGGCACCCAAATGGAAAATCATAAACCTGTCACTGGATTCCAGCGATTTCTCAATGGCGTCGAAGTCGTCGGCAATAAACTGCCCGACCCAGCAGTATTATTTGCGATGTTTCTGGGCTTAGTCTGGTTGATCTCTTGGGGATTATCGGGTGTCAGTTTTGATGAAATCGACCCTCGTACTGGTAACCCGATTCAAGTCGTCAATATGCTTGATGGTGGTGCGTTAACCGCTTTTACCTCGGCGATGGTCACGACCTTTGTGACTTTCCCGCCGCTAGGTGTGGTGCTTGTGGCCATGCTGGGCCTAGGCGTTGCTGAACATACTGGCTTTATTAATGCAGGGCTGCGCTCCATTTTATCTGTTACCCCCAAGATGTTACTCACCCCGGTATTGATAGCCGTGGGTATTCTGAGCCATGTCGCGGTTGATGCGGGTTATGTACTCGTTATCCCACTCGGCGCGGTGATCTTCTATGCCGCGGGTCGTCATCCCTTAGCCGGTATTGCCGCCGCTTTCGCTGGCGTATCCGGTGGTTTTTCTGCGACCGTTGGCGTGCCATCCAGCCTTGATCCTATGCTAGCGGGCTTAACTCAGGCAGCGGCAAGATTATCAGCCGACCCCGCGGCCGCGACATTAACGATTAACCCACTAAATAACATCTTTTTTACTTCGACTTCTGCCATTTTAATTATCTTAGTTGGCTGGTTCTTAACGGATAAAGTTATCGAGCCGCGCCTAAAAAACACTGCGGTGAATGGCGATCCCAGCACGCTCCCAACCCTAGATGAACTGCAACCCCATGAGCGCCGCGGACTCAAATTCGCCATGGCCGCCATGTTGTTGTGTGCATTAGGATTAGTATTAACCGCCTATGGTGAACATTCTGCTTGGCGTGCTACTGACGGCGCCCTAACCAGTGCTTCAGCGCCATTAATGCGCTCCATTGTGGCGATTATTTTTGTGTTTTTCCTCATTCCCGGCATCGTGTATGGCTATGCCGCTGGCACGGCAAACAACCACAGAGCCATTATTCAAGGCATGAGCAAATCCATGAGCGGCATGGGTTATTACATCGTCATGGCTTTTTTCTGCGCCCAGTTTATTTATGCTTTTGGTCAATCCAATTTAGGCGCATTAATGGCCATTAAAGGCGCGTTGGCGTTAAAGGAATTAGCCCTTCCTATGGGTGTGACTTTGGTGGGAATTGTGTTTCTCACGGCGTTCGTCAATCTATTAGTAGGTTCCGCCTCAGCTAAATGGGCATTGATTGGCGCCATTATGGTACCCATGTTAATGGAACTAGGTGTGTCACCGGATTTGACTCAAGCCGCTTACCGAGTGGGCGACTCATCCACTAATATCATCACCCCGTTGATGCCTTACTTTCCGTTAATTGTGGTGTTTTGCCAAAAATACGTTAAGGAATCAGGCATAGGCACCTTAGTGGCACTGATGTTACCGTTTTCAATCAGTTTTCTCCTGCTTTGGAGCGGTTTCTTACTGGCATATTGGGCCTTAGGCTTGCCTCTAGGGATTGGCAGCTCGCTCTCCTTCCCCGCAATGCCTTAGGGCGTTCAAGAGGTATTCAGAGTGCTTGCGAAATTGAATTCATAAGCTCAATACCTCAATAACCACTAAATGGTGCACAACTTATTACCTCGCCTTAAACGCAAATGCCGACGTTAACCGTCGGTATTTTACCGCTAACAACACGTAATTTTATTTTATATAGAAACAACAAAATAAAAATAAACACTTAAATATCTATAAACGCATCTCGCTCATAGTAAAAGATAATAGCTTCAAGCAGTTCCTGTTCACTTGGTAGGGCTTTTTGCTGCATCAGGTTATCGATCACATCCTCAATCTGATCCGTGTTTAGCAGATAACCATAGTCACTCCGGCCTAAGCTATCCTCAAAGGCATCGATTTCGTCATCCGATAGGTCTCTCATATCATTCACTATCGGGAATAATGGAGTGATCAGTTGCAGGGATTCACCTTCATCAAGATCTTGATAAACCAGCCAATAACTTAATCCAGGTTGTTCGACGCACTTTCTTATCCAGCACTGTAACGATTCGGGTGGGCCAAAAAATGAGGTGATGTTCATAATGTCCTCGAAATGGAGTTGTCATAGGGAAAACTGAGTGAGTCACAGAGTTGAATGGTCATGGAGGTTTTTTAGCTATTAACCACTCTCATGATTCATACAAGTAAAAGATGGGTAACTAACGACTCAGGCCGCCCCAAGAATACGAGAGGATATCTGCGCCCATCAAAGTAAAAATCACAATTCATCAATTCGGCAGTTAAAACCCCACAATAAAATAAGCTTTATTCATTTTTAAGTGCATAAATTTAAGCATTTCTCATTTAACGTTAACGTGATTTAGACTTTGGTTATTTTGAAACCAAGGTTAGTGATGTTTCACAATCCCCTACTATGCAATTGTGGTACTTTAGCCGGACAAAAATGTCGGGCATTTGCCTTTAACATAGAGTGAACCTTTAGCCTAGAGTAAACCTTAATTACTAAAGCTTGAGTCGTCTAGGTTCAAATCGTCTGTGCATGACACAAAATGCTGCGGCAACTGGGGAGTTTCGCAAGAATGAAGAGCAAGAGTTTATTAGGTAACATTGGTGTGCAAGTGGTTATTGCCATGATTATCGGCGCACTGGTGGGTTTTATGATGGGCGAGAGTGCAAGTGTGTTTGCACCACTCGGAACCATTTTCATCCATTTAATCAAAATGCTAGTGATCCCACTGGTATTGGTTTCTATCATCAGCGGCGCGGCGAGCTTAGGCGATAGTCCATCGGCGGGTAAGATTGGCATTGGCACTTTCGGCTTTTTTATTGTCACGTCGGGCTTTGCCGTTGTGCTTGCACTCTTGATGGGTAATCTGTTCCAACCGGGTGCAGGCGTTGATTTTACCGCCCACAGCAGCACAGACTTGATGGAAGTAACCAAGGAACATGGCGCATTGCCCGGGGTAATGGATACCTTTATCGGCATGATCCCAACCAATGTGTTCGAGTCGCTGAACGGCGGTAACATATTACAAATCTTAGTCTTTAGTATCTTCTTCGGCATCGCACTGACTAAAGTTAAAGGCGATGGTGCTAAACCTATTTTGGCCGCACTCAACACAGTCGTTGATGCCTTTGTGTGGATGATCAACTGCGTGATGATCATTGCCCCTATCGGTGTATTTGGTTTGATGGCCGATTCTGTCGGCACCTTCGGTTTTGATGCACTAGAAGTCGTGTTTAAGTTATTCGCCGTGTTTGTTGCTGCGATTCTGATCTACGGCTTTATCTTCTTCCCATTAGTGGTACAACTCTTCTCAAGAGTGTCTGCGCGCCAGTTTATTTCGGCAATGAAGAAGCCGCAGGTGATGGCATTATCGACCGCCTCTTCAATGGCGACTCTGCCAGTGAATATGGAAACCTGCGAGGAAGATCTTAAAGTCTCTAAGGCAACCACGGCTTTTGTATTGCCGTTAGGCGCCACCATTAATATGAGCGGCAACGCAATTTATTATGGTTTAGTGGCTATGTTCTTCGCCCAAATGTATAACGTTGATCTATCGATGACAGCCTATGCGGCCATCATTTTCACCTCAACCTTAGGTGCAATTGGTCAAGCTGGTGTGCCAGGCCCATCCTTTTTAGTAGTGGCAGTGCTGTTAGCTGCGGGAATTCCTATCGATGGTTTACCTTTGCTGTTTGCGTTAGACAGGGTTTTTGACATGATCCGTACCGCACTCAATATCACTGGCGATGCGGCTTGTGCCTTGATCATGGATAAATACACAGAAGTTGACGTTAAAGCGGATAGTGAGCGCAACTTAAGCTAACTCAAACACTTTGAATATAGGCTTGAATAGGCAATGCTTATTCAAGCCTTTTTTATATCTGCAGCACGGTATAATGGCCTGCCTCTACACGCATCAGTTAAGCCTATTTAATCTGAGTGTTAATGTGATCTCTCCCGCGCCATCCACTAAGCTCAATTTGCTAGATTTCGCAATTTACATTTCTTTATGGCGCTATGGCCGCAAGTGACACGGTTTTTCTGCGATACTGCCACCAGATTAACATCGCTAAGTTAGCTCAAAGGAATTTTGCCCTATGTCTGTATTTGCCCCAGCCACACCCTTTGCCGACTTTATCTATCGCCATTTCCGCTCAATCCACGCCCTAAAGCTCGGGCTAGCCTTACTCGTTGCTGTCACTATTAATGCCATTTGGGCGCCACCGCATTTTATTTGGAGCATGGTCACGATAGTGATCATTATGATGAGCTTACCTCAAGTAGGCGGCGCGATTGAAAAGTCGCTACAAAGGGCGATAGGCACTTGTTTAGGCTCAGCTTATGGGGTGATGTCAGTTGCCACTGTGGACAGTTATTGGCTAATCATGAGCCTGCTGATCTTAGCCGTTAGCTTGATTTGTTTTATCTCGGCCGGACGTTACAGTTATGCCTATTTAGTGGCCGGATTTACCATTATAATCGTCGTCGGCGACGCCAACCATGACACCTCTGAGGCACTATGGCGCACGGCCAATATTCTCTCCGGCTGCGTGATTGCTATTTTGGTCTCACTGTTCATTTTTCCGATTAAAGCTAAACAAGATTGGCGCTCCCAACTCACCCATGCCATCGACAATATGGCCGAAGTCTTAGCCGAGCATCTTAAGGCGCCCGCCAATCATGAGCTCGATTTTCGCGCTAGACTGGAGGCTGCGATGAAGGCCGTACTCACTCAAAAGAAACTGTTTTTCTCCTTGGAATGGGAAAGTCAAACCCTCAAAAAACACAAAGTGCTACTGTCGCAGTTAGCCAATAAACAAGTGCGCTTAATCACCTTACTTGAACTCTTACCCTTAACCCGCTGGCAGGAAGAAGACAAAGACGCCTATCTGCAGATTAATGCGGTTGCCTCTGAGCTTGCCTTCTATTTGCAACAACTTGCAGAATTTGTAGCGGGTAAAGCTCAACAATTGCCGACACTGCCAGAATGCTTAGATCAAGAATTACAACACAGACTCCAGCTTGCCCTAGTCGCAGCCACTCAAGCATCAACCGCTGATCCAGTGACAACCGTAAACGACCAAGTGCCGCAGGGATTTGCGCTCACAGGTTATAGCTGGCTGATTTATCAGCTCGCGATTGCCGTCGAAGCACTTTATAAAGACATTGCCATTATCGACATTGCCTATCGCAAGCGGCCAGCTTCTCAGATAACGCCCAACAAAACGGCTTAGTCGATTTTACCATTCCGCTTAGTGCTTAAATCCATGTCAGAAATGCCGGATAACCCTTAGCCGCCCTTGCGTTAACGGGGCGTTTAATGAAAAGATACCGTCCTAATAAAAATTCGATAGATGGACTCTTTTCATGCGCTTGTTTTCTCTCTCCGTTATCGCCATTGCCTGTCTCTCTACGGGCAATCTGTACCCTGGGAATGCTTTTGCCAATGATGCGAAAACAACAACCCAAACAACTCCGGCAGCCACTATGACGCAAGCCTCTACCACAGAAACATTGGCAGTTGGCTCCCCAGTAATCACAACGTCACAGGATGCAAGTCCAGCAGCGAATAGCCAAGCAACTGAAACTGCGACTAATGTACTGGCCGATGCCGCAGTCGCAGCGCCAGAAGCACAACCAGCGACCATTCCTGAACGAGCCGACACCTTTGTCAACGATGCCATTTTACCGCCAAGTATCACTTGGCATGGCGCCAGCGAATCGCTCATGTTGAGTGTCGATAACGAATGGGCGACGCCGTTTGAACAAAGTAGTGGTATTGAAAGCCCTAGCTACGAGGCCACTATCGCTTGGCTTGACAAACTCGCGGGCGAGACAGATAAATTACAAAAGGTTAGCTTAGGTAAGAGCCCACAGGGGCGCGATATTTGGATGTATATCGCCAGCAGTGAAGGCATTAATGAGTCGGCGCGCCTCAAGCAAAACACTAAGCCAACGGTTTTAGTGCAAGCAGGGATTCATGCCGGAGAAATCGACGGTAAGGATGCCGGCATGATGCTGCTACGCGACATCATCAAGGGCGATAAAAACGCCCTGCTGGATAAAACCAACCTCTTGTTTGTGCCTATGTTTAGTGTCGATGCCCATGAGCGCAGCGGCGAATTTAATCGCGTGAATCAACGTGGCCCTGTGAATATGGGCTGGCGCACTACCGCAAATAACCTCAACCTTAACCGCGATTATGCCAAGGCCGATACCTTAGAAATGCAGCACATGCTGCGCGCAATCAACGTGTGGCAGCCAGACTTGTATATCGACGTGCATGTCACCGACGGCATCGATTACCAATACGATGTCACCTTTGGTTATAACCTTGCCCAAGGATTAAGCCCAGCCAGTTACCGCTGGCTCGAAAACAGCTACAGACCCGCGGTTGAAGCAGCATTAACCGAGCAAGGCCATATTCCCGGCCCGCTGATTTTTGCCGTGGATAACGCCGATATCACCAAAGGCATGTCGCTGTGGAATCCAAGTCCGCGCTTCTCTAACGGTTATGGCGATGCTCGCCATTTGCCCACCATTCTGGTTGAAAACCACAGCCTAAAGCCCTTTAAACAAAGGGTGCTCGGCACTTATGTGATGTTAGCGCAAACCCTCAAAACAGTGGGCGAACAGGCGACAAAACTTAAGAGTGCGATTCAAGAAGATAAATACCGCGCCTCACCGCTAATCACCCTTACTTGGAAATTAGCACCATTAGAAAAAGGCTGGGATTTTAAAGGCATAGATTATCAACTTGAAAAGAGCCCCATCAGTGGCGCTGAAGTTGTGCGCTGGACAGGTGAACCTAAGCTTTACCCTAACTTGCCTGTGATGGCTGAAACAGTGCCCGACATTAAGGTCACTCGTCCGAGTGCTTACTATATTCCCGCTCAATGGACTCAAGTGATTGATCGTCTTAACGTGCATGGCATTCGCATGACCACACTCAAAAAGCCAACCGAGTTGAAATTGCAGCAATATACCCTCAGCAATCCCGTGTTTAACACTAAGGATTTTGAGGGCCGCCAAACGGTCAAAGCCGAGTCAGAGTTAACCAAAGTCAGCACTACTCTGCCCGCTGGCACCATTAAAATCAGTACAGATCAACCGCTAGGCGATCTGGCGATTTTACTGCTTGAGCCGCAATCACCAGATTCTTTACTGCAATGGGGTTTCTTCAATCCTATCTTCACTCGCACTGAATACATTGAAGATTATGCGGTAGAGCCACTGGCGGCCAAGATGCTAAAAGATGATCCTAAGCTACAAGCTGAGTTCGACAAAGCACTGACCAATGCCGAGTTTGCCGCCGATCCTGAGGCACGCCTACGCTGGTTCTATGAACGTAGCCCTTACTACGATAACCAATACCTTAAGTATCCGGTTTACCGTAGTCGTTGATCATCGCGATTACAAAACGGCATTGATTAAGCGGGCTTACGCGCACTTATGCTATACACCAAGGGCACCTTCTGCCCTTGGTGTGTTAACACATAACGACCATCGGCTTGCGCTTCGAGCCCTTCAAAGCAGTTATAGGGGCTGAAATCAAACTCGTGGAAGAACTCCAACACTAAGCCCGCCTGCAATAATGCATTGATCACTTCAGATAAACTGTGCGACCAGCACATTAAGGTTTGCTGATCATCACCGGTATTTTCGGTATATGTGCCTTCCTGCTCTATGTCTGGCTCACCCCGATTAAAATAGCTATAGCCATCGAACAACTGCTGCGCAGGATGGAACTCGGCCATGTAAAACTGTCCGCCGGGTGTTAAACAGTCGGCAACCGTCTGCGCCCACAGGGTTAAATCCGGCAGCCAAACAATGGCACCATAGGACGTAAACACAATATCGTGAGGCTCAACCTTGCTCGCCACACTGTAAACATCGCTACAGATAAACTCAGCGGACAACTGTGTCCGTTCTGCCAGTTTTTGCGCTTCAACAATCGCCACTTCTGACAAATCGACGCCTGTGACTCTCGCTCCCATTCGCGCCCACGACAAGGTGTCTAAGCCGAAATGACATTGCAGATGCAGCAAATTTTTACCTGCAACCTCGAGTTCACCTAGCTCAATTTCCCGCAGCGAAGTCTTACCACTAAGAAAGCCCGCCACATCATAAAAATCAGAAGTTAAATGTACCCGAGTGCGCGCATCCCAAGCCGTCATGTTCGTCGTTAAATAATCCATCTGCATCCTTTCTTATGTTTTTTGTATTTTTGATTCCGCGTGACTTACGGAGCTTAAACTAACTTAATAAATGAGCAATTTCACTAATCTATGAGTAAATCACCCATGTAGCGGACATGTCCGCATAGTGAACCTCGGACACTTTTTAGCTTAACCAATTGATTATAAATGAAACTTAAAATTGGCATGGGCTGTGCAATGTCTTATTCATCGCAAGACGACTCAGCACTCACCCAAAAAATCGAGTGCCAGATAAACAAGGAAGCTAACATGTCACTACGCCCATTTATATTCACCCTCGCTTTTATAGTGTTTTTTACTGCTGGGGTATCGCTCACTGGCTGCATTCTTAATGTGAACGCAGCAGGCATGCCAGACTTAGACCACCAACAACGCGAGCTCACCCTCAATAGCCAAGACTTACAAGGCCTGATTGCAGAAACTGGCGCAGGCAGTCTCGAAATTATCGGTGTCGAAGGCCTCAGCCAAATTAAACTCGTCGCCGACATCTATAGCAATAAGGACGGCAACGATGACAGCAAAGTCATTCTCACCCTTGAGAAAAAAGCCAATAAAGCCAAGCTCAAGGCCAACTTTGAGCAAACAGATTCTAATAATGACTCGCCCTATATAGACCTAAAACTGCAAGTCCCTGCGAACTTTACACTGGATATTGATGACAGCTCAGGGGCTATTTTGATCAGCAAGATGACGTCAGACATGAACGTCAAAGACGGTTCGGGTGAACTCACTATCAACGGTGGTAACAATATCAACATAGAGGATGGCTCAGGTGATATTGAAATCAGCCAAATCAACGGCAGCCTAACCATTGAAGATGGCGCTGGTGCCATCAAGCTGACCGATATTCGCGGCAATACCGCAATTGATGACGGCTCGGGCAACATAGAGGTCGCCAATGTGCAAAGTGCTGTGACCATCACAGACGGCTCAGGCAATATTAATGTCTTTAACACTAAGGGATTAACGATTCTTGCGGCAGGTTCTGGCGATGTGACATTTAACAAAATCGACGGCCCAGTGAGCATGCAATAACGCGCCGTTTTACCCCTCAACTCCCAAAGGTTTTACCCTCTTCCCGGCGTAGAGGCTGATGTTGCAACGGTTCCCAGCCAAGATGTCAGTCTTCTACCCACCCTTTTAAGCGTATGCCAGACTTATGCATTTATGCCACTAACCCCTTGTAGTGGCATTTTTTATACCGAAATTAAGCTTGAGTTTGCAGAAATGATGTTGATTTTATTCAGACCGTTACGCTTTAACCTTGTGGATTTGCTAAGATTGTCAGCCTTCCCACTTCAATAGTCGAAAAGTCACACTGTATTGCCAGTAAGGTCGAGAATATGGATCAGTTTTCGGAATACCAAAAAGAAATTGAAGCGCTTTCTCTATCGGATAACCCTAGACAGATAATGGAAGGACTAGGGGATATTTGTTTTGATGGCGAATCTTTTTATCGCAACGGCAATAAAGCTCTAGCCAAACACATTTTCAAGCATATTTACGCCTTAGATGCGCACTCAGACTATTTCTCACACGCCAGGACTGTCGCAAAAGCCTTTCTTATAACCTTGGAAGAAATTCCCCCTATCTCCCTAGAAGAGGCTATTTTACAGATAAAGCATGAGCATGCCTCATTAGCTGCACATCAATTAAATCTGCTGATTGCAAAGCGTATTTTTAGGGAATTTAGTCACCATCAAGACGCTATCCACATCACTATGCAATATCTCACCAAAGCCGAGGCACTTACCCCTCTGAGCAAGAGTGACCTTCGCTTTAAAGCTTTAGTCAGCTCAAATAAGAGTGAGTAAAGGGATAGCGTGACAGAATAAATCATCAGAATTTAGAGCCGCTTCTCAAAAGAAATGCAAAAATATACCAGAAGAGATCAACGTTCTGAATTCGACAACCCAATTTTAATTAAGTGATAATATGGACATTTCATCTTTTAAGAAATATATAAAGTTAGCACCAGAAAATGTTTCAGAATGGCAGAGATGGGAAAATTCATTACCTACCTTCGATTCTATATTACCAATATTGGATTATGTATATAACGCTGAGTGGCAGCGAGATGATTGGAAAGCCATAATGGCATTCATTCGGAAAGGTTATGTTGAGCAAAATGAATCATCTGAATTGGTTGACGGGATTAAGCATGTAAATATATTCAACTCCAAAGTTATTAATCTAAAAGTTGATGTCGCAATTTCATTAAACTGCTCCATTGTTCGTTCATTAGAGTCAATTAATTTATGCTCAGACTCAGTTGAATCATTAAGTGTATCCCATGCAAGCAAACTCTCTGAAATTACCGGAAACACCCAGAATTTAAGCTACTTATCTTTAAATAAATGTCAAAAGTTAGATTTTGGTTCTATCATTTCAACGCTGGACAACGTAAAAATTTTAGACCTCAGTGGAAACCCACAGTTGTCCAGTATTGACGAGTTGCGTGGAAATAAAAATATTTTTGCGTTGTATCTTGTTGAAACAAATGTAATTAAGACTAAAGAGACAGTAGAAATCTTGGCTTCGATACCAAACTTGAAAAAACTTTGGATTAAAGCAAACAAAAAGGAGTTGGAACTTTTAAGAAAAGCCCTACCAGGGATTGTAAATTAAGCATAGAAAAAGACCGGACATGTAGTTCGAGAGCGTGAAAAGATCTGTGTAAGTGGCATTCTTAAGCTGTTGAATGGAGTTCAGAATACCAATATCAGACAAACTTATCGCTCAGCAGAAGAAAAATCGACGCTCCCCAATGCAGACCAGTCTTTGGTGGCGAAAAAAGCTTAAACACTTGATTTATTATGGAAGTTAATCGTTAAGCTATTAAGCACTGCCATTCTAGTGACTCGCCGCCCTGTCGTTTAACAAGAAGTGTCCCTATAGGCTCGACAGCGGCATCTGCTGCATACAGAAGTGCAAATACCGCGATCACATGCATGTGAAAGAGCGGCCATGCCGCCAACGGTTACTTCCATGACAGTGCTTAATCTCATTAACCTTTGAGTATACCTGTGGCCAAATTGAACAATGAATGCCTTGATAAACTTCACATATAATGTTGCATTCAAGTATGAGCAACATTGCCACTAGCCCCCAACCTTGAACTAAAAATACCAAGCTTTAGGAATCACTCTTAAATGCTTTATTATCTTAATGACTTTCGACCAAACCTCTCATAATCATGGACAATAGCTTCAAACAGTTTTGAACCTACCACTTTATCCAAATTATCAATCACATAATTTTCAATCTTTGCAAGCTGTTCTTCTGGGATTTGCTCGTATAGTTCAGATATTTTATTTGCAGCATCCCTGATATAACCATCAAAACCGTCAGGAAAGACATACTGTCTTGGGGATATTGTTCCACCGCTAATAGCCACACGGCTAGATCGCATTTGTTTCGATTGCTTTGACTTAATTACACCTATAGCAATAAACGAAGGTAACTTCGTATAAATGTACGTGCCTTGTGAGTTACCCACAATATCCATGGCAATAGCACGAAGGAAATACCGATTGATGTTTGTTGGAAGATTATCGAAATTTGTTGACTCAATAACATCAAGAGGAAATATGTGTTGCTCAAATTCGTATAAGTTTGAAGATTTACCAAGTAAGAAGTTGGCTAACCCCTCTTCAGCTTTTGCCAACATTTCTAGGTATTCTTGCGGTTTAGTTTCATGGCTATTTTTGCTGCGAACATAAGTAAGTGTTCGCCAAGACAAAGAGGCTGCAAATTTTGACAACCAATTTCCATACACTGCTACTAAACTCGAGTTTTTCATATAAGGGTGGAATATTTTAACCGAAAAAGTTCTTTCCCATGTTGAAAATAAATCTTCGCAAGCTCCACATAACCAATATTCTTTGGCTATATCTTGCTGTCGTTTACTTACTTGATTTCCATCTCTTAAATAACCCGTAATTGAAGTCTTCTTAAGCCACTTTCCTATAAATTTTGGAATAAAATGACTCAACTCAAGCTTCGCTTCTTGATTACATAATTTGCAAACGCCATGCATATAAAAAAGACCTCCATTAAGATAACCTCTGAATAGTGTGCATGCTCGCTTACCTCATTAGAGCAGAGAAAGCGTGCATCATTAACTATTTGTATCAAAATAAATTAATCAGATTTCTATCACTTTCCTTACACAACAATCTATCAGACAGAATATCCCATGTACGAGTTACAAACCTATCATATATTGCAATAGGATCATGCCAACTAAGATAGATAGTTCTGTCTGACATTAGGCTTAAGAGAATGCTCTAGGTAACAGGATACTATGCAGTTAGCCAGATTAAGCACTGACATGGAAGTGACCGTTGACGGAATGGATGCCGTCGTCGAGCCTATAGGGATATATCTACGGCGAGTCACTGGAATGACAGTGCTTAATCATTACTAGTCACAGAACAAGTATGATGCAGTGTTAACGATCTACTAATCCACGCTCTGACTCAATCAACGTCAGCTTTTGAGCGCGACTTAGCTTTTTAACTGCAATCTCACGGCGTAGTGCATCACCCTGACTGCCAACCTGCTCTTGATACATCAGCGTTAATGGCCCTTTACCGCGCAGATACTTAGCGGATTTGATTCCACCCGATTGATGCTCGCTAAAGCGTCGCGCTACGTCGGTGGTGACGCCTGTGTATAAATGCCCGTTGGCGCAGCGGACTAGATACAAGTACCAGAGGGGTGCTGATTTTATGGGTGTAGGCTTCGGTGGTGCAGGATTTAATGGTACGGGATTCAGCGAAGCTTCTGTAACAACATTTTTGGTTGCGACAGCGCTAGTCACTGGGACAAGTGTGTCTGCCACCAGTGACTCATGTTGCTGTAAAGCGCCTCTGTCAGTATTGCCTAGGTTGACGGCTGATCCAGTCACTTGCGAATGACCTACTTCGCCATACCTAATAGACTCAAGAAGAAGGCATATTCTTGGGCAGTGTCTTGGTACTGGCGATAACGACCACTCTTACCGCCGTGGCCAGCTTCCATATCCACATTGAATAACAACACCTTATCATCCATCTTGTACCACTTATTCTGTACATCGCGCAGTTTAGCGACCCACTTGGCGGGTTCAAAATACTGCACTTGGGAATCATGCAAACCTGTCGTCACTAACATGTGTGGGTATTCTTGCTCAGTGACATTGTCGTAGGGCGAGTAACTCAGCATGTAATCGAAATAGGTTTTCTCGTTCGGATTGCCCCACTCGTCGTACTCATTGGTCGTCAACGGAATCGACTCGTCCAGCATAGTCGTCACCACATCAACAAAAGGTACATGGGCTGCAAGGGCGAAATACTTGTCCGGCGCTTGGTTAGCAATCGCGCCCATTAGCAAACCACCCGCGCTGCCGCCAGAGGCAACAACCTTGTTTTTGTCGCCATAACCTTGCGCCGTTAATGCCGTTGTTACGTCAATAAAATCATTGAAGGTATTCTGCTTATTCAACAACTTACCATTGTCATACCAAGGGCGACCTAGCATTTCTGAGCCGCGCACATGGGCGATGGCATACACAAAACCGCGGTCAAGCAGACTGATAACGGATGAAGAAAAATCGGGTTCTACTGTGTAACCGTAAGATCCATAACCGTATTGATACAGAGGGTTAGTGCCATCTTTCTTGAATTTATCTTTGCGATATACCAAAGAGACGGGCACTTTTGCACCGTCGCGGGCCGTCACAAATATCCGTTCGGCACGATACTGGCTGGTATCGAAGCCACCTAAGACTTGATCTTGTTTCAATAAATCACGTCTATCGGGATTCACCAGCGAATATTCGTATACGGCTTCTGGCGTCGTTAGACTGGAGTAGAAAATGCGTAACTTATTGCTGTCTTGCTGGGAATTGATCTCTAAACCCATCACATAAGCAGGCTCATCAAAGCTCAACTCGAAGGGCTTTTGACCATTGAGCGGCATCACTTTAATCCGCGTTAGGCCATTTTCACGGGTCTGAATAATCAGATAATCCTTGAGCACCAACTCGTCTTCGATACGGGCATTGGGATTATGCGCAACCACTTCTTGCCACTTAGATTTGTCCGCTGCATCTTTAATGGCGACTTTCATCAAACGGAAGTTAGTCGCCTGCCAGTTGGTGAGAATGTAATAAGTATCACCCAGCTTAGACACACTGTATTCGTGACCTTCTTCCCGCGCTAACACTGGTTTGAATAAACCTAAAGGCTCGCTGGCATCGAGAATAGACACTTCACTCGTCGTGGTGCTTTCTTGGAACAACACAATTTGCGACTCATCTAAGGTTTTGCCGAGTGAGATATAAAATGAATCGTCTTGTTCTTCATACACTAAGACATCGCTCGATTGCTTAGTGCCCAGCTCGTGGCGATACACTTGATAGCCCAGCAAGGTTTTTAGATCTTTGGCGATATAGAACACATGCTTGTTGTCGTTCGCCCACACTACGCGACCTTCGGTATTTTCAAGCACGTCGGTGATCATGTCGCCAGAAGCCAAGTCTTTAAAATAGATGTGATATACACGGCGGCTGAGGACGTCTTCGCCAAAGGCCAACATGGTTTCATCTGGGCTCACACTCGCGCCGCCTAAACCATAAAACTCATGGCCCTTAGCTCGGTCGTTAACATCGAGCATCACTTGCTCAACACCATCGGCGCCCTTACGGCTGATCAGCGGATATTCGCTACCCTCTTGGTATCTGTGATAGTAGCTGTGCTGATGCCATTGGTACGGCACGCTCGACTCATCGGCGACTAAACGCTCGGTTAACTCTTTATAAAGACCATCTTGCAACGGCTTTAATGGTTTGAAATAAGCCGCGGTATAGCGATTCTCAGCGTTGAGATGGGCCAACACTTTAGGATCTTTGCGCTCATCATCACGCAGCCAATAGTAATCATCGGTACGTGTTACGCCATGTAAAGTCATCACATGGGGAATTTTTTCAGCAACCGGGGCGGGTACTTGCCCTTTAGAGGTCGAACAAGCGGATAACAGCATAGCAATACCTAAAGTGAGTAGCAGAGAGCGCATTTATACGTCCTTGTGACGTCCATAACGACCGTCGAAGAATGCGACGGCAAGTCAATTAGCTTATGTGTTCAGTATGATAGTGGTCAGGTGTGCACTAGCGCAAACATTGAACGCGAGAAGTTGCCATTCGCGGTAAATAAGAGCAACATAACCGCGTTTTTGAGCGCAAATGGCTCAAAAGCAAATTCTCAGGGCGGGGTGAAACTCCCCACCGGCGGTAAATGGGTAACGACTAAGTGATTATTTTGCTGAGCGACACCCAAAGCCCGCGAGCGCCCGAAATCACTTTCGGGGTCAGCAGATCTGGTGCCTTAGATTTTGCCTAGTGCAAAACTGACTATTCCAGAGCCGACGGTAATGGACTGTTTGCTTTAATGGCGACAGTGCTGAGTCCGGATGGAAGAGAATGTAAGACAACACCTTGCGGTATTTAAGTGCAACGCGCTTATGTATTGCAGTGTTAGCCTCATGTTTTGCAATAACTTCACCCCAAGTGAAGTGATATTGCTACAGCAAAATCGAGCCATTGGGTTTGATTACGTTGTATTTCTGCACGCCCTGATTCTGGATATTCCAATGTCGTTTATTTAAGGATATTAACCATGAATCAGTCTTTACTTGCTCCTTTTGGTACTGCTATCGAACGTGTTGAAGCGGGTCTTAATGCCCTGCGTCAAGGCCAAGGTGTATTAGTTGTCGATGACGAAGATAGAGAAAACGAAGGCGATTTAATTTTCGCTGCCGAGACGCTGACTAACGCGCAAATGGCCATGCTCATCCGTGAATGTAGCGGTATTGTTTGCCTGTGTTTACCCGATGCAAAAGTCAAAGCCCTCGAATTACCCCCTATGGTGGAAAACAACTCTAGCCAATACGGCACTGCGTTTACTGTGAGTATTGAAGCTAAAGTCGGTGTGACTACAGGGGTTTCTGCCGCCGATCGCGTGACCACCATTAAAGCGGCGATTGCCGATGGCGCTAAGCCAAGTGATCTCGCTCGTCCTGGCCATGTGTATCCACTTCGCGCCCAACCGGGTGGGGTATTGACCCGCCGTGGTCACACTGAAGGCACTATCGATTTAATGCAACTCGCGGGTTTAAAAGCCGCTGGCGTATTGTGTGAAGTCACTAACACCGATGGCACTATGGCGCGTTTGCCCGAAATTATTGCCTTCGGTGCGCAGCACAATATACCCGTATTAACGATTGAAGATATTGTCGTTTATCGCAAATCATTGCTGGCCAATGTCGGCTAGATAACATGCCAATCGCCTGAATCTAGGGCATTGATTTAAATAGAAGGACGTTTAGCTGCGGCAAGCGTCCTTTTTATTTAAATAGATTTACCATTAACAATCGCGTTCCACCTAATGCACTAAAAAAACCGATAAAAGGTAAAGTTAAACAAGTCATTCTTTCGAATGATGAAATACTGCTTCACATCACAGACAAGACAAATGCTTGTTTGATAGGTGCAAAATAGGTTAATAAAAATAGTCTCTTAGCATGATATATAACAATTTGCTTAATTTCGTGACCTAGATTAGATATCCATAAACTAAAGGTCGCGGTGGCTGGCCGCCTATGTTAAATATCCTCACCCTGTGCCTAGTCCTATTTGTAACTCGGATTCAACGTTATTACGTTGAATTTTCTTTTTCTGCCTAGGCGAACGAGTGGAGTGATCTTTAATGCCGTCAGCGCTACACCATCTCAGTTTGAAGCAAAAGCTCATTCTGTTTTCGTTAGTCCCATTATTAATGATGAGCTTTTTCATTCTGACGCGCATGCATGACTTGATAAAGGAATCACACTCGGCCAAGCACAATCATCTTGCGGTACAAACGACGGTACAAATCACTGAGCTACTCTATCAGTTGCAAAACGAATATGGTTTAAGTACAAATCAGCGACCAACCGATGAAGTGCTATTACAGCAACAAGCAACTAGGTCAAAAGCACTCGATGCGTTACTGAACAGTGAGCCTTTAGAGCATCTTCTGGAGGCGCTCGACCCTAAAAGTATTGAAGCAAACAAAATGAACGCATTGTTGGATGCGCTCAAACTTACAGGCAACAAACTCGCTAACGTTCACCAAAACCACACAGACGAAACACTGAGTCAGTTTACGGAACTCTATAATCAATTCCACACTCAGCTTTTACAGCTCATTCAGTTATTACAGTTACAAACCAACGAAATCAGTCAGTCCCGTGCCTATACCGATCTATTGAACCTACTTATGGTGCAGGAGTTGGCCGTAAAAGAACGAAGTGCCATCAATCAATTACTGCTCAGCAAATCACTCAATATTAATGATTACCGCACCATAATCTCCTTCATGTATGAATATGAGCGAGCCGTGATGCACGCAAGTAATGCATCAATTTCCGATAGAAGGTCCTTACTACAAAACCTACAAGATTCACCAGAAAATCAACGCATTCTGCAAATCAGCAAGCAAATTGAACAACAAACTCGCATTAGCGCTCTGGCACAAAATATTAATGCCTACTTAGGTTACGGTGGCTTAATGGGCAGTTTTCAGGACTATTTGCTTAAGGGCGATGAGATTTCACTGCAAAAATTTAATGCAGCACTTGCGACGATTCAGCTTAATTTGGATGAACTCAGTCACGAGACTCGTTCTCTACCCGAATTTAAGGCAGCGCTGAAAACCATTGAGGAGAGCATAGATCAATACCAGTTCAGCATGGTCAAGTTGCAGCAACTGCAGCAGCAAGGTTTGCCGATGACGGAGATCAAAGCCATCGCGCAAGTCCCAGCCAGTGAGGACAAATTAAGCCAAGCGATGAGCCAACTATTAATGCCGCCACATCCAATTGATAGCCAGGAGTGGTGGGATCTCACCACTCAGCGTATCAATCAACTACATTTGCTGGCGCAAAATATCACCAAGAACATGGCGCAGCAGAGCGAATATCAACAAAACCACACCTTAATCTTACTCGGCTTATACTTGTTCTCGGCTTTGTTCACCGCGACCATCACACTTTGGCTTGGACAAAAGATCATCCGCAATTTTATGGATAAGATCACTAAGATTGCCAATGACATGCAGCAAATGGCAGCAGATCCACAGCTCAATATTAATATCCAAGTCTCAGGCACAGATGAACTCGCCCGCATGGCCCGTGCCATGAACCGTATGATTAGCGAACGGCAAAAAGCGAACCATGCCCTAAGCCGTGCCGCAGCTGTGTTTGACTATTCTGCCGAAGGCATAGTGGTGACAGATGCCGACAACCATATTGAACTGGTCAACCCCGCGTTTTGCCACATTACGGGCTATTCATTGGAAGAAGTAAAAGGCCGCAGTCCCTCCCTACTCAGCTCTAGCCGTCATCCTAAACACTTTTATACCGCCATGTGGGAGTCACTACAAAAAGAAGGCAAATGGGAGGGTGAAGTTTGGAATAAACGCAAAGATGGCCAAGTATATCCCGAGTATCTAGCGATCACTGTGGTGCGAAATGAGCAAGGTAAAATAATCCAACATATTGGTTTATTTATGGATATCAGTAAGCGTAAGCAATATGAGCAGGATCTTTGGTATCAGGCCAACTTCGATGGGTTAACTGGGCTGCCTAATCGTAAGCTGTTCAATGAACGACTACAGCACGAAATCCATGTGGCGCAGCATGACTCTCGCAAGCTGGCTATCTTGCTGATTGATTTGGATCAATTCAAATATATCAATGATGTACAAGGCCATGCCACTGGAGACTTATTACTTAAAGATGTCGCAAAGCGCTTAGAAGGCATTGCGGGGAAAACCGATTTTATCGCACGTATCGGTGGCGACGAGTTTGTGCTTATCTTGCCACGGCTGACTAACGAACTCGCCATAGAACACATGGCAACCCGAATCATTGAAACCTTAGGTATGCCATTTAACTTAAATGACCGCGAGATCCAGATTTCGGCCAGCTTTGGTATTGGCGTCTATCCCGAAGATGGGTTAGATACTGGCTCACTCACCCGCAATACCGAAACCGCCATGTATCAAGCCAAAGATGCGGGACGGAACAATTTTAAATACTTCACCGCGGGTATGAATCAAGCCATGTTCGCCCGGATGGAGTTAGAACAACGTCTACGCCGTGCCGTGGCACAAAATGAATTTGCCCTGCATTATCAACCTATCGTGGATATGCAAACCGGAAGTGTCTGCAGCGTCGAAGCCCTTATCCGCTGGCAAGATCCCGAGCTTGGGTTGATCCCGCCGGATCAATTTATCCCATTAGCCGAAGAGACTGGATTGATAGAGCCTATGGGCGAATGGGTGCTCAACCAAGCCATGCATGACCTGAGGCAATGGCAGAAAAGTGGCTTAAATATCAATGTCGCGATTAATGTTTCCAGCCGCCAATGTATCAATACACGCGGTATGGGGTTCGACCAAGTGTTGCAAGAGTGCTTCAACCGCCACCACGTTAACCCACGAAATGTGCATATTGAGATCACTGAAAGCATGCTGATGGGCGATGCCAGCCATTGCTTGAGCACGCTCGAGTCTATTCGTCATTTAGGCTCGCAAATCTATATCGATGACTTTGGTACGGGTTATTCTTCCCTGAGTTATCTGAAAAAATTCCCGATTTCAGTGATTAAAATCGACCGCAGCTTTGTGGAAAATGCCCTCGAAAATAACTCGAACGCCAACTTAGTCAAAGCGATTGTCATGATGGGGCAAAGCCTAGAAATGGAGTTAGTTGCTGAAGGCATAGAAACCGAAGCACAGTGGCACTTCCTACGAGATTTAGGTTGCCACTTCGCTCAAGGGTATTTGATCTCCAAACCGCTCCCCTTCAACGAGATCACTCCCTTGCTACGCATCAAGCACACAGCGCTGTTGAATGATGGCTATCAAGATAAATGCGTGAATATCTAAGCTTATAAAAAATAAAACGATAAAGAACAAAAAGCAGCCTAGGCTGCTTTTTTGTGGCAAATAAAACGGACTTAAGCCTGTGGTTGGCCTTGGCCGTTCATTATGCTTTCGCCACCCTTAGAGGCTAGCTTAGCTAAATCTTTATCAATAAAGAACAGTGCCTTACCATCTTCTCCCACTAAACGTATCTTATCGACAATCGACTTAAACAGCTTTTCTTCTTCGTGCTGCTCAGCGACATACCATTGTAAGAAGTTAAAGGTTGAGTAATCTTGATTCGAAAATGCGGCATGGGCCAAGGCATTGATCTGACGGGTAATCAGCTGCTCATGCTCATAGGTTAATTCAAACAACGCCAGTAAAGAATCGAACTGTGACTGTGGCGCCGCAATCGCACCTAACAAAGGTAAGCCACCAGTTTCACTCACATACGTGAACAGACGACGCATATGGCCCATTTCTTCATCCGCGTGCTCACGCATAAACTTAGCTGCACCTTCAAATCCCTGATCTTCACACCACGCACTCATTTGCAGGTATAAATTTGAGGAGAAGAACTCCATATTAATTTGTTCATTCAACTTTTCGATCATAGTTGCAGACAGCATAGTAAATCCTCTTTTGCATTCGAACTGAATCATGGGGGACATTGTCATCAAGGGGGTCGACAAAAGCAACAAAATTTACCTTTGGATTTCTTGCTAAGTTAATGATTCATTGATAAAAATGATTTTCATTTGTTCATCGACTCGCGTTCAACCCTCGAATTAGCGCAGTAAATTGTATGACTTCTAGCGAGGTTATCGCCCAAAGTGGCAGAAAAAACTGACTGGCCTATCACAGAAACTCACATGCAAATCATAGCCATCCCAGATCACCGTGGCATAATAGCCAGTCATAATCAGGTGGAAATTCATTCAGCGTCATTACGACCCATTGCATATAAGGCAGACCCTAATGTCCGTAACAGCCGATCCTTGTTCGCAACCTAGCTTAATGCATCCAGATCAAGCTATTCCCCTTTTGCTCGAGCAAGTTAGTCCAGTGTCAGACACCGAAGTCGTATTGCTTCCCCATGCCCTTGGCCGCGTCCTAGCAGAAGATTTAGCTTCCTGCATCGACCTGCCGCCCTTTAACAACTCCTCTATGGACGGCTACGCCTTCCGTTTTGTCGACTTAAATACGCAAACCAATCAGACCGCATTGCGCCTTATCGGCAGTTCCTTCGCTGGCCATGGTTTTAAAGGTGAAGCCAAACCTAATACCTGCGTGCGGATCATGACAGGTGCGCCTGTGCCTACAGGTTATGACACAGTGCAAATGCAGGAAGAAGCCGAGGTTGAAGGTGAGATTATTCATATCCGCCATCCTAGGGCGCAAGGCGCCAATGTGCGTTGCCGCGGTGAAGAACTCACCCAAGGCACTAAAGTGCTCAGTGCTGGCATTCAAATTGGTGCTGCCGAACTCGGGGTGTTGGCCACTATTGGTGTTAGCCAAGTGCGAGTTTATCGTCAGCTTAAAGTGGCCTTTTTCTCCACTGGCGATGAACTGCGTCCCGTTGGCAGCGAATTAGCCCTAGGACAAATTTACGATTCAAACCGTTACTCGATCCAAGGTTTACTCAGCCGCGCTAACGTGGAATGGCTCGATTTAGGCGTGATTGCCGATGATCCTGAAGCCATACGTCAGGCATTTCGCCATGCTGCCAGCCAAGCCGACATGGTATTAACCTCGGGTGGCGTGTCGGTCGGTGAAGCGGATTTCACTAAACAAATTCTTGATGAGGAAGGTAAAATTACCTTCTGGAAACTCGCCATCAAACCAGGCAAGCCCTTTGCCATGGGCCGAATAGGCAAAGCGATATTCTGTGGTTTACCGGGGAATCCCGTGTCTTCTATGGTGACGTTTTATAAACTCGTTTGGCCAATACTGAACAAGATGCAGGGGTTAACCCCAATTGCACCTTTGATGTTAGACGCTACGCTCACCACGCCTGTGCGTAAACAACCGGGCCGCGTCGAATATCAACGGGGCATTTTAAGCCGTAATGCACAAGGTAAACTTGAAGTTGCCATTACTGGTAGCCAAGGTTCTGGCATGTTGACTTCGATGAGCTTAGCAAACTGTTTCGTTTTATTGGAGCAATTCCAAGGTGATACTTCCGCTGGCATCCAAGTGACTGTCGAGCCATTTAACAGCGTGCTTTGCTAGGAAAATCCCAATGAATGTGCCAAAAGATATTCTCAGCGACAGCGAACTCTTAAGATACAGCCGCCAAATATCCATCAAGGCTATGGATATCGACGGTCAAGAGCACCTAAAACAGGCCAAAGTGCTCATGATAGGCGCTGGCGGTTTGGGCTGTGCCGCCAGCCAGTACCTCACGGTTGCGGGTATTGGTGAACTGACACTGGTCGATTTTGATACAGTTGAATTATCCAACCTGCAGCGCCAAGTGCTGCATCAAGATGCCAATGTCGGCCAGCCTAAAGTCGAATCGGCTAAACAGAGCCTCAGCCAGCTCAATCCCTTTATTAAGATCAATATTATCAATGCTGTATTAGATGATCATGAGATTGACGCCCTAGTCGCCGATCACAATCTAGTGCTCGACTGCACCGATAATGTCAGTGTGCGCGAGCAACTTAATCTCAGCTGTTTTAAGTATAAAGTACCCTTAGTGTCTGCCGCGGCAATTCGGATGGAAGGCATGGTCACTGTGTTCAATTATCACAGCGAAACGCCTTGTTATCATTGCTTTAGCGCCCTATTTGGCGAGCAACAACTGAGCTGCGTTGAATCGGGCATCCTAGCACCCGTGGTCGGTATGATAGGTTGTTTGCAGGCAGTTGAAGCCATCAAAGTGATTACTGGCATGGGTAAAACCTTAGCAGGACGCATTTTGATGATCGATGCAATGACGATGGAGTTTCGCGAGATGAAGTTACCGAAACAAGCCCGCTGCAGTGTTTGTGGTACTAAAGAGGCTTAGGTTGTTCTCGCTTGAAAAACGGCTTTATTTACACTAGCTTAATTGCCACCGCTTAATTTGCCGTCATATAGCTCAACACTGATGACGCTTAATGGCCCGTTAAAATAAGGAAATCATAAGGAAAACATATGGATTCGGAAAACAGTGTATTTGACCGCATGACCACAGACGACCCCATAGTTGGCGCAGGTATTTACAACCTCGTTATCGGCCTCACGCTGATTTGGGGTTTTGCCGTTAACTATTGGATGGTCACCAATATCGACCCAGAGGCGATTGCCAGTGTTAATCCTTGGATTTTCTTTATCGGCTATTTCGCCTCCTGTTTCTTTGGGATTTATCTGTTCCAAAAATCGACTAACCCCGTTGTCAGTTTTATTGGCTACAACTTTGTGGTCGTGCCCTTCGGCTTAATAATCAATATGGTGGTCAGTCAATACGATCCCGAATTGGTGACTGAGGCCATTCGTATCACAGGGCTAGTGACCATAGCTATGATGTGTTTAGGCACACTCTTCCCCGCCTTTTTCCAAAAAATTTCCGGTGCACTCACGATTGCTTTATTGCTCGTTATCGTCGTCGAACTGATTGAAGTGTTTATCTTTAATACTCACCACGGCATTTTAGATTGGATAGTCGTGCTTATTTTCTGCGGTTATATTGGTTATGACTGGGGACGGGCGAATCAAATCCCTAAAACCATAGATAATGCCATCGATAGCGCCGCCGCTTTGTATATGGATATCATCAACTTGTTTCTACGGATCCTGCGGATTTTAGGGCGAAAATAACTCACCAAGGAGTGTCTATGAAAATCAAATTCCTGCTTGTTACTGCTCCACTTCTGGCGAGTCTGGTATTAGTCGGATGCAGTGATACTGAACAAGTAAAAATAGCCAACCCCGCCTCTGAGTATTGTGTCTCCATTGGTGGCAAATTAACAATTGAGAAAACCGCTGAAGGTGAACATGGGATCTGCACCTTACCCAGCGGTGAAGCAATTGAAGAGTGGGCGTTATTCCGTCGCGATCATAAGGAAGAAAAGCCACAGTAACAGTGGCTATTTTTACTTTTAATAAAAACAGGCGCCATTAGCGCCTGTTTTGTTAGCAGTACTTAATTGGGTCATACCCAACAGTCTTAACAGGCTAAGTGTTCACTGCGCCAGATTTTGCGCTTAGCTGCTGACTGGAAGCTCCACGCTAAAACCCGCGTAATTTTATTACCCTGCTGCATCTCAATCGTTTTCACAGTATCGACTTTCAACTGCGCTAAGGCTTGATAACAAGGTTTCAGGTTTTCCTTCTTCGACACTAGACTGCTAAACCATAAGCATTGATCTGCAAACATTTGACTCTCACGGATCATAGTCGCTAAAAACTGTCGTTCGCCACCTTGGCACCAAAGCTCAGCCGCTTGACCGCCGAAATTCAGCTTAGGTGCAACCTTTACCAAGCCACCCCGATTGAGCTGCAGATTATTCACCTTACGCTTTGTACCTTCGCTCGCCTCAGCCATAGAAGCATGAAATGGCGGATTGCACAGGGTTAACGCAAAACATTCTCCGGCTTGAATGATTCCCTTGAAGACCGCCTTGTCATTTGGCTGTAATCGTAAACTTATCTGCCCTTGCAGCACTGGGTTTTGCTCAATAATACTCTGCACATTACTGAGTGAATGGGCATTAATATCCGAGGCGACAAATTGCCAACCGTATACTTGGCAACCCAATATGGGATAAATACCGTTCGCGCCAGTGCCGATATCTAATACCCTAGTTTTATCCAAAGCAAATACATCATCGCCTTCGGCTAGAAGGTCTGCTAAATAATGTAAATAATCGACTCGACCGGGAATAGGAGGACATAACGCTCCATCAGGAATATCCCAAGACTCAATTCCATAATGATGTTTCAGTAGCGCCGCATTAAGGATTTTAACTGCTAACGGATCGGCAAAATCGACCGATAAAGCCCCATAAGGCGTGGGTCGAACAAAGGCTTTTAGCTTAGGGAATGAACTCATCAGCGCCAGAAAATCATAGCCGTTCAAGTGTACATTTCGAGGATGCAAAGCTTTTTTGATCTCAGCACTAGGCCTGTTTTTGACCGACTTGGCTTTGCCTTTCACCTCAGTTCTAGCCTGCTTTGGTGCTTTAGTTTTTGCATGACCAATGTTGGCTGTACTCGTTAGGCGTTTCGCAGTCACTAATTGGACGGGTTTAACGGCAGGTTTTGACATAATAGCTCTTGTAACGCAGTGGGCCGACCTAAGTCAGCCCATAGAGTGAGGCAGTAAATTAATCGTACAGATAAGAGGTAAACAATAAGTTTACGATCAAGGGTTTGCCAGCTTCTTTGGTGATCAAGTTGTTGACCATTTCAAAGCACTCACGACGAATCTCTTCACGACCCGTGAGCGACTTAATCTTCTCTTCCGATTGATTGCCTAACACTTCAACAATTGCGGCTCGCAATAATGGATTATGGAGCTCAATTGTCACTAGATCATCTGGACTCTTTACCATTAACTCAACGCTAATCTTCACAAAACCCAATTTCTTGCGATTAGAAATGTAGTTAGTGACAATTTCGGGTTCGAAACCATAGTAGGCATACTCACCCGTAGGTGGGGTTGCTGCAGCAGGTGCAGCTTCTTTTTCATCGGCCGCATAAACACTGAAAACACTTGTAAACAGGATAAGACAGACTGAGAGTAATTTTTTCATAGCGACTTACGGCTCCCTAAAACAATAATGGTAATGGAAGAAACTTCCCAATCGATATAGCCAAACAACCTGAAAACGCCAGATCAGTATCAGGAGGTAGCTTGGGTATATATGCTCGCGTCGCGACATGCTAGACTGCCGACGTTTGTTTATATTGTAACGAGTATTTAATGAATGTGACTAGCTTAAGCTTTCCCTATGGTGAATCTATTCAGTGGTTTTCAGCCGATCTAGCCGACAAACTCCCCAAATCGCCCTTGAAAGAATGGTTGCTTGCCACTGGCAGCCTAACGCAAAAACTCAAAACTTGCTGCGCTCAATTTGAAGTAAAGATACTAGGCGAAGGACTGCATGCTCCCTTAGAGGGCGAATATCCCCAGCAAGGTGCTGTATGGATCCGTGAAGTCTTGCTTTGCCTCGACTCGATACCTTGGGTATTTGCCAGAACCTTGATCCCTGAAAAATTAATGGCCGAGCGCAAAATGGATTTCCTTAGTTTGGGTACTCGCCCCTTAGGTGAATTACTGTTTAGCCAAGATAATTTCATCCCCGGTAGAATCGAAGTTGCCAGTTTCGAAACCTGTAGTCGCCTTGCCCACTTAGCTGAAAGTTTAGATCAAAGTGTCGAACATGCACTCTGGGGACGCCGCCGCTATTTCCATCACGGTGAGCATGAAATGATCGTCAGCGAAATCTTTCTGCCAGCGGCCGAGCAAGCTATCCGTCAGTTGTAAACTTTAGACTTCATCCAAAGCTTAGTCAGAATTTAGCCTCAAGACAGATAAAAAATGCCTCTAGATCAGAGGCATTTTTGTTCGGGTTTCAAACAATCAACTTAGTGGACATTTAACTTAGTGCACATTTAACTGGCGGCGCCAAGTCAATAAGCTAAGAAAGGCAAGGCTTAACCAGCCTAAGCTGCCGCCACCTGAACTCTCACTGGCCGGCGGAGTTACTGGAGGCGTAACAGGTGCAACAACCGTTACCGTCGAACTGCTAATCGCCTTAGTATTTTGCGCATCTGTCACTGTAAGCTTCACAGTATAAGTGCCCGCCTTCGCATAGGTATGGGTTGGCGCCGTGACAGTGCTTGTCGTGCCATCACCAAAATCCCAAGTGTAGGTTAATACTCCCATACCACCATCAATATTACTGGTGAAGCTTACTGCTAATTGGTTGACAGTATTAGTAAAACTGACAGTTAACGGCGCTATAGCATCAGAGTTCGCATTAGCAAGACGAATAACCGCAGTACTATTGTTGCTGGCTTGAGATAGTACCTGCATTGTCAACCCTAGCTGCTGCAACACCATACCTGACTGTGGCTGTAGTGGCGCGCTGTAATCAAAACTGTCATCGAACAGGCTGACAGCATCGCGATGATTGTCCTCCAAATAGAAGGTTTGATTTACTGTACTAAAGGCCGCATCACGAATTTGTACGTCGGTAGAGCGAGTGCCAATCATATTCTGGTCAGCATCAATCACGCCAATCAAGCCATGGCCCGCATGATCGGAGACATTATTGTCACTGTAACCAAAATCTTCTAACCAGACTAATACACCAGGCTCAAAACTTGCCACGTTTAAGCCAGCATCGACACCGTTATGGCTACGCAGTTGGATAAGATAGCGAGATGCCGCCCCAGGACGTGAGTCCTTAATCCGGCTATAACCGTAAAACGTCACTTTATCCGCGACTTCAGCGTTATCACTATAGAACTCAGCGGTATTTTGTTTAACGCTGATGTTATCGAGAGTGATACCTGACCCTCCGGTATAGTCATCGGTGACATAATTGATCTCGACCGCAATCGTTTTCCCTGAATAGGCAGATAAATCATACTCTAACGTTACCCAAGCATCATTGCCCTCCGCCTGAGCAATCGCAGACGACTCGCCAGTAATAATATGACGAGCGCTATTTACCCCATTGTTAAACTTAGTGTGATTACCCGCAATAGCCTCACCATCCACTTTCACTTGCATGTAGTCATAGTCACGTTCAATACTCCAACTGGCTTTCATACTCAGGATCAGTTTATCTGTCGTGACTGCGGGCAAAGTAACATTGAAATTCATGCTGTTATTCAGCATATCCCCTTGACCAGAATAATACTGATAACTGCCCTGATAAGGTGCTTTAAAGGGGATTGGCGTTGGAGGAAGTGGAATAGAGACTTGGTTAACCGCCTGATGATTAACCGCCTCATTCAAGGTCACATCCATGCCTGATTTAGGAATACTATCTAAGCTGATTTCACGTTCATTCAACCACTTACCTTTATATCTTTCCTGTAGGTAAGAACGCGCATAGGGACTAAAACCACTCGGCTGGGCACCAGCGATAGCGCCAGCCCAACTGCCTCCAGACATCAAAGACCATAACCCCACAGGCGAGCCGTCTTTATTGGTGTTATCAGTGGTATCGTATTCATCTGGCAGACCTAAATCATGGCCAAATTCGTGGGTACATACGCCCGTTGCCGCATCGATAGGCTGAATGGTGTAACCGAATACTTTTTTGTCCGTACCAGGAAGCGCATAGCCATTGGTTACTTGGTCAACAAAAAATCGATGCGACCAAATTGCACTCGCGCCTAAAGCTCCACCACCGGCTTCTTCACCTATGCTAGAGTGGAAAATCATCACATGGTCGATAATGCCATCGGGCTCATCGTAATTACCGTTATTGTTCAAATCATTTTGATCTTCAATATCATAGCTAGCCAGCTCTGCTTCAGACATATTTGCAACAGCTTGAGATACGGCTTCTTTTACCAATTGTTCGACCTGTGAATCACTACGGGTATCTGGATCATTAACACCATAGTATTCAGCATTTTGCGAGGCGGTATACCAGCCCTTCACATCCCCAGTAAAGGAGAAGGTTTGCCCAGAAACCGCTTGATAATATTGATACCCCGAATCTAACGTCTGCCCCTGTGGACCTTTGAAGCCCGTAGGCGAAAAGAGTAATTCCTTGTAGTGGGACGCAGGATAACTCGGGTAATACATGTCTGTATCCCCCGCTTTTAAGCCATTGTCATCATGTTTTAGATCAGCAAAATCCACTAATACTGTGAGCACTTTAACGGTTTTCTTTACATCCGCATCGGCCTGTAAACGCTGTGCGGGTGAGCGCATCATTTGCGATGATTTAGCTCTTTGTAGACGCGCATGTTCAGCTTCAACTTCAATGCGCGGCGCTTTAGGTTGTGCCAAAGTGGCGCGATGAATATAAGCCTCTATCGCCTCCTGCTTTACGCTATCACTGGCATCGGCGGCCACTTCGCCACGCTTAATCAACCAATATAAAATTCGATCTTTATTAATCACACCCGCATCTGCAGGCGTATGATTCGGAGCCGCAATACTCGCGCCGCTAATCAATGCCAACATCAGTCCAAACGCTGTTACGCCTTTTGTACTTCGCATTTTTAACATCCTTCTGTAACAGCCAACGCCATTCTATTTATTAAGACTAGTGTCTCTTTGCATTAAGACAAATTACCTTTAATGAGTAACCTACTCAGGGTTTATCCGTCTTCAAGTGATAGAGACAGATTTTTCGACATTAGCAGCACTGCACCTCAGTAACAACTTGATACACCTGTTCGCAGGTAAGATTTGCACTTTTGTCAGCAAATACTCAGCAAACCTCTGTGCTGACTCAATTCCAAGCCAAATCTCAGCCATAAAAAAACCGCATTAACAACGTTAATACGGTTTCGTTTTGATCAAACTAGATAAAGTTAGCCAGCGGTTTTCAGATAGTTTGAAATACCGTCGAGGAACATTTGCACTGAGATCATGACCAGCACCATACCCATCAAACGCTCGACCGCTGTGAGCCCCTTTTCCCCCAGCACACGGGTGAAAAGTTTATAAAACATTAAGATCACCGCACTCGCCCCCCAAGCTGACACTAACGCTATGGTCCAATCGCCCATACGTGAGCTATCGGTATGCGCCAGTAAAATCAAGGCTGCAAGAATCGATGGGCCAGCCATCAAGGGAATAGCCATAGGCACGATAAAAGGCTCTTCTCCCGCGGCTAATCCAACGACACCACCGGGTTGGGGGAAGATCATCTTAATCGCGATCAAAAACAGAATAATACCGCCTGCAATACTCACAGATTCGGAACGAAGATTTAAGAAACTTAAAATGGCTTCACCCGCATAAAGAAAAGACAGCATGATCACTAAGGCGAAAAGTAACTCTCGGATCAGTACCTTACGACGTTTCTTGGGATCGATATGTCGCAGAATCGATGCAAAAATCGGCAAATTCCCCAAAGGGTCCATGATCAGAAACAACATTACCGCAGCAGAAAATATATCCATTTAACGTATCAACACCCAAGCCAACATAGGCCCATATTATATACCCAAACAACCTGAAGATGCAGGATTCAGCGGGAATGTAACGCACTTTAGGCAAGGCCCTTTATTGCTCCTGCATAAATGGCATTCACGCCATCCATGGCGATTGCGGTTATTTGCGGACCTAGTGGGCTAAGTTAAAAATAACCAACACGGCATAAAGTACGTTACAACCCGCCGGAACGGAGCGCCTAGGGAGCTCCACTTCCGTGTTGCAACAATTCAAAAGGTGGCCGACATTCTGTCATTGATGCGCCTTGAATTGAAGCACCCTAGGCGCTCTGAAACTCGTATATTCAGGTAGCTTGGGTATAGTACCTTTTCTCGAGTTAGATCCGAAAATTTCTCCGCAGAATGGTCAAAGTGAATAAAATTCTCCCCTTCAAAACACAGTATAAAATGTCAGTTGAGTAAATTGCCTGCAAGTCACTGCTCACTTTGCTTTACAGCTGGTATACTATGGCGTTTTTTCAGCAAATTTTCCGTGGAATCCATGCTCTATCTTCTTGCTAGCTGTATCGCACTCTTAATTGGCCCTCTGTTTTATCGCTACTTCTCATCGAGTAGTGGCTTACAAAAGGGGCTCGATGGTTTTATATTCGTCTCATTAGGCGGATTAGTGCTGATCCACATCTTGCCAGAATTACTCGAGCATGGTGGCATGCTTGCGATCGTCTTTGTACTCCTCGGCATCTGGGGGCCTACCGCCAGCGAACGCCTATTTCACCGTTATTCAGAAGTCACCCATAATTTTACGCTTTTCTTGGGTATTGGTGGCTTATTACTGCATACCATCACCGATGGCACCGCTATGGTTTTGGCGCAGCAAGACGATAACTCCATTCTGCTAGCTCTTGGTGTCATACTCCACCAATTACCCGTCGGTTTTGCAGTATGGTGGATACTTAAACCCCATCTCGGAACACGTTGGACACTCATGATCTTTGCAGCCCAGATGCTATTTACAGGCATAGGCTATTTCGCCGGTGAGCAACTACTTCCTTATTTAAATATCGATGACACTGTCTACTTACAAGCCTTTATTACAGGCACAATTCTGCATGTGGTACTACATCAACCCCATGGTCAGCATGAAAGTGATACGCAAGGCAAATATGAATACCAAGCTGGCATAGGTAGTTTGCTCGGCATCGGCTTACTCGTGATGTTGCTATTAAAGGATTCAGGCGGCCACGAACATGCCCACCATGATCACAGCACAGAGCAATTAATAACTTGGCTATTAAAGCTCGCACCCGTGTTGCTGCTGAGCTATGGTGCGGCTGCGCTGCGCTTTAAATTAGGTTTGACGCCGCAGGATAGCAGTTTAGCCCGTCGCTGGTTCCAACGCTTAGCTGGGCCTGAAGCCTTAGTGATCACAGCTCTACTTCTTGGTCCTTGGTTAGCATTATTCCAATTGCTTGTAGTGTTTATTCTGAGTGCGTATTTAAGCCATGCTAACGTCACCATTACCGATCCACACACTAAATTACCCAGCAATTCACTGCGTTTCGGCTTTGCTCATTTAGTCGATCGCAGCGCACCTTGGATTTTACTCAGCCTAGTATTAGTGAATTTAATTGGCCACCCTTCAATACCCTTAAGCAATCCATTGCTACAGGTTGTTGTGCTATTGCTTGTATTTTTACCTATGCGTTTCTGCAACTTAGGCGCCGCCGTCCTCGCTCTTGCACTGGCCTATAGTGGCTGGAATCCTATTGCGATTATGATGCCGCTGATTGCTGCACCTGTGCTCAACATAGCTCAGCTTAAGTTAATGACATGGACGCAAAGGGCGATATTACTGAGTATTATTGCGCTGAGCTTAGCCGCAGCATTACGCTTGCCACTATGGTTCTCCTTATTTACCTTGCCTGAAGTCGTGAACTTAATTGCTCTACTGATCCTCTCAGGGTTGTTTGCCGCCAGCTTACTGCGCTTAGGTCCACGTAAATTTTTACGCCGCTTAATGCTCAGCAAACCTGCAGTTCATACGCATAGTCACGCCCATAGGCATTCCCACGAGAATACACATACTCATGAATCTAGCGCTTCGCACACAGACGAGCAGAAACCTGTTGTGACACCTAGTGCCAATAAACATGCACATGAACACGCAAAAACAGATAAGCACTCGCACCACTAACGCTGTTCATTTGTGAGCAGACAGGCTAAGTTAATCTACCTTTGGATTAATTTAGCCTGCTATGTGCATACTCTTTGTCGCCATTAATGCCCATCCTAAGTATCCCTTAATCATCTGTGCCAACCGCGATGAGTTTCATCATAGACCAACTGCGCCAGCGCATTTTTGGCCGCCGGAAGAAAACATACTCGCGGGTAAAGATCTGCAGGCCGGTGGCACTTGGTTTGGTATCAATAAACAAGGACAAATCGCTGGCGTAACCAATCTGCGCGTTCCGCAAAAGAACCCTGAAGCCATGCGTAGTCGTGGCGAGCTAATTACTATGACGCTCAACTCAGGGTCGCTCGTGTGCCCTAATTGGCTCGTTGAACATAGCGACAATTATCAGCCGTTCAATCTCATCTTCGGCCAAGGTACTGACTTATATTGTTTTAACAGTATCAATAAAGACACAGTAAAACTTGCCGATGGATTTCATGCCATTAGCAATGGTGCACTCGATGATATTTGGCCGAAAATGGCGAAGGGACAGCAGGCGTTAGAAGCGGCAATCAGCCAGTCCAGCAGTATAGAAGTGCAAGTACTGTTACAACTAATGAAAGACGATTCCCAGCCGCAAGATAATGAGCTGCCGAATACGGGAGTGGGGATCGAGTGGGAACGGCGTTTAGCTGCGATTTATATTCGTCACCCCGACTATGGCACCCGCTCCACCAGCATTCTGCTTGAAGATGCTGAGGGCGGTATGCATTTCACCGAAGTGAGATACGATGGCAAAGGTAGACAGCTTGGACAGCAGGATTTCCATTTACCCCTGCCCGCCGAGCCGCCCACCAAACCAGACTGTTTATTATTGCAAATCTAATTTGAACTGCTGTGCAGCACTGAGTGTAAAGGACACGGTTTAGTCTGAACTGTGGTCCATAGTGATCACCCAACGATCGTCGATTTTTTCAATCAACAGAGTAAACACGCCCGTTGGGGCATCTTTTATCCGCCGTAAATCCCAGCGCCCAACAACCATAGCGGCGTAATTACTGAGCATTTTGATTTCTTTGATAGTGAACTTCAGTTCACCAAGCGCTTCTTTATTTGGATAATTTTTCTTATAGGCAGCGAGAGTTTCTTCCCAGCCAAAACGAAACTTACCATTAGAGACAAAACGCAGTTGATCATTCTTCCAATAGCCTTGCATATAAGCATCGAGATCGCCGCGATTCCAGGCGTCTTCTTGGCCTTTGAGCATCTGCGTAATTTCATCCGTCGGCACCGCATTAACATGACAAGTCAGCAAGAGTAACAGTGCCGCAAAAACACGCTGCCAGATAACCTTGTTTAATAGTCCATTTTTCAACATAGTATCGTTCCCCCACAATCAATCAGGTTAAACTGTATTATACCCAAGCTACCTCAAGATACGAGTTTCAGAGCGTCTAGGGTACACCAATTCAAGGCGCTTCAATGAAAGAATGTCGACCACCTTTTGAATTGATGCAACACGGAAGTGGGGTGCCCTAGGCGCTCCGTCCCGGCGGGTTTTAACGCATTTTATGCCGTGTTGGCTATTTTTAACTTAGTCCACTAGGTCCGCAAATAGCCGCCTTGCCTAAAATGCGTTCAATTCCCGCTGAATCCTGCATCTTGAGGTTGTTTGGGTATATCGCGAATTAAGTACAGACTATCTTGTTTAAGCCAGTTTAAAATCTAAAAAAGCTGATGATATTATTAATTTTTCGACTCTGGGCACCGAACTATGTTTACACCACTTTGCCGTTGGCTACTTAAGCTTTCAGGCTGGCAGATAGAAGGCCAACTGCCCGACAGCGCTAAATACATCATTATAGTCGCGCCGCATACCAGTAACTGGGACTTCATCGTAGGCATCTTAGCTCGTGGTGCTCTGGGCACTCGAATTCACTTTCTCGGTAAACACCAACTCTTTATCCCGCCTTGGGGCTGGTTCTTCCGCGCCATTGGCGGCAGCCCAGTGGATAGAAGCAAAAACAATAACTTAGTCGATGCTGCCGTACAGCTGTTTGAATCGAAAACCGATTATAAGCTAGCGTTGGCGCCCGAAGGCACCCGTAGCCCAGTGACGCGCTGGAAGTGCGGCTTCTACCATATTGCCTGTAAGGCTCACGTACCTATCACTCCCGTTGGCTTAGACTTTAGCCGCCGCACTGTCGTTATCCGTACGCCATTGCAGCCCAGTGGTGATATCGCGACCGACATGCACGAGATTTTGAGCTTCTATCGCACCATTAAAGGCCGTCATCCTAAGGTGATCCCTGATTTTGTGGCGAGCACGAAGCATTAATCTTTCCCCCTATTTAGAGCGGCACACATGCAACCCGAAACTTGGTTACTCTATCTCTTGGCCATTGTATTGATTGGGATCTCACCCGGCCCCATCGCTATGTTGTCTATGTCCAACGGGATCCATTTCGGCAAGATGCGCAGCATAGCCACAGGCCTTGGCAGTGTGAGTGCCGCTTTAGTCTTGATGATGGCGTCAGCGGCGGGATTAGGCGCCATTATCAGCACCTCAGAATACGGTTTTACCTTGCTAAAATGGTGTGGCGCAGCCTATTTAGTGTTTTTAGGCATCAAGTTGTTGTTGACTAAGAACCAAGTTCAACCCCTTGAGATCGGCCAATCAAAAGGCAAAGGCACGCCAAGACAACTTTATCAGCAGGCGTTTCTAGTGGGGATCAGTAATCCCAAGGATTTACTGTTTTTTGCCGCGCTGTTTCCGCAATTTATCGATCTTGCCGCGCCGCAATTACCGCAACTTATGATACTGGCAGCCACTTGGGCCATAGTGGATTTTAGCTTTGTGATGATTTACGCCAGCATGGCCAATGTGCTTGCGCCCAGCCTAAAGGCGAGCAACAAGCTGCATTGGTTTGACAGAACCAGCGGCGGTGTATTTCTTACCTTAGCCGCGATTCTGATCAGTCGAGACTAACCCTCGACCTTCACCGATTTTAAGCTACGAATATCGTTGCCCGTTGGCGCTTGGAATGCCTGCAGACCAAACTCAGGCAATATCGCAAAAATATGGTCGAAGATATCCGCTTGTATCGCTTCATAAAATGCCCAGCGAGTGTCGTTAGTGAAGATATAAATCTCGATCGGTAGACCCTCTGTGGTTGGCGCGAGCTGCCGCACCATTAGGGTCATGTCCTTGTGCACCTTATCGTGACGCTGTAGGTATTCCTGCAGGTAAGCGCGGAAGGTGCCAACGTTAGTCAAATGGCGACCATTCACTTTCATATCAAGGTCAGAGACTCTGGCATTCGCCTCACGAATTTCATTTATTTTTGCGGGGAAATATTCTTTTAAGCAATTGATCTTACTGAGACGTTCGCGCTCTTCCTCGGTCAAAAACTTTATACTGTTGATATCGATATTGATCGCGCGTTTGATCCTGCGACCACCCGACTCAGACATACCCCGCCAGTTGCGAAACGCATCCGACACTAAGGCATAAGCAGGGATCATAGTGATGGTTTTGTCCCAGTTACGCACTTTCACTGTGGTCAGCGAGACTTCTTCTACCGCACCGTCGGCGCCGTATTTGTCCATCTGGATCCAGTCGCCTTTACTCACCATACGGTTTGCCGCTAACTGAATGCCCGCCACAAAACCTAAGATAGTGTCGCGGAACACTAACATCACAAAACCCGTTGCCACACCTAAGCCGCTGAGGAAGTACACAGGTGATTGATCGGCCAAGATTGAGATAGAAACGATAATCCCAACAAAGAATAAAAATAGCTTAGTTAACTGTACGAAACTCTTAACAGGCAAGCGCCGACTCACCAGATTCACATCTGAAATTTCATCAACCGCATCCATACCTGCATACATAGCGCGGATAATCAGCACCACTAACCAAATACTCAGTAATCGGTCGACTAGCCCGCTTAGCAGTGGATGCTCAGTCAGCGCGATTGGCACCAATAGATTAAGTACGATAGCGGGCACAAGCATGGCCAGCTTTTCAAGTACCTTATAACGCATGAATACATCGTCCCACGTCGCCTTAGAGCGCAGGATCACCATATTCACCGCACGAATCACCACGCGTCGGACAATAAAATAAGCGATGCTCGCTAACAGTAAGCAAGCAATGACCATAACTGTGGTCGATATTCCATCAGAGGGTTGGCTATCAATCCCAAAGCCCGCTAACCATGCCGAAATTTCGAGCCTTATTTCCTGATCCACAATTTCACTCCAACGTAGGCGCTAGCGCAACAAACCCATACAAAGGTAACTGCCGAGTTAACCTCGGTTAAATATCACCCTAGAAAACACTCAAATCAAAACACAAAATATTTACAAATACTTATTTTAAAAGAGATTTTAGCATTTTGAATTGACCCCGCACACAGGAAAATGAACAATATTTCCCCTATCCCTAAGGAAACCATCCCATGTGTCGTCATTCATATACGCTAGCCTGTCTTAGCATTGGACTCCTGAGCCTATGCCAACCGCTTCAAGCGGCCGAATATAGCACTTCTAAGCAATTAGTTAGGCCAGATAAATCAGACGAAACTGCCAATGCACCTTATATCGCTCTCATGCTCGATTATATTCCCGCCACAGATAATCTCTATGGCATTACAATCGCCCCCTATCATTTCGATAATAATTACCAACAATGGGGTTATTACCTAGGCTATGCCCGCAGTCGTGAAACCGATATTATCGTGCCAGAACCCGCGCAGTCCTATCGCCAAGAAAGCCTCTTCCGCTTAGGCTTAAGCTACAGCTTAACGGCAGATTTAAGCTTTTATGCCGGAGGCAGCGGCTATATCAGCACTGTGTCTTACACGAATAACATTTCACCCAAAATTGTCGATGGCAAACCCACATGGGAAGAAGATAAAACAACCCGTTGGGGCGCAGAAGCTGGGCTAAGATATCGAATCACTGAGCACTTCATACTGAGTGCCGGTTATAACTCCAGCACAGAATCCACTATTTTAAGCATAGGTTACGCGGGCTAAGCTCCTAGCGATTGGGCTTGAGCTTGAACTTGGGCTTGAGCTATTTATTGCGTTAGCTCGGCTCGCGCCTTAGCAAGTTCAGCCTCGACTTCGGCGACTTTATTGCGTTTCTTGTTGATTTTATCCATAGAACGACCTTCTTCTATGGCTTTGGCCAATTCGTTTTGGCGCTCGGTGAGTTTTTCCTCTAAGGCCTCAACTTTAGCGACTCGCTCGGCGTATAAGCTATCATCGTCGCAATGGGTTGAAACTTCGTCATAGGCCTTTTCAAGTCCCGCGACTTTATGCTTATTACCTGCCGCTTTTGCTTGGGCAAGTTCGGCACTAATAGCATCTAATTTCGCCGCGCAACCCACTTTCGGTGCTTCAGCAGCCAAAGTGACAGTACTAAATGCCAATCCAATCACTAAGCCATAAATTCCATGTTTCATCTGCATCTTAATCTCCTGTTACTTTATTCATTGAGCATACCGCTCATGTACACCTATCTAATAGTGCCACAGTCAGCTAGCTCAATCTGTACTAGCGTTAAAATCTCGCCATTAATCCACTTTATTCATCAAAACACGACTTAGACAGTGACTAACATGCGGCAAATTGTTTATGTTAGGGCAGAATATTGACTCAGACGGATATCGGAGCCAGAAAATTAATGCACACTTCATTACGCCTTAGCGCACTTAGCTCATTGTTATTGCTAACATCATCGGTTATGGCCGCCGACGTAGCCAATATCACCCTAGAAAATGGCGCCCAAGTCAGGCTCAAAGACGACTTTACCTGGGAATACGTGATCACTGAAACCAAAGCCGCGCCCAATGCCTTAGCCGCTACAGCCGTAGCAAGTGCATCGAGCAATGTTGCCAGTGTCCCAAGTGCCGCAGTTACCACTCAAACTGTTGCTGCGCCAGTCACCACATTGACCGCCACTGCGATTACCCAACCTGAGCTATTAGGCTCAACGGCAAAAGATGGGATCAAAGTCAGCTTTGCTGAAGGTCAATGGAAAGGCGACAAACTCGGACTCAGCTTCGATCTCGCCAGCACCAGCAATGAACACGTTACCTTAGTTGAAGTTGAAGCTAGCTTCTTCGCCGATAATGGTACTTTGCTCAAAACCGAAAAACTCGAAGTGTGGGAAGCCATTTTCCGTATGCCTGAGACCTATCTACGCAAAGGCGAACAGCGTAAAAGCAGCGTCATTTGGGTCGAAGGCATAGATAAATCCCAATGGCAGAAGCAGCTCATTAACCTCACAATCACCGAAATTAACTCACGCTAACATGGCCAAGAAGTAAGGGATTGCAAACCCGTTTTCAATCCCTTATCAACACTTTTATCAAATGTTATTGCTTTGTAGAGCCTGTGTTCGAGTAGAATGACAACACTTACTCTCCCTTTATTTTGAGCCCACGAGCAAGATGCATAATCTGATATCCAATCCAGCATTGTACCTTGTTGCTACGCTCTGCAGTGTCAGCCCCTTGTGTTATGCCGACACAGTTTTTTTGATCAATGGCGATAAAATTAGCGGTGAAATTAAAGAGTTTAACGATCAAAATCTCATCATCAACACCAGTTATGCCCCTAAAATTACCATTCAACGCAGTGCCATTCTCAGCCTCGAAGTCACAGATACTAGACCTTGGAGTGTCAGTCGTTCCATACAGGACATAAGAATTCAAGCCTCTAATGAACATGGCATGGTATTAATTAATAACCAGCACACTCCCGTGAGTGAGTTGAGATTTTCGCAGCACTATGCAAACTCAGATTGGAATTTTAACGGTAGTGTAGAAACCACACTTGATGTCACCAAAAACAAGAAAAATAGTCAGAAGCTACATATCAAAGGCGATATCACAGCGGAAACCTTGCAATGGCGACATAATCTCAAGACCGAAGTGCGCTACGAAACCGAAGATGACGTGACTAAGCGCAACACCCTCGAAGGACATTATTCATTAGACTATCTACTCAATGAGCATTGGCTGTTACGTCAGGAAGATTTTTATGAAGAAGATAAACTCGGCATCGATAGCCATAGCTATTATGCAGCGCTCGGTCCTGGTTATCGCTTTTGGGGTGCTGGGCGCGATAAATTAGACTTCGTCGTAACCTACAACCATTTTTGGCTTGAACAACAGTCCTTTAAACAAGAACTAAATGCTTGGGCGGCCTCACTTAACTATAAACAATATTGGTTTGGTGGCATTTTAGAGTCCTATGCCGATCTGCAAATTGCCTTCCCAGATATGCCTTCGATTGATTACATCTCAAACTCGACAGTAGGACTTAAATATCTGCTAACTCAGCGGATTTATTTGTCATTTAAATATGACTTCAATGACACTAAAACTGTGATAGGCAATACGAGAGATACCAGCTACACCTTAGGATTAGGGGTTAACTTCTAATCCTGATTCCCGATACGCTAACCTGTGAGCAATAGGATGTTCATCATTCAATTGCAGTAAATCCCATAAGTTACCGTAGAGATCTTTAAACACAGCGACTGTGCCATAGTCTTGTTCTTGCGGCTCGCGCGCAAACTCCACGCCATCGGCGACCATACGGCGATAATCACGCCAAAAGTCATCGGTATTCAAGAATAAAAACACCCGACCACCCGCCTGATTACCGATAAAATTGAACTGCTCAGGTTTAGACGCCCGCGCTAACAAGATAGACGCGCCCTTAGAACCCGGTGGGGCAACAACGACCCAGCGCTTATCTTGCTCGGCTTGATAAGTGTCTTCGACTAATTCAAATTTTAATTTATTCACATAAAAATCAATCGCCTCGTCGTAATCTCTTACGACTAAGGCGATATGCACTAGAGCTTGTTTCATGGCGACCTTAAATCAATCCTATTTAGTCACCAGTTTACAGATCATTTCTGGTGCTTCGTAGCCCCAAACCACTTTCGCTTCGCCTTGATGTTCCCATAGGCTTTCATTGCGGCCTTGATACTTAGCGCCGCTGCCGCTGGGTTGCACAAACATTAATGAAGTACTATCACCATGTTCAGCAATCAGGGTGGCAGGTTCGGTTTTAAAATAAGTCACGACAACTTCGTTAGCTGGATTGCCGTCACAGGCATAAAACACTGGGCCGGTCATATCGACTAAACGATATTGTGCCTGCAGTTCGGCAATGCGGGTTTGATAGCTAGATTCAATGCACGCGTGCTTATCGTCGCTCTTCCAGCATTCATTACGGCCTTTCACCCAACCACGTTGCATCGCCTTTAAAGTAGGAGGTTGTTCATTCTTCGCTTTTTCAAGCGCTTGGCTATAAACCTTAGCTAACTGATTATCAAGTTGGTTCAGCCCTGCATCCTTACAGACCATGTCTTCAATACTGCCAGCATTCACTTTCGTGCAGTCAAAAGAAGGTGCATTAGCCGCCATTACTCCCGCACTTAACGCGCTAACCATCACGCCTGCGGCACTGTACCATTTGAAACCCAATCGATTACTTATCATCTTATTTGTCAACTTAGCCATCTCAATTCCTTTGTATTTCTGTGGTTTGTTTTAACGCTTGCCATAGCTAACCCTATATAGGCTTAACCGAGCCTGACTCAAAGCACTCTGCCTTGAAGAACCATGCCTTAAAGTGTACTCCTAGTGATGTGATTTACTTTTATCTCGGTTCTAACTTAAGACTTAACCCTCAGCCGATATGCTGCGAAAACACCTAATTCTAGTGCGCTGCGAGGAAAATGCCCAGAGACTAAAGCCACTTACCAATCTGTGTCCGCCTGCATAATCGGACTCTCTAGCGCTAAAAAACCACAAAATCCTGATGAAATCGACCTACTCCAATTTGCGCATAGCTGATTAAACTGAATGTCAAAACGGTTAATTTTTTGCTTTGCACGCGATAGTGGTTGAATTTTCGAGTAAAATTGACTATTTTCACGCCGTTTGTCTCTTCACAAGGAAAAGGATCAACATGGAACAAGTTATTACCGCAGGGAACGAGAATCCCATTCAAATGACAGATATTGTCTATTCGAAGGAAAAATCGCTGTTCACTCTGTTAGCTATTATTTCTGGGATCGTCTGGGCGGCATTGATCATAGGCACTTTTGGCATGGCGCTGCTCTATGTGTTGATGTTTTTCATTATTTATCTCTTTAGCCACTCCGCCTTTATCAGCTACTTAAAAGGCACGGCTGTCGAAATCAATGCAGAGCAGTTTCCTGAATTACATAAACAATATTTAGCGTGTTGCGAACGTTTAGAAATGCGCGAGCCACCACGCGCTTACTTATTGGCAGCTGATGGCATGTTAAACGCACTGGCGACACGCTTCCTCGGTCGCAACTATATAGTGCTATTTTCATCGATTGTGGATGCGCTTGAGTCAGATAAAGATGCGCTCAACTTCTATATCGGCCACGAGTTAGGCCATATTCGCCGCAATCATATAGGTAAAGCGCCCTTCTTAGTCTTCGCCACTTGGTTACCTTTAGTAGGTGCGGCTTATTCTCGCGCCTGTGAATATACCTGCGATCTCCACGGATTACGTTGCTGCAACAGCTTACGTTCAGCCACAAATGCCGTTGCTGTGTTAGCCGCTGGTGTCGAGCAATGGAAACGTATGAATGTGGAGCAATATATCCGCCAAGCCAGTGAGTCGAGTGGTTTTTGGATGTCGCTGCACGAGCTTAATGGCAGCTATCCTTGGTTGACTAAGCGCATGGCAAGAGTCCAAGCCAAAGCACAAGGAGTGGAATATGCACCGCCATCACGCAGTGCATGGGCCTATGTACTCAGCTTCTTTATGCCACGTTTAGGCACAGCAGGCGGTGGATTGATAATCTTCGCTGCGATTATTGGTATTGCTGCAGCAGTCGCGTTGCCAGCGTATAAGGACTATCAAGAGAAAATGGGTGCCACCACGAGTTATGAGGCACCAACCACGACCGAAGCCACACCAGCAGCATTGAATGTACCCGATGCGGCACTGGCCATCGCCAGTATCGACCAGCAACATCAAGCACTGGCACCGATCACTGACATCTTAGTCGGTTACTATCAAACCAACAAAGCTTGGCCAACCGAATTGGATGTGCTTGGACTCACGGACGAGCAGATTGCGACATTTAATCTGTACACAGATGGCATAGTCGGTTTTATAGGAAGCGAAGCACTCGGGGATTATCAAGGCTATGAAGTCTATCTATCGCCTCAAGTTGATGAGCAAAATAATATCACTTGGGTTTGCAGCAGCAACGGTATTCCGGATGAATATCTGCCAGTAGATTGCCAAGGCTAAGATCAAAAAGCGCTGCAAATGCAGCGCTTTTTAGTTGAGGACGAGTTAGCCCTTTTGAATCGTCATAGTCCAAGCAGCATCGCCCTTCTGGGCAAAGTGGGTCACCTCATGCCCGGCTTCAGCCGCCCAGCGGGGAATATTCTCAGTTGCTTGGCCACAATCGTAATCCAGTACCACTTTATCGCCAGCCTCAAGACTCGCAATTAAGCGTTGTAACTCAATTAAAGGAAAAGGGCATAGTTTACCCGTTGTGTCGAGATACTGTTCCATATACAGCTCCTTTATAAACGTTAAATCTGCGCAAGACGCATTGGCCTCAGTAGCGCAAAATAGTTAAAGCACCAACTGCCAAATAAAATAGCAGGGATAAATAGCCAGCCTTGCCACGACAAATAAGCCGTGCCAACGAGCGCATTACCAAGCATGCAACCTCCGGCAAGCCCGCTCCCCACACCCATCAACAGGCCACCAATAAACCCAAATAACACCACTTTATGACCTGGGTAGCGCCAGCGCTGCTCAGCACTGCCCCGAGCAGCGATAAAGGCACCTACAAATAATCCCAAGAGAAAATATCCAGGCCAACTAAAGAACTTAGTGTTACCTGTGGTGACAAGATCCCATAACTGCGCACTCGGGCCACTTATCCCAACACTGCCTACACGGCCACTTTCAAGACTTGCAGGCCATGCAAGTAGCGCCAGTAAACCAATCAGCAAAGCACTTACAAAGGGATGCCAGCGCGCTTCAAACAACCAATGAGCTAAACCCGTTTTACGGGGTGCCATCAGTGCAACCGGACGTTTGCGGCGTTTGAGATAACCCAATGCCAACCACAATGTGAGTAATACGAGGACAAGCACGATCACCCAAGGGGAAACGCCCAGAGTTTGATAGAGCGTTTGGTCCTCAAGTTGATGCTGTTTAAAAGGTTTAAGTAGACCTTTCAACTCATCGAGACGCACTAATTTACTGGCAGCAATAAAACCGAGAACGGCCATCACACTGGCAGCCAACCCTTCGGCAGCGCGGTAATAGGCACCAGTGGAGCAGCTTCCCGCTGCTGCCATACCCACACCAAACAATACACCACCGACTAAGGTTGCCAACCAAGGGAAATGCCCTTCTGGCAATTTAACCCAACCCCATTCGTAAAACAGGAACAGCCCTAGACTTTGGATGCTGATGGCAATCAAAATAGCGATCACCATGGTAAAGTCCCGTTGCAGATAGGTATCGCGGATCCCGCCCGCCATACAAAATCTCCCCCTTTGCATCACAAACCCCATGGCTAAGCCAATACCTAAGCCACTGAGAATAGTCAACATAGTCCTATCCTCAACGCTGGATCAGATAACGAATAGTCGGACCATTCTGCTCAATTTCCAGCACTTTATAACCATGATTTTTAGCATCGAGGGGAATGTTGTTAATAGACTGCGGGCAGTCACTAATCACCTCGAGAATTTCACCGGGCTTTAACTTTGGCATAGCCTCAAGGGTAGCCACTGCGGGATAAGGGCAAGGTTCACCCACCATATCGAGTTGATAATCTGGAATATATTGAGCCATTACGCCGCCTCCGCTAGCAATTGTTCATCACGCTTCGCCTTACGAGCAAAGAAACGTTTTTCCCACAGCAACATAGCGCCAAAGGAGAGCCCCAGCAGCACATAGGTCAGCAATAATCCGCCTTTATCGCCAAAGCTGGTCAGTAAATTCACTTTGTCCCAGTTCGTTGCTAATGGCTGAGCGATATCATCCCAGTAATACGCCAGTAAGGTTGAACCCAACACGTTACCTAAGCCCACCCACCAGAAATGCACTTGGCCTTCGACTGCACGATACATCCAACCCGTTTCACAACCACCAGCCAGTACAATACCAAAACCAAACAGTAAGCCGCCGATCACCGCATTAGGGCCAGCCCACATGATCTTAGGTGGCACACCCAGTTGCACATAGCTGTAAATACCTATCGCACTGACCGCCATACCTAAGATAATCGCCTTCGCCATGTGAGTACGACCAGTGATCCACATATCGCGAAACGCTGAGGTAAAGCAGATTTGGGCCCGTTCGATTAATAAACCAAAACCAACACCACAGAGCATAGCAATGCCGAGTTTTGGCGCATTGAACATAGTCAATAACCCCCAACCGACGATGCCTACAAACACCAACATACCGATACGGAAACGACGTCTAGCTTGGTTTTCGTCCTGCTTGATTGAAGTCGCTTTATTTACCTTTTTCAGTTTTATCGGAATACGGAACATAGGTAGTAAGGTAAATCTTGCACCAAAGTAAGAACCTGCCGCAGTCGCCAAAGCAAAGAACCAAGCATGTAAAGAGAACTGCGGAATACCCGTGAAGAAGGCGGCAAGGTTACAACCCATAGCTAAACGGGCACCAAAGCCAGCAATAATGCCGCCGATCAGTGCCTGAGCAATACGGATACGGCTCTGTGGCATACGCAGTTTGACGTTATTGGCCCAAAGCGCAGCAGCAATACAACCACCAAACATACCGATAATCATCATGCCGTCGATACGATCTAGAGGAGAGCCCTGCAGACCTATCACTTTGAAATAACCCCAAGTTTCTGGTTCTGCACCTAAAAACTGCAGTAAATGACCACCCCAACGAGTGAATTCCCCAGTAACAGCCCAGAAGGTTCCCGTCAAACCAAAATAGTAAGTAGAAAGGATACCTGCAGCGATAACCGCTGGCATAGGCGCCCAAAAACGGACCAAATATTCTTGTTTAAATTGTTGCCATGTCATGTCATTACCCTAATGAACGAGACTATAAAAAATAAGCGCAATGCGCTTATAACCTGTGTGCCAGAATGATTGAAGTCGTTCGACAACCTCAATCTCAAGTGGCCTCACGCTTAAATGGCTTTAGCTAAGCTGACACACTGCTGCCCCAACAGGCGATAACCGTGGGTGTAAAGCGTTGCCCTGCCATTACGGCAAAAACCGATAAGCGTGATATTGCTTTTCTCTGCTAATTCCAACGCCAGTGAAGTCACGGCGGACATAGCAAACAGAATTTGGATATTGGCACTAGCGGCCTTTTGCACCATTTCAAAACTCGCGCGACTGGTGAGCAATACGGCCACAGGACGTTCCACATTGTGAGCGGAAAAGGCGCCAATTAGCTTGTCTAGTGCGATATGCCTGCCTATATCCTCATAGGCGGCGATGATCTGTCCTTGATGGTTAAGCCCCATGGCCGCATGAGTGGCGCCCGTCAGCTTAAAATGTTGTTGATTATCTTGAATTTGCCCAAGTGCAACCTGTAAGTGTTCGATATCGAATCTGGCATCTGAGTCCACCCGCATCACAGGCTTGACGGCCTCTTCGAGCTGGGCAACACCGCACAATCCACAACCTGTGCGCCCCGCCATATTGCGCCTTTGTTGCTTGAGTTCCATAAAGCATCGTTGGTTGATTTCCACTTGGATCAACACGCCTTCACTGGTGAACTCGAGCTCCACCCCTTTGATATCATTGATATGGGAAACGATACGTTCAGATAACGTAAAACCAATAGCGAAGGCTTCTAAATCTTGAGGGCTCGCCAACATCACGGTATGCGCTATGCCGTTATAGACCAGTGCGACCCGCACTTCATTAGCTAAGTAGTCTGTCAGCTCAGATGCGTGCCCATGTTCTAACAAGATCACGTTTCTTTCTGTCACCACTTCATGTGAATGATATTCCATAGCGCCCCTTTAAAACTATAAAACCAAATAAAAACAATTAGTTTGATGACAATTTAAGACTTGTATCACAAACCCATAAACTAAATAAGAATCGCCTTGAATCATCTTTACGCATTTTCTACTATCCCTAGGTCTTCTATTGGAAGAACGTCGTCTCCGGTGAGGCGTCCGGATTTCAAATCCGGGTAGGGCTGCCAGCAGTCCTGGGTAGGTTCGACTCCTATGTTCTTCCGCCAATTCTCATGGGAAAAAAACAACTCCGCATCCCGAACTTCTCGGCTATTACTGCGATACTTCCTACGGGTAAAACCACTTCTGTCAAAGAACTCAAGCAGTTGAATACTCACCTTACGCCCAAGCCCAACCATATCTTTAAATTCTGCCGTTTCGAGCTTGCCGTGTTCTGCAATATGAGTACGCACTAAGCTGGCGTAGTAACAGATTTGTTCGCTGAGCAAATACCTGTCTTTCACCACTGCAGTAATAAACCCCTGCTGCACCAGCTGGAAACACAGCAGCCTTAATTTGGCAGGTTCAAGCTCAAGGTATTCGCCCATTTCGGTGACCCATACAGGGGCTGTTTGCTGTGCCAGCCAAGGCGCAAGCGCCTGCCAACAATGCTGCGCCTCAGCATCTAGCACTATTTTGTGTTCAGCGAGCTGCAACAAGGCACCACGCAGCACCATGCGACCTTCTTGGCAAAGCGTATCGAGCACTTTATTGGCTAATTCGGGCGGCAAAGCGCTATGGCTCATGCGTTGCAGGCGATTACGCCCAAGCCCAAGTTGATCGGGATGCTGTTGATGGAACTCGCTAAGTAAAGTAATAAACTGTTGTTTTTCTTGCTCAAGTAAACTTGTCGCTACAGCAAATGCCCCAAAACGGACTAAACCCGCTTGGGCTAACAGCATTGCCAGCCCTTCGTCGGTTAATTGCCAACGCCACGCGATTTCATCAAGCTCTAGCGCCTGAGTTTGGCCGAGTAAAGCCACCACATGGGCAGGATTATCCAAGCGTGCTAATTGCAGTAATCTCGCGACTCGTTCAGGCGTACGTTTCTTACGATTAGGGACTTTCAGCGCCAACACTCGCCCCGCACCTAAAGTCTGTTTACCCCCAATGTGTCGCAGGACAATTCGATCGTCTTGGCATAGGAGTAGTGGCTTTTCGAGTACTAACTCCGCCAGACAGAAGCCTTCTTCATCAGCTTCATTTAACAGGGAAACTCGACCTAAAGTATGATCAGCGCCATGGTGACAGTGGACATTTTGCCAATGCACTAATGGCTCACAGCCTAAAAAATCGAAAGCTCGAATGTGCACAACAGGACGGCTACAGAGCTCGGCTTGAGGCAAACTGCTCAACCAATCGCCACGCTCTGGCTCCCTATGGTTATCGATACCCGTTAAATTGAGTGCTACGCGTGTACCCGTGACAGCCCTTTGGGCTTCTTGTCCCTGACAATGTATGCCTCGCACTCTGAGTTTGGCCTTTTGCCCTGAGCTAAAAAGACTATCCCCCACACATACGCTGCCGCTGATCACTGTGCCAGTCACGACACAACCCGCACCTTTCACACTAAAGGCGCGATCGAGCGTCATCCTAAAGCTGCTGGCATCCTCCGCCCGCTTTGACTCTTGCTCACCTAAATCAAGAATATGCGCCTTCAGCGCCGCCACGCCATGAGATGCTAAGTCGGCGGTGCTATTCGCCGACACTTCAAAAACACCACTGGCCTCAATGCCATACTCGGCGAGCAAAGAGAGTCCGTCGGCGACAAGCTGTGCCGCCGTGCCACTATCAACTAAATCCCGCTTAGTTAGCACTAAGGTCAAACTGTGCAAAGGTAAGAGCGCAAGAATTTGCAGATGTTCGCGGGTTTGTGGCATAACGCCATCATCACAGGCCAGCACGAGTAAGGCATGGCGAGCATGACTCACGCCCACCAGCATGTTGTTGATAAATTTTTCATGCCCAGGCACATCAATAAAAGCAAGGCGCGAACCATCCATAAGCGGCATAAACGCATAGCCGAGATCGATCGTCATACCGCGGCGTTTTTCCTCCGGCAGACGATCGGTATTCATCCCAGTCAAAGCGCGAATAAGCGTACTCTTGCCATGATCGACATGACCCGCAGTCACAATGATCACAACTGCACACCTAACGTACTCAACTCGGCGAGGAGTTCGGCTTCACTATCAAGACCGCGCAGATCTAATCTGAGTTGGTCCTGACTCATGCGACCTATGATAGGCCGTGCCGCCTGCTTAAAATGTTGCTCTAATAGGCTTAAACTGCCGCCATTGAGTGCGGTAAAACACAACGCCACTGAGGGTAAAAAAGTATCGGGCTGCGAGCCACTGCCGACCTGTGTTTGGCACTCGACTAACTCAATGCGATAACAAGGTTCAAAGTGTGGAACCAAAGCTTGCTGTAAGCGACGACCAATCTGCCATAACGTCTCTTGGCTACGGGCAAATTTCGCCATAATAGGCAGCTCAATGTCTAAGGTTTCAGGGTTAAGATAGTGGATCAATGTCGCTTCTAACGCCGCCAAGATCAGCTTATCGCAACGCAGGGCGCGCTTTAGTGGATGACTCTGTAACTTCTTAATCAGCGACTGTTTGCCAACGATCAAACCAGACTGAGGGCCACCCAATAGTTTGTCGCCGGAAAAACTGACTAAATCGACACCATCGGCTAGCATGGCTTGGGGCGTAGGTTCTTGTTTTAGGCCAAAGCGGCGCAGATCCGTCAGTGAACCGCTGCCAAGATCTGAAATGAGTGATATGCCACGCTCACGGCATAACTGACCCAGCCTTGCCTCCTCCACTGCGGCAGTAAAACCACTAATATGATAATTACTGGTGTGGACCTTCATTATCGCAGCGGTATTTTCAGTAATGGCCTGCTCATAATCCTTAAGGTGAGTCCGATTGGTGCTGCCGACCTCGACTAAGGTGCAACCCGCTTGGCGCATAATGTCAGGGATGCGAAACGCGCCGCCAATTTCCACCAACTCACCACGGGAGACTATGACTTCTTTCCCCGCAGCCACCGCTGACAGCATCAACAACACAGCTGCGGCATTGTTATTCACAACACAACAAGCCTCGGCACCCGTTAAGCGCTGGATTAAAGCACTGATTGCATTATCCCTGTGACCACGTTCACCTGCCGCAAGCTCAAATTCCAGCGGTGTGGGGTAGCGCATAACAGAAGTCACGGCTCGAATTGCCGCTTCTGACTGCTGCGCTCGGCCAAGGTTGGTATGCAATATGGTGCCAGTGAGATTCCATACAGGTTTTAAGCTGTGGCTGTAATCATTAGACAGTCGATCAACCAAACATCTGTGCAATTGCGCAAGCTCGCCACACCATGTCGGCAAACAGTGCTCACGGCCGATTAAGCTGCGCGCCGCCTTTAACTGGGTATCCAGTGCGGCCTTTACTGCCGCTTTGCCGTAGGACTGCTGCAATACCACAAAACTAGGCTCTGCAAGTAGGCTATCCATTGAAGGCAAAGCTCGGTACAGAACTTGTAGTGTTTCAGGTGCTTGGGTCATCATCTGTGTCATTTTGTTTATATTATTGCCATTGGTTTATAAAAAGCAGGAAGGGATCAGCAACCCGACTCCCTCCCGCATTTGTTTAAGCTATGTGGCTTACGTGGTTTCGTGGGCCAGTAGCAGTGGGTTCAGTGTTGTTGCACCAAAGCCCTTAGCATTTAGCTCACTGTCTAACATCAAGGTTGCGAGATCGTCTGCCGCCACATCCATAGACGGCGAGTTTTCGACGAACATCATCTTGGTATAGCCATGACATTCATCGCAGCTTTCGATCCGCACTTGAGCCTTGGCATCATCTAGCGACCAAATCGTCATCTCTTTGTCCTGACCGCAACTGGTGCAATGGGCACGAATGTAATGCCATTCGCTCTCGCACAGACTGCAATGCAGGTAGCGCAAACCAGCTCGGGGCTGATCGACAATCACACTCGCCACCGGATGACATCCACAAACGGGACACATACTCTGCTGCGCCACCTTGCACGGATCCATCCGCTTGATGACCATAGGTGCCCAATGCGACCAATAAACGCCCATCGCCGCCCAGATGAATAAGCTAAAACGGGCAGGCACTTCACTGACATGCCCTTGGCGTAGTGAACGCCCCCACGAACTCAGTTGCTCGGGTGATTGCTGCATCAACAAACGCACTACCCGAGCTATGGATTCATCCACCTGCGGCAACAAATCACTTAACAGTTGCTGTAGCAGTCCTTGCCAATAGCTATCTGCCTCTGAGCCCAACAGAGAAAGCGGAGTCGCCTCATCTTCCCCCCAAGCGAGAAGCTTACCGAAGTCAGCCTCCTGCGCTAACCTGGCCTGTATAGAGACCAAACGGCGACATAGCTCAAAGTAATCAGCCAGCGGCGAGTCCTTGGCCAATGACAGCAAACGCTGCGCCCTTCTGTGATACACAGCTTGGGGATCTGCCGCTTTTAACGGTTTAAGTTCCAGCGGCGATTCGCTGCCTTGGGCCAGAGGTATCTCGGCTGTATGACTCATTAATGTTTCTCCACGTCCGAATGTTCATCCAACATCACAGGGTGATGTTTGCGGCACCAAGCCTTAGAGACTTTGCCGTAAAGCATGCCCTTAACCGACCCTTCCACCCATGTCGCCATCCAAAAATGTACCATCACAAAAATCAACATGATGAGCGCACAAATGGCGTGCAACAGAATGGCCCAACCCACCACAGTGGCGGAGAAATAGGGTGCAAAGTAAGGCTGCCACATGATGATTCCCGTCACCGTTAAAGTGATAGATGTCAGCACGAAGGCGCGAAACAATACCTTTTGCCCAGGGTTGTAATGGCCGATAGGCGGGATTTTCTCCTCGTTCTCGAACATCACATCCTTAATGGCGAGCATCCAAGCGAGGTCGTGCTTTTCCCATTTGTTGTGTTTGTAGTAACGCACCAACATCAACATCAAAGGTAAGCACATCATCAAGCCCGCAATGGGATGAATAAACTTCGCCAATTGCGGTGTGCCCGCTATCGCCCCCAGCCATTGAAACGACGGATAGAAGAAGGAAAAGCCAGTGAGAAATGTCACTAGGCCAACCGCCACAATGAACCAATGACAGATGCGATCGAACAGCTTGTGACGCACTATCATTTCTTGCTTATCATGCTTGCTCATTTGTCGGCCCCCTCTTCCTGCTTAGCCTCTTCCTCTGGCGGTTGATAACCCGGTTGGTCTTCTTCAACTATGTTGCGACCGACGGTGATCTTATGCAGACAAGCGACGGCGGCAGTGGCAAGAATGCCCATAGTGCCTAAAGGTTTGACCCAGTCCTGCCACAGAGTGAGTGACAGTGGGATCTGCGGGTTATCAGGCATGTTGTAGCTTTCGGGCTGATTGATATCGTGTAATATCATCATCATACCAGTGCCACCTACACCCTCAGGGTTATACAGTCCTGCCTTAGCAAAGCCCTTTTCCTTCAGTTCTTCGACCCGTTTTTGCGAGTAGAACAACATGTCCTCACGGGTGCCAAAACGCAGCGCCCCTGTGGTACAGGACTTAACGCAGGAAGGTTCCAATCCCACAGCCAAGCGGTCAGAGCACATAGTGCACTTGTAGGCCTTGTTATCCTTAGGATCGATTTTGGGCACATCAAAGGGACAAGCACTGGCGCAATAACCGCAGCCGATACATTTGTCCGAATCGAAGTCCACCACACCATTGGCGTGCTGGATAATCGCGCCAGAGGTCGAACAGGCCGTTAAGCAGGCAGGGTCGGCACAGTGCATACAGGCCGAGTGGGTAAATTGCCAACGCAGCTTGTTGCTTTCCATCACCTCATGGAACTGCATCAGGGTCCAACATTGGCCCGATAGCGACATAGGGTTTTGGTAACTGCCTTGGAAAGTACCTACCTCTTCCCGTAAATCATTCCACTCAGAACACGCCACTTGGCAGGCTTTACAGCCATTACACTTAGTGGCGTCGAACAGCTTGGCGACCTTTTCTGACGAATTACGCCCCTTTGCCGCAGGCGTCACCGCTGAAGTACCGGAGCGGCGGATAATGTCTTGTGATGCCATAATCAGATCCCCTCCGCTTTAGTGATGTTAACCAAAAATGCTTTGAACTCAGGCACCTGTGTATTTGCATCCCCCACTTCCGTGGTGAGTACGTTACAGGAGTAACTCTTACGAGTGAGTGCATTATGGCTGCCGTGACGGGGTAACCCGACGGTATGGACTAACTGGCCATTTACCTTTAACGGCTGTAGCCGTTTAGTCACTAAAGCTTTGGTTTCAATGCTGCCGCGTTTAGAGCTGACAGTGACCCAATCCCCATTGGCGATACCTTTTTCTGCCGCTAACATTTCATCGATTTCGACGAAGGTTTCAGGCATAGAAATCGCAGCTAAACGAGCATGCGTAGACCAGAAGTTAAAGTGTTCAGTTACACAGTAAGTAGTTGCCACATAAGGGAAGTCCTTATGGGAACCTAAGGTTTCCTTCACACCCGGTAACATACGTACCGCAGGGTTACTGGTGACCTTGTGTAACGGGTTCAACCCAATAGGCGACTCCATCGGCTCGTAGTGCTCAGGGAACGGACCTTCGGCCAATAGTTTAAGGGCGAAGAAACGACCCACACCTTCGGGTTGCATGATGAAGGGGCCAGCGGATTCCTGTGGTGTTAACTTCATATTGAAGTCGCCCACATCGATACCGTGCCACTTACCGTCAACCCACTCGACGATAGTGCGTTTTGGATCCCAAGGTTTGCCGTTGATATCGCAAGAAGCGCGGTTATACAGCACACGACGGTTTGCTGGCCAAGCAAATGCCCAACCCGGAGTAACACCTTTACCGGAAGGATCATGGTTGTCACGGCGAGCCATCAAGTTGCCTTCTTCGGTCCAAGAACCCGCATAAATCCAACAGGCGCTGGCGGTACTACCATCAGCTTTCAGTTCAGCAAAACTACTGAGCTGACGTTGAGTCACGAGATCCTTACCGTTAAGCTCGCGAGCGATTTCTTCAGCGTGCGGTGAGTGAGGATTGTGGTAATTCCAGCTCATCGCGTGCACTGGCTCAGGCAGCTTACCGCCCTCTTGTTTGTACAGTTCACGCATTGCCATTAAGACGCCAGAGAGAATCTCAGCATCTGGCTTGGCTTCACCTGGCGGGTTAGCTCCCTTCCAATGCCACTGCATCCAACGGCCAGAGTTGACGATGGAACCTTCTTCCTCGGCAAAACATGTCGTAGGTAAACGGAACACTTCCGTCATGATTTCAGCGGGATTGACTTCATTGAAGCCATCGGCATTTTGCCAGAAGGTTGCGGTTTCCGTTGCCAAGGCATCCAACACCACCATGTATTTAAGATTACTCAAGGCTTTGAGTACCTTATTACGGTTTGGCATAGAGTTAATGGCGTTAACACCTTGGATAATGTAGCCATTCACTTCGCCGTGGAAAGCCATATCTAAGTGTTTAGTAAAGTCGTACTGCTTGTCCCATTTCGGTAACCAGTCATAACCAAAGTCATTTTCAACCGTGGCGTTATCGCCCCAAAAGCTCTTCATTTGCGAAACAAAGAATTTAGGGTAATTTTGCCAATAGTTGGTTTGACCCGGACGCAGAGCGACAGGGGTATAGTTGTGGAGATAGGTTTTAAGATTAATGTCTTTTTCGTTCGGTAACTTGAGGTAACCGGGCAAGCTTTGACACAATAAACCCATATCGGTCGCGCCTTGCACGTTCGAGTGTCCGCGCAGAGCGTTAACACCACCGCCCAACACCCCAATGTTACCCAGCAGCAACTGCACCATGGCCATAGAGCGAATGTTCTGCGCCCCTTTACTGTGGTGAGTCCAACCTAAGGCATACATAAAGGTCGCGGCTCTATCGTGGGTATGAGTGCTACCAATTTGTTGGCAAACGATCTCATAGTCCGCAATCGGCGTACCGGTAATATTGCTTACTGTTTCAAAGTCATAGCGTTCTACATGTTGCTTCATTAAGTTCCACACACAGCGTGGATGTTCGAAGCTAGGATCAATTTTCGCGTAACCCTGTTCGTCTAACTCGTAGTACCAAGACTCTTTATTGTAGCTATCTGTTTCTTCATCGAAACCGCTGAACAGACCTTCACTAAAAGAGAAGTCTTCGCGCACTATGTAACTGGCATTGGTATAAGCCTTCACATAGTCGTAGTTCACTTGTTTGGTTTCAATAAGATAGCGGATCACCCCGAGCAGGAAGGCGATATCTGTGCCCGAGCGGATCGGCGCATAGTAATCGGCCACAGCGGCGCTACGGGTGAAGCGAGGATCGACCACCAAAAGTTTAGCGTCGTTATGTTGCATAGCTTCTGTAACCCAGCCGAATCCGACAGGGTGAGCCTCTGCAGCATTACCGCCCATAATAATGATCAAATTAGAGTTTTTAATATCGATCCAGTGGTTGGTCATGGCACCACGTCCAAATGTCGGAGCAAGACTTGCTACCGTTGGAGAGTGTCAGTTACGCGCAATAGTATCGATTGCAACTAGGCCCAGTGCCCGTGCAAATTTCTGGGTGATATAGCCGCCTTCATTCGGCATCGCCGACGAGGTCATCATCCCAGTGCTAAGCCAACGGTTAACCGTCATCCCAGCAGAATTCTTTTCAATCAAGTTAGCATCACGGTCATTCTTCATCAGACGGGCGATGCGTTGGTAAGCTTCAGTCCAGCTGATACGAGTCCATTCATTACTGCCTGGCGCACGGTACTCAGGATATTTAAGACGATTAGGGCTGTTCACATAATCCACTAGACCAGCGCCCTTAGGACACAAGGCCCCGCGGTTGACTGGATGGTCTGCATCCCCTTCGATATGGAAAATACTTTGTTCGGCGTTTTTGCCGTTACTTCCTTTGCTGTACATCAGCAATCCGCAACCCACTGAGCAATAGCAGCAGTTATTGCGGGTTTCTTTCGCGCTAATGAGTTTGAATTCTCGAACGGCCGCATAGGCCTTTTCGGACATCAATCCCAACGCTGAAATTGCTGAGGTGGCAGCTCCGGCAGCACACAGTCTAAAAAACTGGCGTCTGTTCATTGCGTCCTCTCACACTCTTGTCGTTATGAGTCTAGTGGTTGCTGTGGTAAAAATGGCAACCGATTGAGTGAGTCCTACTAAAGACCACACTTAATTTAAGATTATCCCCAAAGAAGAAATAGATAACAAATAATGACATGAGATCAAGATCCCAAATAAACAACCACAGAACTTAACTCCAAAAAATATTACAAATAAAGAATTAAAACCCAACTAATAATAATCAAAGAACAATAAAAGGAATTAAAAACCAAAAAACCACAAAGGACAATTTGTCCAACATTGCAAGCCCATATTGTCCCATATCATAGGGTTGTGGTTATTAAAAATGATTACATACATTCAAATATGCATAATGATGGCGGATAAAAACACAAAGGTAACGGTTTCTAGAGGGATAGACAGCCACAAAAACTGACAATGTAAAGATTAGGGTAAAAATTGCAGAGTCTGCGGTGTTAAACACACCAAAATGGCAAAGACAAAGATCGAGGAAAAGCAGGAAAAAACCAAATAAAAAGGCACAAGCAATCTGCCTGCACCTTAAATTTTGCCTTTTAACGCTTATTTTTAGCACATTGAGGTGCAAAATCTGGGCGCGATAACAAAAGCGCCTCAGTGCAGCCTATTCTCGCAAAGTAAACACCTGTTCAGCCATTAAACTAAAACAAACGCCTAAAAGCTGGCTAGCGTTCCTGCTGGCAAATAAGTGTTAAAGCTCGCTGTATACAACAAATCTGTCGCGGCTTCGATATCTGGCGCGAAGTATCTGTCTTTATCGTAATAAGCGACAACTTCACGTAATTCGGCTTTAGCCTTAGCCACTGCAGCACTTGGGGCTAAAGGCGCACGGAAATCTAAACCCTGCGCCGCCGCTAACAATTCAATTGCCAGTACACCACGGGTATTTTCGCTCATATCGCGCAAGCGGCGGGCAGCAAAGGTCGCCATAGAAACATGGTCTTCTTGGTTAGCCGATGTTGGCAAGCTGTCAACTGATGCCGGATGAGCGTAGGTTTTGTTCTCAGACGCCAATGCCGCCGCAGTGACTTGGGCGATCATAAAGCCTGAGTTAACGCCACCGTTTTTCACCAGGAAAGGCGGCAGTTTCGACAGGCTAGAATCGATTAACAGTGCGATACGACGCTCGGCAATGGAGCCCAGTTCGGCAATCGCAATCGCCAAATTATCCGCCGCCATAGCCACGGGTTCGGCGTGGAAGTTACCACCCGAAATGATATCGCCGGTGTCTTGGAACACCAGTGGATTATCGGTTACGCCATTGGCTTCAGTGCCTAACACATCGGCCGCATGGCGAATTTGCGTCAAGCAAGCACCCAGCACCTGTGGCTGACAGCGCAGTGAGTAAGGATCTTGCACCTTTTCACAGTTTGCATGGCTCACGCTGATCTCAGACTCTTCGCCCAGCAGATGACGGAACACCATGGCTGAATCGATTTGACCTTTCTGACCACGCGCCGCATGGATGCGAGGATCGAACGGGCTACGGCTGCCCATAGCCGCTTCGACGCTCATGGCACCGATCACTGAACTTGCTGCGAACAAGTCTTCGGCGTGGAATAACCCTTCCAGCGCCAGCGCAGTCGACGCTTGTGTGCCGTTCAACAGGGCCAACCCTTCTTTCGCCGCTAAGTCGATAGGCTTAAGGCCGGCGATTTCTAAACCTTCGGCGGCGGAAATTAACTCGCCTCGATAGCTCATTTCGCCTTCACCCAGCATAGGCAAACACATGTGCGCCAGTGGCGCTAAGTCACCCGAGGCGCCGACTGAACCTTTTTCAGGCACGCAGGGATAAACTTCGGCGTTCACTAAGCTGATTAAGAAGTTAATCACTTCTAAACGAATGCCTGAAAAACCACGGCTTAATGAGTTGATTTTTAACACCATCATCAAGCGCACTGTGGCATCTTGCATGTATTGACCTGTACCTGCGGCATGTGACAACACGATAGAACGTTGCAGCAATTGCAGATCTTCGGGCGCTATCTTGGTATTGGCCAACAAGCCAAAGCCCGTGTTGATGCCGTAAACGGTACGGCCTTCATCCAACACTTTTTGCACGATTTGCGCACTGGTGTTGATATCAGTAATCGCCTCTGGTGCGAGTTCCAGTGTCAACTTATGACGGCTGATTTCGCGCAATTGCGCTAGGCTCAAGCTGCCCGGCGTTAACACTAAGTGATTCACAGATTTCATATTTTTAGCTCCAAGCTTTTAGTTATTATTGTTATTGAGTCGTTAGCATCGGCTAGTCTTGCATAGGTAAATCGAGGCCCTGCTCCTTGGCGCAGTTTTTCGCAATCTCGTAGCCCGCATCGGCATGGCGCATCACGCCTGTCGCAGGGTCATTCCACAACACGCGGCCAACCCGTTTTGCCGCCGCATCTGTGCCGTCACACACAATGACCACACCCGAATGTTGGCTAAAGCCCATGCCGACGCCGCCGCCGTGGTGCAAAGACACCCAAGTTGCACCGCTAGCGGTGTTGAGTAGTGCGTTCAGCAATGGCCAATCGGATACCGCATCTGAGCCGTCCAGCATAGATTCGGTTTCGCGGTTCGGGCTGGCAACTGAGCCAGAATCTAAGTGATCGCGGCCAATCACCACGGGCGCCGACAACTCACCGTTTTTAACCATTTCGTTGAAAGCTAACGCCAAGCGAGCGCGATCTTTTAAGCCCACCCAGCAAATACGCGCAGGCAGACCTTGGAAGGCAATACGTTCGCGCGCCATGTCTAACCAATTGTGCAGGTGTGGATTATCTGGGATCAGTTCTTTGACTTTAGCGTCGGTTTTGTAGATATCTTCGGGATCGCCAGATAACGCCACCCAGCGGAACGGGCCAATGCCTTCACAGAACAGTGGACGAATATAAGCAGGTACAAAACCTGGGAAATCGAAGGCGTTTTCAACGCCCATTTCAAACGCCATTTGGCGAATGTTGTTACCGTAATCGAGCGTGGCTGCACCCGCGGTTTGCAGGTCGAGCATGGCTTGTACTTGCACCGCCATCGAGGCTTTCGCCGCTTTCACTACGCCCGCTTCGTCGGTTTTACGCATGGCCGCAGCCTCAGCCATAGTCCAGCCCTGCGGCAGATAACCGTTTAATGGATCGTGTGCCGAGGTCTGGTCGGTCACGACATCTGGGGTAACGCCGCGTTTAACTAATTCAGCAAACACATCGGCGGCGTTCGCCAGTAAGCCAACGGATACTGGCTTGCCAGCTTGGTTCGCTTCTTCAATCATGGCTAATGCTTCATCGAGCGAAGTAGCTTTTTTGTCAACATAGCGAGTACGCAGGCGGAAATCGATACGGGTCTCGTCGACTTCACAGGCTAACACTGAGAAGCCAGCCATAGTGCCCGCCAGCGTTTGTGCGCCGCCCATACCGCCTAACCCGCCGGTGAGGATCCATTTGCCTTTAGAGATACCCTCAAAGTGCTGTTTTGCGACCGAGACAAAGGTCTCGTAGGTGCCTTGGACTATGCCTTGAGTGCCGATATAGATCCACGAACCCGCCGTCATCTGGCCGTACATGGCTAAACCTAACTTGTCTAACTCGTTGAAATGTTCCCAGTTCGCCCAATGTGGCACTAGGTTTGAGTTAGCGATTAACACGCGCGGCGCATCGGCGTGGGTGCGAAATACGCCCACAGGTTTGCCCGATTGCACTAATAAGGTTTCGTCATCTTCGAGGCGTTGTAAGACTTCGATGATTTTGTCGTAGCAATCCCAGTCGCGGGCGGCGCGGCCGATACCACCATAGACGACTAAGTCTTCTGGGCGCTCGGCGACATCGGGATGTAAGTTGTTCATTAACATGCGCATTGGCGCTTCAGTGAGCCAACTCTTACAGCTTAATTGTGTGCCATGCGGTGCAATAATACGGCGGCTTGGGTCGTGGCGCTTATCCATTGAATTTTCCTCTTTCAACCTGTGGTGCTAACTCGTATTCGCTAAGTCGCTAATACGGGTTAGCACTATTGTTTTTATTGTGTTTTTATCTTTTAACTTATAAAGGTACAGCTATTAGAGTGACTGATTTAAATCGGTAAATAACGCCACTGGCGCTACTTGCTAAAAGTTAAGTGGCCGCCGAGTTTAAAGCGGCTACCGGGGTGAACTAACTTGGCAAAACTCACCACGCCTTGGCGTGACCAAGTGCGGCGTAAAATCTGTAAACAGGGCTCAGTCGCGGGGATCTCGAGCCTTTGCTGTAATTCGGCGCTGGCGATAATCGCCTCAATCGTGTGATGCGCCTCGGTCAGCGGTGCCACTTGGGACAAATATTCGTGGGGTGTCTGCTGGGTAAAATCCTGCAATAAATAATCGGGCACTAACTCGGGATTCACATAACGCTCCTCGACTTGCAGCGGTAAACCCTGCTCGCAATGCACTAAGATCGAATGGAATACCTTTGCACCGTGCTCAAGTCCAAGGGAAATTGCGATAGTTGTACTGGCAACGGTTTGTTCTAGCACCCATTGCTGTACGCTATAGCCGTGGCCGCGGTCTTTAATTTCGTCGGCAATATTGCGAATCGCCAACATAGACGACTGGGATTTTCGCCCAGCCACAAAGGTGCCGAGCCCTTGGGAGCGTTCGAGTACGCCGCTATCCGTCAGCTCGGTTAGCGCACGTCGCGCCGTCATTCGGCTGCAGGTAAACAAATCGGCAAGCTGATTCTCAGAAGGCACGCGAGCATGCTCTTCCCACTCACCCGACTCGATAGAGGAGATAATGTATTGCTTAATTTCTGCAAACTTAGGAGTAGCCAAAACATTTCCTCAATATAAAGCGCTAGAATCTAGGTACTATTCACTCTTTCAAACGTTCAAAATTGCGGCTACAATCCTAGCTTGTATATACAAGTAAATACAAGCCAGCTCACATAAATTTAATAAACCGTTAATCACTTGGTTAACATCTGCCAGCACAGCGAGGGGAATACATGTCTTGGGATCAGGTTTGGATAGACGTTAACTTAGCCACAATGGACCCTTCCGTATCAGCACCTTATGGTGCGATCACCAACGCGGCCATCGCAGTAAAAGATGGTAAAATTGCTTGGCTTGGCCCCCGCAGCGAACTGCCCGCCTTCGATGTTTTGTCAATTCCCGTTTACAGGGGCAAAGGCGGCTGGATCACCCCAGGATTAATTGACGCCCACACCCACTTAATCTTTGCCGGTAATCGCGCCAATGAATTTGAGTTACGCCTACAGGGCGCCAGTTACGAAGAAATTGCTCGTGCAGGTGGCGGCATTATTTCGACCGTTAAAGCTTGCCGCGAAGCGGATGAAGCAGAATTATTTGAACTCGGCCGTCAGCGTTTAAACGCGCTGGCCAAAGAAGGGGTGACTACGGTTGAGATCAAATCGGGTTACGGCTTAGATACTGAAACTGAACTCAAAATACTGCGTGTCGCCCGCGAGCTCGGCAAACATCACCACGTGGATGTGAAGACCACATTCCTTGGCGCCCATGCGATTCCGCCAGAATACAAAGACAATAGCGACGGCTATGTCGACTTAATTATCAATAAGATGCTACCCGCAGTGATCGCCGAAAATCTTGCCGATGCAGTGGATGTGTTCTGCGAGAATATCGCCTTTAACCTTGAGCAAACCGAACGGGTTCTCAGCGCAGCCAAAGCGGCGGGCTTAGAGATTAAGCTCCATGCCGAGCAGTTAACCAATATGGGCGGCAGTGCACTGGCCGCACGTCTTGGTGCTAAGTCTGTAGATCATATCGAATATTTAGATGAGGCGGGCGTAAAAGCCTTAAGTGAAAGCGGCACCTGCGCCGTACTGCTGCCGGGCGCCTTTTACTTTTTGCGGGAAACCCAAAAACCACCTATCGATTTACTGCGCCAATACGGCGTACCTATGGTGCTCGCCAGCGATTTTAACCCAGGTTCATCCCCCATTTGCTCAACCCTGTTAATGCTGAATATGGGCTGCACCTTGTTCCGTTTAACGCCAGAAGAAGCCTTAACAGGACTCACCTTAAATGCCGCCAAGGCACTCGGGATTGAAGATAACGTCGGCAGTTTAGTCATTGGCAAACAAGCCGATTTTTGTCTGTGGGATATCGCCACACCGGCGCAGTTGGTCTACAGCTATGGCGTGAATCCCTGCAAAGATGTGGTGAAGAATGGCAAGCTAGTTCACCAGTAGCCTAAGTGCATCAATAATAGGTGCATCAGCAGCAAAAACGGCATAAGCGAAAGGTTAGATAAGGTCGTTAAGTCAAACTTGGCGACCTTATCTGGATTTAAACACTGGCCCCATTTTCTAACTGTTCATCTTCTTGTTTTACCAGCTTATGCTCACCTTCGTTACAACCTATTTTCCAATAGCTCGAGGTATAAAAATGACTCTTAGGCAATGAATGCGCTTGCTTAAAGTGTCTTCTTAACGCGCGCATGCTATTAAATTCACAGGCAATCCATACGGCGGGCTCGCCAGCAAGCCAAGGTAATTGGGCAATTCGCTCGATCAAAGGGCGACCTTCGGGATCGGCCTCAGGATTGATCACCCAATGCAGCTCCACGTGTTCAGGATGTACGAGAGGCTGAATGTCAGCCTCGCTTAGCACTTCAATCACAGCGTAACCCACGGCATTGTTTGGTAATTTTGCCAGATTCACGCTAATGGCGGGTAAGGCTGTCATATCACCTGCGAGTAAAAACCAATCCGCCTCAAAATTGATCAGTTTTTTAAGCCCGGGTCCACCAATTTGAATGAGTTCGCCCACCTGCGCCGTTTTCGCCCAACTCGATGCGGGGCCGTCGGTATCGTGCAGCACAAAATCCACATCGATTTCATCATCGCGTTGCTGACGGATAGTGTAAGTTCGCATTAATGGACGCTCACCCGCTTGCGGGAATAACAACTTGATATAGGCACTCTCTTGATCGGCAGGAAATCCAGCCAATCCCGCACCGCCTAAGGTGATGCGTAACATATGCGGAGTAATATAAGTGGAGCGGATCACTTCTAGCTCACGTGGTGCAGGTTTATTCATTATGATTTTCTCCTATTGCGTTTTCTGCCGTTAAGCGCAACTCAATGGCTCCTTTTCCAGCCGTATCTTTTGGCTTACTAGATGGTCTTTTTTGAGTAAGGCAATCAGTTTCACTTTTGGCGGCAGCGGCATCATCCACACTTTTACTGATCCTATTGGCAAGTTTAATAAAAGTATCGACTTCGTCTGAACTGAGCGCCTGCGTCATGCGCGCCACGGTTTTACGTTCTGAGGCATTGATCTGAGTCATGATCTTTTCCCCCTCAGCCGTGGGTCGCAGTAACTGGCTGCGGCCATCCTTAGGGTTATCGATTTTAGTGATCAACCCGCTCTGCTGTAGCTCATTAAGAACACGGGTAATTTGTGCTTTATCCCGCTGCATACGCAGGGCGATAGACTGGGCCGTCGATTCAGGATTACGACAAACCCCCTTCAAGGCACGGATATGAGTGACAGGTAAATCAATCTCTTGTGCAGCAATATCACTACGCAATTGCTTTTTGTAGGCATGCACTAATCTGTGTAAGGTTTCACTGAGTGACAATGACGACATAGAAGGCTCTCGATATAGTTGACTGTATCAACAATATCGAGATTAGTTGATTGTGTCAACTAAGCAGCCCTGTACTGAGTGTGCGGCAATGTGCAAATAATCAGAAAATGATTAAGCACTGGCTTTCCAGTGACGCGCCATAAACTCATCCTTGAGGGCTCGACCGTGACCTCCCTGTCACGAACGGTCACTTACAAACCAGTGCTTAATCTAATCAACTCCCGTGCATATTGATGACCTAGTTTGGCCATTAGCCTGATGCAATTTGCGTTACAGGAAACTGCGCCACCATCACAAACTCGTTATGTTGATAATGTGCCGTCATCAAAGTTACTTGAATCCGTTCTTAAGGAATTTGATTCATTTTAGGGTAAAAAAATGCGTTCTAATAGCAAATGTAGAGCCCAATGGCGGGTTTTAGCGGTGTGATGAGTCAGTCTGGTACAGAGTGAATCAGTTACTTTTTTTTCGGTATTCAACATAAGCTCTTGCATGTATTAAAACATCCAAAGCAGTTTCTTCAAAGTCTAATAAATTACTTGGGATATCACTTAAAACAGGTAATCCCTCTGGACTAGGTTTTACCTCGTCTAACCATTTCCATCTTTTTGCAGGACTAGGAATGACTTCTTCTAAAACATGTAAAATATCATTAACAATGGCTGGTTGACCAAACCATGAAATAGGCCTATTCACAGATTTTTTTAACCCAGTAATCGAACGAGGTAACAGTGAAAGACTCAATTCATCAGTAGTAATATGAGTCCTCGTCCAATCAGCAAGCTCGGCTAAATCTGCATTTGGACTTCTTTCTAATTTTCGAGTTGGGATAATCAGACCAATTTTAGCTGTTGTTACTTGCTTTAGTTTACGTAATGCGGGGACGATATCGGTATCATTCGTTACAAAAACAATGTGTTCAAGTTCAGGATCGAGTATTGCATCTACAACTGAATCCAATGCTAAATTAACATCACTCTGTTTTTCTTCTAACTTCCAAATATTCGCACGCTGGCAATTTCTCGGCCAGACATTAGGATTATTAGAATCAATCAAATAAGCAGAAACTTGATCTATCGAATAATATCCTTCGATAATCTCAACACTCTTATCAGAATAGGCCATGCGCAATGCTCTATGATAAGCATCTTGATCAGCGACAGAATCATGGGCTCGCCCAGCTTTCTCTAAAATTTTCGCAGTATAAAACTTAATCGAAATAGGATCTACTGTGTATGGAAACGGAACGGAACTGGGGAGAATATAGGTAAGGAATAATTTTTTTAAATCTAACCATTTATAGCTAGTATTTCTTAAACAACCGTAATACAAGTTATATCCATCGACATAAACCCTTGTTTTCAAACTAGTATATTCCTTTAGATATGAAAAAACCGGCTTTCGCCGGCTTTATCTCCCAACCATCAGGGGTCGCAATGCCACGCGTGACAGAAGGGTTAGTTGTTGCCTACATTATCGACACTATTGACATGCATGTCAACTATGCAACGCCCCACTGAAGAGTTGCCACCTTAGAATCTGGTTGGCCAAGAGATATTCAACGCTTTGAGTAGCCACTCAGCAGAACTGTTAATCATTGTCGAATGTAATCCGGTACCCATAGGTCTTCTGTAAAATCATTGAGAAGAAGACTTTAACGAACTACCCACACCTAAAACATTGCACGAATGACTAACCGTCAACCAGAAACGCTGCTAAATTACAGTCCTAAACTCGCACGATTAAGGAAGCTGCATGCTCAATCCTGAACACAGTTACTGGCATGACACGCTTAAAGCCATTCGTCGCTGCGGTAGAAAACTCATTGAATTTGAACTGTTATTCACCTTAGTGTCGGCGGGTATTGTCGTCCCGTCTTTTGGCTGGCTACTGCGCCATCTGATTGCCAAAACGGGCAATGTCACCATTACCAATTACGACTTAATCGCCTTTGCCATGTCTCCCTATGGCTTGCTGTTTATGGTCATTACTCTATTCAGCAGCTTTACCGTGTTTTTTACCCAACGTGCTGGAGTCACTATTCTCGCAGCATCTGGCTTATACGATATTCCCATTGGCCCAGTGCGGGCGCTGATTTTCGCGACAGCGCGCTTACCCGTATTTATTCGCCTTGGTAGCATTTATGCAGCTTGCTTATTGCTGCTCAGCGTACCTTTTATCGGGTTAGGATATCTGATTTTCAGCGTGTTTCTACAGGGACACGACATCAATTACTACTTGTATTTCAAGCCTATAGACTGGTATCTCGCCTTAACGAGTATGGCGTTCTTAGCGATAATCTATGTCCTTGTTGCCTTATATCTGTGGGCCAAAGCGGCCTTTTCACTAACAATTATTGTGAGTGAAACGACCGATGCTTTGACGGCACTCAAACGCAGTTGGCAATTAAGCGCAGGCAATGAACGCCCGATTATGTGGCACGCTGCGGGTTGGTGGTTGAGGATAGGTGCTTTGGTGTATCCCTTAATACTGCTGATCTCCTGGGGTGCCGATAGCTTACTCGATAGGGTTACGCTGACACTTTCGACAGAATTAGCCATATTGGCCCTCGTCTCTGCACTGATTTTTATGCTCAGCGCGGCATGGTCCTTACTCGGAATGTTTGGGGAAGCCTTTATCATATTGCTGTTATACCGCCAACTGGGAGAAAAACCCGCAGGGTTAGAACGCCTTGGGCGACAAACGGTAAAAAGAACGTCTGAACTGTCGATTTATACGATAAGCGGGGTGTTGATCGGCACTTTTTTAATCATGTTGGGGTTAGGGGTATATGCCCTCAATAGTGAACCACAAAGGGATGACATCCTGATTACTGCCCACCGTGCTGGCGCTGCTAGGGCACCAGAAAATACCCTTGCGGCTTTGCGTTTAGCGATTGCAGAAAAGGCGGATTATGCCGAAATCGATGTGCAAACGGCATCCGATGGCACCTTAATGGTATTGCACGATGCTGATTTAATGCGCATAGCGGGCGATTCTAGGCGAGTTGCCAACCTCAGTGCGAGTGAAATACAACAACTCGATGCGGGGAGTTGGCACAGTGCCGCCTTTGCAGGTGAATCCGTACCAACACTACTAGAGATGCTTAATGAGGCACGCAACAAAATCGGTTTGAACATTGAGCTTAAATATAATCAAGCCGATCCCAGCTTGGCACAGGCCGTTGTCGCCTTATTGCAACAAGAGAAAATGACACAACAAGTCGTCATTACATCACTCGAAGCAAGAGCCATTGAAGAAGTGCAACGACTCGACCCTTCCATTCACACTGGCCTTATCGTCACTCAATCCATTGGCGATCCCATTAAGGCGAATACACAATTCTTAGCGGTCAATCAATCGATTACTAACGAAAAATTTATCGCCCGTGCACACAAAGGAGGTAAGCAAGTGCATGTATGGACAGTAAATAATCCACGGCAAATGCGGCGCATGTTGGCGCTGGGAGCCGATGTGCTCATTACCGACTATCCGCAAGAGGCCGTGGAAATCCGAGAACAGTGGCTCGCGTTATCCCCTGTTGAACAAACGGCACTGCGCCTACGCTATGTTCTGTAAATTCTGCTTATTTACTCAACCTCGCCTCGAAGCGCTTAGCTCTACGTTGAAGCAACCAAAAGAGGCTTAACACCCCAAATGAAGCGGCTAAAGTGGTCAGCGTTAGTGCAAAACCTTTGAATGAAAACAGGTTTAAAGTAAAACCATCTAATACCAGTACCGCCAAGCCAAGCGGCATTTGGATAAGCACAGCGGTAAACCAATCGAAGGGAAGTTTAGGAAAGATCCTGTGGTAAGCATAAAGCACTAAACCTGCAAGCAATATCAGCAAACTCGCATCATGAGCCGCCAATAAAAGATACTCCACACTGTTATGCGAGATGTGAGGCACCGCACTCAACATGTCCAACATATAACCTGCGCTGGCGACCAATGAGAAACTGATAAAACTCAATAAGGCTAATAGGATACCAAAGCCAAGTGCGGGTAAATATTTCATGTAAGGTCTCTCTATTCGCAGGTGAAATATGCTGTCTCGTCTCCCGAAAACCACAGCATGCAAGGTATAAAGGAGTAAAGAGACTTTAACTACAATAGCAGCCTAAATTTCCCTTAGCTATTAAGACCATAGTCTTATGTCTACCACAAACTTGTGCGCAATAAACGAGATGAAATCCAGTATCAAGTTAGTGTTTTCTCGGATAATCAGTGGATAAGCTTTTAAAATTACTAGATTAATCAAATTTCAATCTTATCGCTTAGTGATATCACCCACAATTTGCCCATGTGTTTGGGTGAAATAGACTAGCCAATTTCACCAATAACGCTTAGGATCGGAGTTGCATTTTTTAGCCAACATATTGTGGAGTATCAAAACATTATGGGTATCAGAGCCATAGTCGTAGACACAGCAGGCACCACGACAGACCTAAACTTTATCCAAGATGTACTATTCCCCTATTCTGTCAAAGCCTTGCCAGACTTTTTAGAACAGAACCAACACAATGTATTGGTTGAAAACTGTATTTGTGACACTAAAGATATCGCCCTAGAGCCCGAGGCTGACTTAGCGCGTGTAACTGAGATCCTGCAACAATGGGTCAACGAAGACCGTAAAGCTACGCCACTTAAAACCTTACAAGGGTTAATTTGGAAACAAGGCTATGCCCATGGCGAATTTAAGGGCCATATCTTCCCGGACTTTATTGAAGCGGTGAAACGTTTTAGCGCACAAAACCTGCGTATTTACAGCTTTTCATCCGGCTCAGTCGACGCGCAAAAACTGTTGTTCGGCCACAGTGACGGCGGCGATTTAACTGAAATGTTTAACGGCCATTTCGACACCCGCACGGGCAACAAATTAGATAAGCAGGCTTACTGCAATATCCTCAACACTATCAGCTTAAGCCCCAAACAAGTGCTGTTTGTGTCTGATGTTATTGAAGAATTAAAGGCTGCTGACGCTGCGGGTATGATGACCTGCCAAATGGTTCGCGACAGCAAACAACGCACTGGAGAGTTCCGCAAAATCAGCAACTTCGATGAGCTGCTGATTGAATAATGCGATTGTTGAATAACGTGATGGTTGAATAACACGATAGTCAGCTCAAGCTGATTTAGCCGATAAAACGAAAGCGACCTTGTGGTCGCTTTTTTATTAATTGACTCAATTGCCCTTCACCGCCAACGGAAACGCGGCCGAGATACATTTTTCCACCTCAAAACGATAACCATAATCCGCATTCTTATCGGGTGTGATCAACAAAATCTCGTAATCATTTAATTCAATCACATTCGACTCGGCAGGCTTTTTACAACGCGAGCGGCCATTGGCTTCAAGTGAAAATGCGAACGTAGCTAGCCATTGCCGCACTAAGTACTGATATTGAGTTCGCACCGAGGCGTAGGCCTTTTTGCGCTCTTCCTCTTCCAGCTCGCCGTCATCATTACTATTCTCAGCCTTGCTCGATTTATCGCTTTCAGAGTCAAGAGCAGTCTGAGTTAGCTCTACAATCGGTACCGTCAGCACATCGGTCGCATCCGGCAACCGTCCCGATTTAGGCTCGCGAGGCGCATGCTTAGCGGCTTCTTGGGGAGAGGTAATAAAGTTGCCAAATGAGGTTTCAATGCGCGTCTCTAAATCAATTAACAGGCTCAAGTGATACAAAACCACAGTCGCTAGCACGATACGGATCAAAAAAGTCGTTTTACGGAATGAAGTATGCGAGGTAAGCCGTAACGATTTGACACCTAAAGGTTTAAGCAAAAAGATCAATATTAAATAGATAGGAATAATCAACTGTAATGCCAGCAGCACGATCGCGCTTACCATCAAAAACCAAGCGGGCATATAGAGTAAAATCGCTAAGTTATGGGTGTAATTGAGATCGCTTGCTGATACCCCAACCACTTCGTTAACTATCGCGCCAGACCAGCCCAAAGCAAAGTTGGCAATCATCGCATAAAACAGCAACAACACAGCTTTGCCCGCCAAACTGTGCCAAACCCGCTCGAACACAGGCCAAAACTCGATGGCCATAGCGATTACGGCAATCACAGCGACCAACCCCATTAACTCGCTACTAAAAGCCAATATCAAAGCAATAAGATACAGCTTTTGCGCAAAGGATAACTTAGCAACCCCTAGGATAAGACAGCGCCAGAACTTGCCCAAACCTAAACGGATGTCACTCAGTGATGGTAAGCTGAGCTTTCGCAAGTATTGGCGAGCTGACCCAATGTAACCGATTAAATTCATTATTATTTTACATTCCATTGAAATAGTAAGACGGGCAACATTTGCCACTGTAATGTGCAAAGCACAGTGATGGCAACTGTGCCACTCAATCTCGGTATATTGGTCACTTTGGCTATCTCTAGCCAAAGTCGAACGTTCTGTTTAGAGTCGAATGAAAGCTCTGCAACACCCCATCGCCCGTTTAAATCCAACTAAAATGAACTTGAGAGAGGAAATCAAAGCGGCCTTATGGTCACTCTTGCAAATCGATAAACCTGACTCAGGACTAACTAAACGACGCTTAACTCCCGCTCAGAAAATACGGTTTTAGCGACAAACATGCCATTAAGTGCAGCAGGAAAGCCAGCATAAACCGACATTTGCAATATCACCTCAACAATTTCCTGCGGCGTACAACCCACATTCAATGCGCCATTAATATGTACGTTTAACTGTGGCTGGCAATGCCCTAGCGCCGTGAGTGCGGCAACTGTCACTAGCTCCCGCGTCTTAAGGTCGAGCCCTTCACGCTGATAAATATCCCCAAAAGGATATTCGATAATGTACTTGCCTAAGTCAGGGCAAATATCGGCAAGACTGCGGATGACTTTCTCCCCCGCCTCACCGTCGATTTCAGTCAGTTTAGCGAGGCCCTGCACATATCTTTGATTACTCATTTTTAGCTCCTGCTGGATTAAATCACAGCAAGCAGCCTAAACCTTAGAGTTAACTCTAAGTCAATGGTTCATTGATGCATGACACAGGCAATGCGGATCAGTAAGACTGCCCCTCTACTTAACTCGCTGGCTAGAGGCACAAGCAAGCAAATAGAAAAGTAAATAATATTAGCTTTTTAGCATTTAACCACAAATGTTAGCGACTGAGCTTAGCCACTAAAAATGAGTTTGGTAATAGTGAATTTTTTGCTTAAGAGCAGCCAAATGCTCCTGCTCTTGGCGAATACGCTCAGCCAATTGTGTTGCATGTTGCTCGAGCAACTGCTGTCGCTGGCCAGCGGTTACATCGCCTTGGGCACGCAGCTCGGCATAGGTCAATATCTGCTTTAACGGCATGCCCGTTTCTTTTAAGCGATTGATAAACCCAATCCATTCCGCTTCTTTCGCCGCATAATCACGATGCCCGCTGCCATTTCGCACAACAGACTGCAGTAGGCCAATTTTCTCGTAATACCTGAGCGTATGCGCCGACAGTCCAGTGAGTGCAGCAAACTGACCTATGTTCATAGTCTAACGATCCGCAGGATGGTTAACACCATCATTCGTGAGAACATTTTCGAGATCGAATGGGTTAACCCCTTCGAGGCAACCAATGTTGTAACCATACTCATGGGGATTGGAACGCCGCTGGTGATGGGTGTAAATACCGCAGATAGAGCAGAAGTAGTGTTTGGCAGTTTTGTTATTGAATTCATAGAGTTTCAGCGCATCCTCACCCTTGAGGATCTTAATCCCCGCCAGCGGCACAGAGCCAACCATTGCGCCCTTACGGCGACAGATAGAGCAATCGCAACGGCGTGGATTTTCGATGCCATTAGGCAATGACAACTCCAATACCACGGCACCACAATGGCAGGACGCTCTGTGTTTTGGCTGAATAATAGTATTGCCTACTTGTTTAATCACACCCACTCCTTATCTCGCTAGATTCTATAAACCTAAATTCCCAAGCCGCTGCACCAACGCTCGCCATTGTTGCAATTGCGGCTCCTTAGCACTCATCACTGGCCCCAACATATTGGACTTAGCCCGCTTAAAACCACTAAATACTAAGGTGGCGGTATCAAGCTGTTTGAGCGCGGGAGCGCCTTGAAACCACTTGTAATACCAAGGCGGCGTGTCCATAGTCATGATAATTCGCGAGGTTTTATGGCGCAGCAACTTAGCGGGTATCAATTTACCTTTCTCATATTGAAATGCAAACCCAGATAAAAATGTCCTATCGATTAAGCCTTTAAACTTAGCAGGAATACCGCCCCACCAAATCGGTGTGATAATCACCACATGCTCCGCCCACTGGATATTCGCTTGAAACGCTAGCAAATCGGCTTCGAGTGGCTGAGGTTGACGATAACCATAGCTCAGATTCGGGTCAAAATTCAGCTCAGCTAGTTTGACGATTCTCACTGAGTGTTTATCTGCCGCCGCTTTGGCATAGGTTTCAGCCAGATGCTCACAAAAACTCTGCGCCTTAGGATTACCACAGATCACTAAAATCTTTTTTGCCACGATGAAACGCCATAACAGTCAATGTGGCAAATAGCATAAACTCTGCCCCTAAGGGGAGAGTCAAGACCTAAGGTAACAGCTGCGATTCACAGGAGGTGAGCCCATCAATACAGGCATCTAACTGAGTGACTTTATGTTCTAACTCACTTATCTGGCGTAAAAAATCTGCTTTTATACCCAACAAAAAAGCCTGCACTGTGGCTAACTGAGCATGCTTATCGCCTTGTTCGAGTAAATCTTTTAGTTGGACAAGCTTAATACCGAGGGCTTTGGCCTCTTTGATCAGCAACAATAGCCTAATATCCGCCGCACTATAAATGCGATAACGCCCCTGACGTGCGGGAGTGTCGATAAGCCCCCACTCCTCATATAAGCGAATCGCTTTTATCGACAGCCCTGTTTGCTTTGCCGCTTGTCCAATATACATAGCTCAACCTACCCCTTTAAAGACATTACTCATATCTGCATTGCTTGCCATTATCAGCCACAGTATCAGCTTAGGCCAAGACTTGTCGCAGCAATCTTATGCTGCTAGTCTGGCCGCTTAAACGAGCGTTTTAACTTGGGATTTTTATCATGGGATTTAAACAAGAACAGTTGCAAGAAGATGTACAAGAACAGGCAATGGAAAAGTTTCTCGCACAGCACCCTATCGTTACCCAAATCCCCGTTGCTTGGGGCGAAATGGATGCTTTGCAGCATGTTAATAATGTGGTGTATTTCCGCTATTTTGAAACGGCACGTATCGACTTTTTCAATCGTCTCTTCCCGCTAGATACCCTGTATAAATCCGGTATTGGCCCCGTAATCAGCGAAAATCAGGCTCGCTATAAACGCCCAGTGACTTTCCCCGATACTTTATTGGTGAGTGTCAGTATTAGCGATATTCACAGCGATAGATTTACCATGCATTACCAGGCTTTTAGTAAACAGCAGCAGGCAGTAACGACGTTAGGTACTTCAGTCGCGGTGATGTTTAACTTTAAAACGGGCAAAAAAGCTGAGTTACCAGCAGAACTGCTGACAATTCTCAAACAACACGAAATCGCTTAAGCTATTAAAATCAATAACGAATTGCCAGCACACTTTAGGCCATACCTTGAGGGAAGCATGTATGTCAGATAACGAAAATATCGAGATCGCCATTGAACATCAACAGGATAGACAGCGTTTTATTATCCCTGTCGACGGCTATGAAGCCGTGTTGGAATACCGATTATCAGGCAAGGATATCGATTTCAGCCGCACCTTTGTCCCCAACGAGCTGCGCGGTAAAGGCCTTGCCGAACGCTTAGTGCGCCACGGCTTAAAGTGGGCCAAAGGCCAAGACTTTACTATCCAAGCCAGCTGCTGGTATGTACAGAAGTTTTTAAAATAGGCAGATTTAAAAACGAGTTCGCTAAATCCAATAAACAGGGTAATGGCGCTTGGGATCGGTGGAGAGGTTATTGACCACCAGCGCGACCAGTAAGAGTAATACTGAGCCGAGGAACACTGGCATTAACGCGTAAAGAAAGCCGAGTTGATGCACGTTTTCACCGCCAATCACGGCAATCAATGCCGTTGCGCCGCCTGGAGGATGAAGAGTGCGAGTCAGGTACATGAATGCGATAGACAGGGATACCGCTAAGGCGCTCGCCAGCACCACATAATCGCCACACACTTGGTACACTGCGACCCCAATTAAGGCCGATAACACACTGCCACCAATCAAGTTACGCGGCTGAGAAAACTCCGCCAGCGGTGCACCGTACACTAGCACAGCCGACGCGCCGAACGAGCCAATGACAAACATAGTGTCGACGAGGTTTTCACTCATATAATTTGCGAGACTCGCGACCAAGTAAATGCCACAGAAAGCCCCAATCCATGACCACACAATCTTTTTAAGTGGCTGTCTTGGTGGACAAATGTCCTTCGATCGCATGCGGGTAAAATAGAATCTCATGGTTAATCCGAACCGATAAAAATTAAGCGATACAGACAAGTGATCTGCATCACAGTTAGCGGGCCGACAAATTAACCCTTCAGCAGCGCAATTGCAATTACGCTGACCGAAAGAGTAAGCAGACTAAGCACTTTCACCATTCAGATTAGCGAGCATTTCGCGGATATCTTCAGGAATCGGGCGGCTTTTTTCACTGCTGTAATCGTAATGTACGAGTGTGGTTTTCACTTCGGCGGTCTTGTTGCCCGCTTGCCAACAGGTTTGGGTCAGCTCGAAGCTGCTATTACCGATACGGCTGACATAGGTTTTTACTGTGACACTCTTGCCATAGTAAGTCGGCGCGATAAATGCCACGGTAAACCCCGCGACGATTAAGTTCCACTGATGTAAATCCAGCTCAGGATTAAAAATCTCAAAGATTGGCGTGCGCGCCGCTTCACACCATACGGGGATAACAGTGTTGTTGATATGACCTAGGCCGTCGGTTTCAGTAAATCTTGGATTGATTTCGAGACTGTATTCTGTGGCTGACATGCAAACTTCCTTTTTATTATTTTATGAATGGAAGAGCGTGGTGATTAACGTAATTAAACCAACCACCAAACTCATCCATTATCCTAAGCCAAACAGGTTCTAGCCACTAGCCCAAACCTAGCATTTTAAAACTGACAACTCGCCGTTTCTGGGGTTTGCTTGCCGTTAGCATCGTACTTTTTAAGGCATCCAGCCTTACCCATATCATACATTTTCTCGTATTCTAACTTGCCATTTTTATAAGACTTATACACCCCATGAGTTTTTGGGTTCTCTAAGTGATAAATCTTACGGCCCTTAGTGATATGTGAGTAATCGGCAAAACCCGGCTCTTCGGAATAGATAACACCGTTAATGTAGCGCTTGTGGATCACATGCTGTTCATCGATACGCAGCATTTCATTCGCTATCTTGCCATTCATGTCGTAACACACTTTATCCACGGCATAATTGCTATCGAGGTCTTCAATACAACTCACGGCACCATTATCAAAGTACTCGCGCTGTATACCGCAGCGCGCAATGGCGTTATCCCAGAAATAAGGTTCACCGTTCCAGGTTTCGCCTTCTTGCTGGCAGTAGTTCCACAGGCTTCTTAATTGCCCATTAGGATAGAAACTGTAATGGGGGCCAGAGACACGGTTATTCACTTGGTGACCATATCGGGAGAGTGAGTAACCACCATCAGTGGAATAACTGATACTTGGGCCGTATTCCTTACCCGCTTTGTACGTTTTTAAATTTAATAAACGGCCATTGGAATCAAACTGATATTCTTTATCTACAGCGCCATTGGTGTAATAAGCCAATTTATACAAGGAGCCGCTGCTATGATATTCGCGCTGCTCACCGTGTTTTATCGATGAAATTTCTTCATTTTTACCATTAATCACCCCTTCACAATCATCTGAGTAGGGATTCTCACGCATAATACATTCATCGTGCGAAGGCTTAAGCGTCACCGCTTCATTGAATTTATAACTCGTTAGTTCAGTCAGCTCACCGTTCTGGGGATTAAAGCGCATTTGCTGACCATCCAACTCTCCTTGGCGGTAGTTAGCGATATCCACCACGACATTCGGACTTGAATACCAAATACTCTGACCATTAAGGCGACCCTGCTCATAATGACGGGTATTAAACATCAGATTATTTTTGTCGAATGATTTAGACTCTCCTTGACGTAAGCCATTGACATAGTTCACTTCGGTACGAGTCCCATCTTCGGCTTTAAATGCCCAAAGGCCAGTGCGTTTTCCTGCAAGATAGGCGCCTTCACCTACTTGATCACGGAAATGTCCGCTCGTCACTTTATCGACCCAAGCGCCTTGCTTCACACCCTTTTGATATTGGCCTTTGCTGCCATCAGCCTCAAGCCACTCGCCATCTTTTACGCCATTAAGATAAATACCTTTTGCCACTAATCGCTTATCGCCTTCTGCACTGGAGTCATAATCGGGCTCATAGACTTCGTAGGGGCCGTCGAGCACATCCTGATTGTAATGGGCAAAACCAAAGCTATCGGCCTCATCGAACATCGACTGTGCAATCCATTTACCTTGCTTTTTACCGTCAAGATATTCGCCTTCCCAATAAATGGCTTGGTTCTCTGTCTCCATCCACTTACCGACTTTTTTGCCCTGTTTGTAGTTACCAGAGTAAACCACGCTACCATTGCGACCATCGTAGGCTGCATACGGGCCATCGAGCACACCTTGGGCATAATGACTTTCACTGGCAAGCCCTGCCCAAGTGCTCCCCATGCCCATACTCATAAAATCGTAGGATGGGCCAGTTTTAGGGATCACGGTACCACCACTTTTAAGCCAATCAAAGTCATCGGCCTCAAAGGCCACGCTCACCAATACAAAACTGCCGTCTTCTTCGCTATAACCACTGCGATCAAAGGTGGTCACTAAGCTATATTGGCGCTCAATCCCTTGGGCATCTTTATCTTTGCGAGTGAGTGGATAACGTAATTTATATTCGACGGCGGTCTTCACATCGACGGGTGAACCTTCGGAATTACGATAACCCACTAAGGTCGGCTTGAGCTTAGTAGAACCATCGACAACCGCTTTAATGGCGGGATCTTTAATCGCGTCAACATCATAGGTCATACGGTATTGTTGCGGCGGAATTTGGCTTAGTACTTTACGAACGCTACCCACGGTAAACGAGGTTAAGGTTGGTGCGACTTCATCGAGCACAACCTGTAGACGGGGAAGTTTTGTGAGATCATCCCCTTCAAAACCATAGCCCCGTAAATGCTGACCATCGGCATCTTTCAGCATGACAACCACTTCTTTGGTGCCACCTTTATCAAAATCGAGGTAAAAAACCGCAACCACTTCAGCAGAACCATAATCATCAAGACGCACGCCGGGCGCATCGCCATAGAGCATTTCGCCCCACACTTTATGATCTTTTTGATAGAAATTGAGCCATTGCCCGTTAGGTAAGTCCACTGGGCCATGGACGATTTTGTCGTAATCCTCAGCGTCAGCTGCAGGAATGACAGTTAAAGAAGATAACAACACCGCACTCACTGCAGCGAATAAACTACGAATCGAAAGTTCCATTTAACTACACCTTTTATACCGACGCCTCGCGCCTCATGCGCACCAGTAAACGGGGCGAATTTTAAGCGAAGAAAAGCACTTCAGGAAGTAGTAGATAAAAAAAAGGCCGCTTCTGCGGCCTTTAGCAACAACAACTTAACAATTAGTTGTTGTACATAGCATTTATTTCATGGGCGTATTTATGGTAAATCATCTTGCGGCGCAGCTTGAGCGTTGGGGTGATTAAACCCGCTTCCATCGAAAACGCTTCAGGCAACAGAGTGAACTTTTTAATCTGTTCAAAACCAGCCAACTCATGCTGTAACTGCTTTAAGCGCTGCTCAAAATGCTCAACCACATGACTATGGCGCAGCAATTCTAAAGGTGACTCATACTTCAGCCCTTTGTCCTTCGCCCACGCTTCCAGTGACTCAAACGCTGGCACAATCAAGGCGGTCACATAATTACGCGCATCGGCAATAATCGCCACTTGCTCGATAAAAGGACAACAGCCCACGGCGCCTTCAACCCTTTGCGGCGCGATATATTTACCGTTGGAGGTCTTCATCAATTCTTTAATACGATCGGTAATAAATAAATTGCCGTTCGCATCGAAACGCCCTGCATCGCCGGTTTTTAACCAACCATCTTCAAACGCAGCGGCGGTATCTTCAGGACGATTGTAATAGCCGCGCATCACAGTCGCGCCGCGGACTAAAATCTCATCGTCCTTACCTAGCTTAATTTCGGTTTCCAGCAAAGGTTGTCCATTGGAACCCGGCACTCGATTACCTAAGGTATTGCAGGTCACAGTCGCGTTAGTTTCTGTCATACCGTATCCACAAAGTACTGGAATATTAATCGCATGGAAAAAACTACCGACATTCACATCTAAGGCTGCGCCACCGCAAGGCATAAACTTCAAACGGCCACCGAGCACGGCTTGCAGCTTGCTATACACTAGCTTGTGCGCCAAACGCCATTGCAGCGACAACCACAATCCGCCCTTAGCACGACCTTGGCCTACTTCGAACTGACGTTGGCCAACGCGCATCGCCCAAGCAAACAACTTCTTACGACCGTCGGCTGATTTGGCGACTTTATCTTGTACGGCGCTATACACTTTTTCGAGGAAACGCGGCACCACACACAAGGTATGTGGACGCACGGCGCTAATCGCCTCTTTCACTCTTTGGGTATTTTGCAGATAGACGTTATGGCCGCCACGGCACAAGACGTAGAAACTCCAACTGCGCTCAAATACATGGCTCAATGGCAAAAATGCCAAAGACACATCGCCAGAATGGAAGGCCAATTTTTGATCGTGCTGGCGTATGGTAGACGCCATATTACGATAATCCAGCATCACGCCCTTAGGATCGCCCGTCGTGCCGGAGGTATAAATTAAGGTCAGTAAATCATCGAGATTTGCAGCTTGTAAACGCTGATTAAGCTCGGCTTCTTGCTCAATGTTTAAATGAGTGTCACCCGCCAGTAGGGTATCTAGATGCCAATGCTGATTGGCCTTATCGGCAGCGAGTGTCACGCTGGCATCGAATACAATCACATGCTCTAGGCTTGGGCATAAGGCTTGCAACTCACACGCCATAGCGTATTGCTTAGTATCGTCAACAAAAATCACTTTAGCAGTGGCGTCGTTAACGATAAAACTCGCCTGTTCGACGGTACTGGTGGGATAAATTGGCACTACAACGGCGCGAGTTTTGAGAGTGCCGACATCGGCACAAGTCCACTGCGGGCAGTTTTGCGCCAGAATAACGCAACGGTCTTGCACTTGTACGCCAAGTTCGATCAACACTTGTGCAATTTTACTGCTGATTTGGTCGAAGGCTTGCCAACTCACCTGATACCAAGGAGCGGCCATTTCAAAACCTTCCAGCGCTACTGCGTCTTTTAAAGACTCACTCTGCTGCTGTAGTAGTCGAATAACATGATATTGATCGAGAGACATAAGAGACTCACCTTTTTAGCTTACAAGTGTACCGCTTTTGCAGCATTCTACCTGAAGGCCAAATAAAAACTAAGAGTTTTTGCTCTAATGTTGTGCAAATGTCGCCCAAATCACGCTGTAAATAGGCTTTTATCTGCTAATGACATCGCCTTGCCAGAGTTTTTCTTATCCCCAAAAAACACAACTTGTTCGTTTCAGTGCTTGTAAATAGGTTCACAACAACTTAGGTTGACATGAAAAACGCCCAGCACTGCCCGCTCACACCTTGTTAACACATTAATATACCGATATTTTGTATCTAAATTTACAACTCGTCCTGAAATGCAAAAAGGAAAGCGCGCATGATAGATAGCATGACACACAGGAAGTTAAGCAACACAGTTCAACGCCTTGTGCCAACTCAGCCACGCCATGGTGCGACTAGTGCCACATGGCGCACGCGTACTTTGAGAATGAGCGCCCTCATACTGGCAATGGCGAGTATGGCGACGTGGGCGAGTGATGTGAAAAGCCAAGAGACACAAGCGACGGCAGATATCGCGAATAAGACCGAAACTTGTTATGTAGAAGGCGTTTCCGATCGTCTAAACTGCGGTTTTGTGACTGTGCCAGAAAACCCTAACAAACCCGATGGCAAACAGATCCAAGTGCATTACGTTGTTTTGCCTGCGGTGAAAAATGCCAATCATGAAGAAGCCTTGCTGGCGATTGCAGGCGGCCCAGGACAATCGGCCATAGAGAACGCGGCAGGTTTCGATGCCATGCTGAGCAAAGTCCGCCAACAGCGGGATATTCTACTGATCGATCAAAGGGGCACAGGCCGTTCGAATGTGCTGGCCTGCGATGAAGGTGCTCAATCTCCACTGTCCTTCGATGACGATAATGTCGATACCTTAGCCGAAACGCAAAAATGCTTAGCCAAAATTGATGCCGACGTGACCCAATACGGCAGCCTCAATGCGATTAAAGACTTCGAAGCCGTACGTGCACACTTAGGCTATAAAAAACTGCATATTTACGGCATCTCCTACGGCACTCGCATGGCGCAACTTTACATGCGTTTATATCCAGAGCACTTAGCCACAGTGACCTTAGACGGCATAGTGCCCATGCAGCAAAGCGTATTAGAAATTGGCTCTGCGATTGATCGTGGCTTCGACTTATTGTTTAAGGATTGCCAAGCAACCGCCGCCTGTAACAGTCAATTTCCCCAGTTAAAGGCAGATTTTGAGCGAGTCGACGCTAAGCTCGCCACTGGCCCTGTGATGGAAAACGTTTACGATCCCGTCACGGGCGAAAAAACCATGTTGACCATGACGCGCGGTAAATTCTCTGGCTCGATCCGCATGGCGCTGTATCAAGCCAATGTGCGCGCCCTCTTGCCCCATGCGATTCATCAAGCATCGAAAAACAACTTCCAACCCATACTCGGCCTATATGCCCTCACTATCGACAATGCTGGCATGGCGATGGGCATGCACGCCTCTGTGGTCTGTGGCGAAGATATGCACCGCATTACCCCAACCATGCGCGAGCAGGCCAAAACATCCTTTATGGGCAAAACCATGCTTGAAGGCTTAGAGGCGACTTGTTCAGTATGGAAAGTCCCTGCGGTAGATAACAGCTTTAGCGAGCCCATCAACAGTAACATTCCGACCTTGTTGTTATCCGGCGAAATCGACCCCGCCACCCCACCAAGCTGGGGCGAGTTAGCCATGGAAAAACTCACCAATGCCAAGCACTTTATTGCGCCCTACGCGACCCACGGTGTGGCCTATCAATCCTGCGCCAATAACCTTATCGCCGATCTTGTCCGCTCGGGCTCAGTCAACGATCTCGACGGCGAGTGTTTAAACAAAGATGTGCGCCGCAGTTTTTATTTAAATGCCAGCTCGGTAGAGCCGCTTAATACGACCAGCACAAAAACCACGACAACAGATGACCACACCAGCACTGGAGCTAAGGAATAAGCCATGATTAAAGTATCCCATCTTTCCAAGCGCATCGGTGACGTGCAGGCGCTGAATGACTTAAGTTTCGTCGCACAAAACGGCCAAATCACAGGACTACTCGGCCCGAACGGGGCAGGTAAAACCACCTGTTTACGCACTATCTTTGGCCTGCTGAAACCCGATAACGGCAAGGCTGAAATCGAAGGCATAGATGTCGCCATCGACCCTATTGGCGCTAAGCAGCAACTCGGGCTATTCCCCGACCCTTTTGGTCTGTATGAACGCTTAACACCACGGGAATACATTCGCTATTTTACCGAGCTGAGCGGCTTATCATCCAAGGAGGCCAAAGAGGCCACCAGCCAAGTGATTGCGAAATTGCGCCTCGAGGACATTAGCGATCGCCGCTGCAAAGGCTTCTCCCAAGGGCAAAGAATGAAAACAGCCCTCGCACAGGCAATCGTCCACAGCCCGAGCAATATTATCCTCGACGAGCCGACCCGTGGGCTGGATGTGATGAGCACTCGCCTATTGCGTGACATTCTTATCGACCTTAAAAATCAAGGACATTGCGTGCTGTTCTCGAGCCATGTGATGCAGGAAGTCGCCGCCCTGTGTGACCAAGTGATCGTCATGGCCCAAGGCAGAGTCGTCGCCATTGGCAGCCCAACTGAGCTTTGCATTCAAACAGGCAAAGACTCGCTCGAAGAAGCCTTTATTCAACTTATCGGCACGGATGAAGGGATAGCGGCATGATAACTCAGCAAAGATTACGCCCGCAGGTTTTAACCTTTAAGACCTTGATATATAAAAGCGTGGCATTTAAGAACATGGTTAAGGGAATGACAGCATGAATAAAATAATCGCTATGGTTCGTAAAGAACTCATCGATGCCGCCCGCGATAAGCGCTCTGTGATGGCTGGTCTCTACTACGCCATAGGTACGCCGCTGATCATGTGCGGCCTATTTATGGTGTTAATTGGCCAGCTAACCAGCCCCGATGATTTGAAAATCACCATTAAAAATCCCGATAAAGCACCGGATTTAGTAAGATTTTTATCGAATAAAGGCATCACTCAAGGCGCAGCCGATGGCTCTGACGCCAAAGACCTTAAAGCGATAGAACTGATCATCAGCACCGACTACGCCGCGCAGATGAACCAAGGCAAAAGTGCTGAAATCACTATCGTGGCCGATAACTCTGAGGAGAAACTGCAGAACTCGATTCGCAGACTCGAGAAACAACTGCAGGCCTATAGCGCTGAAATGGGCAGTTTACGTTTAATCGCCCGCGGTATCGACCCGCGCGTGGTGCAGCCGCTTAAAGTGAATGTGCAAGACAAAGCCACTACAGACTCTAAGGGTGGGATGATCTTAGGTATCGCCATTTTTACTATGATTTACTCAGTATTTATCTCGGGCATGAACCTAGCTATCGACACCAGTGCCGGTGAGCGCGAACGCAACTCCTTGGCCCTGCTATTGAGCCATCCGCTGACCACACGCCAATTAGTGCTATCAAAAATAATTGCGGTAAGCCTGTTCGCCCTGCTCGGTTTAGTGCTGATCTTGCTGGTGTCTAAAATCGCCTACGCCTTCGTGCCATGGCAGGAATTAGGCTTTAGCGTCAACATCACCACAGAATTTATGCTGCTGATGTTAGTGGTCGGCATCCCCGTCGCGTTAATGGCCGCTTGTCTGCAACTGTTTGTGTCTTTTATGGCGAAAACCTTTAAGGAAGCTCAGTCGTATCTGACTATGGTGCTGTTTGTACCCTTAGCCCTGTCGATGGCCGCCAGTTACAACATAGCGCCAGATATGCTGCAGTGGTTGCCCGTCTCGGGTCAGCAACAGGCATTAATGGACTTTATCAAAGGTAAAGACTTGCCCATGTTGCAGTTACTGGTTTCGACCTTAGGCACACTCGCCATTGCGGTATTGCTCGCCTTTGGCATGGAAAGGTCACTCAAGAGTGAAAAAGTGATCTTCGGTTTATAGGGCGCTTCAATTGATAAACTTGGGGACGATAAACTTAAACTGACAAACTTGAGAGCGATAACTAGGTCGCTCCAAAGTTGAAAACCTCAATAGCTACGGGAGTTTGTTATGGAAAACGAATTTGTCTTAATGGTGATTATGGTCAGCTTCATTATTGGCCTCAGCGCCACTGAAATGTTTAAACACTATCTAAAGGCGCGCCAACTTGGAGTGGGCACCGCAGACGATAGGCACCTTGAGGACAAAGTGACTCAACTCAGCCTACAAAACCAAACACTAATTGAGCGAGTACAAGTGCTTGAAAAAATAGTGACAGAGCCAGAGTACGAGCTAAAGCAGCAGATTAATCAGTTATGAACCCTAAGCTCCTCAAACAACAAAGCCACTGGATTTTCAGTGGCTTTATTTTTTTACAGGCTAGATAGAAGCTTACTTAGCCTTAGGCCTGAATGCTTTGATAACCGACTCATTGCACTCTAAATACGGGCCTTCCATCAAGTCGATACAGTAAGGAATGGCGGGGAACACGGCATCTAAACATTCGCGAATCGATTTGGGTTTGCCGGGCAAATTCACAATCAATGAATCGCCACGTAACCCTGCGGTTTGGCGCGATAAAATGGCAGTGGGGACAAATTTTAATGACTCAGCGCGCATCAACTCACCAAAGCCCGGCATCATGCGATCGCAGACGGCTTCTGTCGCTTCTGGGGTGACATCGCGTTTCGCTGGGCCAGTGCCGCCCGTAGTGACAATCAAACAGCAATCCTGCTCGTCGGCCATTTTGATCAGCGTCGCTTCAATCACATCCTGCTCATCGGGGATCACTTGATAAATCGGCTCCCACTCGCTGGTGAGATAGTCGCTGAGCGTGTCGATAATCGCCTTGCCTGAGATATCTTCATAAATTCCCGCGCTGGCGCGATCGCTGACCGTCACAATACCGATTTTTGCTTTGCTCATAGGAAATCCCCAATGATGTTGAAATGAAACATGCCGAAGTGAAAATTGTCGACATCAAGCATGGAAGAAGCCGCTACAGCTTCGACCTTAAGCCGCAGCTAAAATAGCATAAATGCTCGGGAAAGGGGGCGACTAAAACGTGATGGGGTTCGCGCAACACCGTTTAAACACTCGGAATTTAAAAATTGTTCATTGATGACAAACGCCTTCCCCAAAGCAAAGCAGCATTGGGCCGATAAAAACATGCCATAAAGGGAGATTAGCTCAGGCACTCACACTGCAAGTTGAGCCATTCAAAAGATAAAAACGATCAAAGGGCTAAATCCGCCGTGCATTCCAATACTTAGACGCCCAATAACTGTTATGCAGGCTCGAAATCTTCACCCCTTGGCTAGTGGAAACGTGGAGAAAATTATCGTCTCCCACATAAATGCCGACATGGTGTGTGCTCCAGCCCGTCTTGAAAAATACCAAGTCGCCCTTGCGCAGTTGATTTCTCGGCACAGGTTTACCTAAGGCTTGCTGTTCTTCAACCGTGCGCGGCAGCGTCATACCCAACATCTTCTGATAGGCGACAGACACAAAGGCCGAGCAATCTATGCCCCGCTTAGTGCCACCACCAAGGCGATAAGGTACTCCACGCCATTCAGAATGCAGTTCGGAGATATTGCTATCATTCCAAACTGTGGCGGGTTCAACTTGCTTTACCACAGGCTTAGGTTCTGGCGCGCTAGCACAAGCGCCAAGGCCTAAGGCTAAGATAACTATCAATAATCGTTTCATAGCTTCAAACTCATTGCAGGCAGATTTCACAGTAACGTAATTTTGAGTTTTTATCAGGTAAATTCAGGGCGGCTGGGGATCAAAACGCCCCAACACCCGCGCACTCTAGCAGACTAATATAACCTAGAGCTTAAAACTATAACGCCGTCCACAATAAACGCACACCCACCAGCACCATTAAAATCAAGATGATGCGTTTAAATAACCTATCGTCAATTTTATCTTGAATGAATAAACCTAACTTTACCCCTAACCATGCCAGCGGCACCAATAACAGAGAAACGATAATATTCTCTTGGTTGATCTGCCCAAGCAAACTGTAAGGAACAAGTTTAACCAGATTCACCACCGCAAAAAACACCACGGCAGTGGCTAAAAACTCTGCCTTGGCTAAGCGCAACGGCAACAAATAAGCGTTGAGTGGCGGCCCGCCCGCATGGGCAACAAAGCTCGTAAATCCGGCGGTTAAGCCACACAAGCGCCCAACCAAAGGTGAAGGTAATGCTTGAGTTTTATCCCCAAGGATCAAACCATACAAACCAAAACCTAAGGACACACAGCCTAGAATCACCCGTAAGTAATCTTCGTTTAATCGATCGAACAACAGATAAGCGATAAAAATTCCCACAACCGCCGCGGGTAATAGTATCCATAAATGACGCGGATTATGTTGCCCCCACCAGGAACGTACACTTAAAAAATCCATATAAATCAGCAGTGGTAACATGACTGCCGCCGCTGTAGCAGGGCTAATTGCCAGCGCCAATAGCGGGACAGTTAACCCGCCCACGCCACCCGCAAAACCGGATTTAGAAATCCCAGTAATCAATACTGCGGGTATCGCCACCAACCAAAAAAGAGGGTCCGTTAACATCAACACATCCTGAATAACGCTTTAAGGTTATCAAGTTACCTGTTGTTGGTGTGATAAAAAAGAGGCAGCACAGAGCTAACATCAAAAGTGCAATCACATAGATAAGTCAGCGAGCCTTAAATGAATAACAACCTCGCCCATAAAACACGGGATAAAAAGTAAAAAATCCGCAGCCATTTGGCTGCGGATTTTTTATGTTAGCTTTTAGCTAAAGAGGAAAAGCTTAGCTTACGCCTATGCAGATTCGGCCGTCATATTCACTAAGCGAGGCGTACTCTTAGTCGCTTTCTTAGCTGACGCAGGGGTTTTGGGCTCTGGCATACGAATGGTTAATGACATGACTAACGCCACCACCAGTAGCACTAAAATCACGTTAAAGGTTGCAATAAACCCACCAAATAACGAGGCGACAATCGAACCGATAATACTGCCGATACCGAAACCTAAGTAGATAACGCCATAGTTTTTAGTCAGGTTATTCAGGCCGAAGAAGTCGCTCACCAATGATGGATAAACAGTGATAGTACCGCCAAAACTAAAGGCAACGCAGGCAACCGCAACGAAGAACAGGTTAGCATTCAAAGGAATGAACAACAGTAACACCATACCGACTAAAGTGATGATCTGCGCCAGTGAAATAACCCGAATGCGGGGGATTTTGTCCGACAGAATACCCAGCACTAAACGACCACTGAGGTTCGCCATAGCAATCACAGCAACAGCATTGGCGGCGACCAGTACAGGCAAGTCGACCATCTTCTCACCGATATCTTTAGCCACACCAATCACATACAAACCACTCATACAGGCCGACAGGAACATCAGCGCCAGCATCCAGTATTGCGGCTTACGCATGGCTTCAGCGAGGGTGAAGTCGCGACTTTCGGCTTGCTGACTTGCGGCTGATTGTGCAGGCGCATCTTTCATCAACATACCGCCACACAAGACCAACGCCATGGCGATCAGCCCCCACAGTTGGAAGGTGGTTTCAAGGCCAGTGTTTTCGAGTAACAGCACGTTAATGTATTTAAATCCGAGGCTACCTAGACCATAAGCACCAATCGCTAACGCCGAAATCAGCCCTTTGCGTTCAGGGAACCACTTCACGCAGTTAGACAAGGTCATCAAGTAGCCAGTGCCATCGGCAAAGCCCACTAAAATCCCTGCGCACAGGTAAAGCATCATCAAGTTACTGGCTTGGGCAGTGAGTAAGAATCCAACGCCGAGTAACAGGCCTGCGCCTAAGGTGACATTACGTACGCCAAAGCGTTCCTGTAATTTGCCCGCCATGGAAGATGCCACGGCCAAAGACAAACTCAGCAAACCAAATACAAACGCCACTTGGCTGACGGGTTCGTCGAGTTTAACGGCCAACTGCGCATTGAACAGGCTCCAAGTGTAAACTGAGCCGAGTGCAAACTGGGTGATAATAGTACCAACTAAGGTCAGGTACCGAGTACGGTTCATCTCTTTAGTCATGATGCATCTCGCTTTAGGGGATCAGGAATTGAGTCCACTATAAGAGAGATGCGATTCGCGCCGATCAATTAAGGCATGAAATACAGATCTGCAGGAATGAATGACAATTACAGCCTCATCAGCTGTCGAAAAGCCTTAATATTACTACGGCTAACGGGCACCTCGAACGACAAATCATGCAACCTAATCAGGTAAGTACTATTGAACCAAGGCACGATTTCGCGGATCTTGTTGATATTGACGCAATAGGAACGGTGACAGCGGAAAAAGCCCTCGGCGGGCAAGCGGCTGACAAACTCACTGATGGTCATCTGCATCACATAACGGTCGGTGCGGGTGTACACATAAGTGAGTTTTTCATCGGCCTCAGCATAATAAATTTGCTCGCAGGGCGTAACGATAATCCGCTCACCTTTGACTAAATTCACGGTTCGACTAGTGTTACTCGCGGCCTCATGTTGCGGCTTTGGTGCTTGTCGTCCCACCTGTTCAATCTTCTGCAATAAGCTAATGATCCGCGGTTCATTGTAGGGCTTGAGAATATAGTCGAAGGCTTCGAGCTCAAATGCTTCTACTGCAAATTCTTTATAGGCAGTGACAAACACCACATGGGGAGGATGGGTCGATTTATGCAGATTCTTCGCCAACAAGAGGCCATCGATGGACGGTATTTGGATATCCAAAAACACCACATCGACCTCGTGATCCTGCAAATATTTAAAGGCCTCTAAGCCATCCTCGAAGCTAGCCACTATGTCTATCTCACTGTGGCTCTTCACTAAATACTCTAGCTCCTCACGGGCAAGATATTCATCTTCAACTATGATGGCTTTTAACATACTTGCGCCTCATTTTCCGGTAAGTAAAAACTGACTTCAGTCCCCGGCTCGAGCCGTTTAAGCTGCAAACCTTCGCCGTACAATAACTTCACTCTCTGGTGCACATTCATCAGCCCAATACTGCTACTTTCTACACGGCCAGCAGCTACGCCATCAATCACCTCTTGGCGGATCCCATAGCCGGTATCGCGCACGGCGACGCGAATGCCTGCATCAAGTTTTTTCACTTCTATCGTCACTCTGCCCGGTGCACTACGCGGCTGAATGCCGTGCAAAATCGCGTTTTCCACCAGCGGCTGTAACAAGAGGCAAGGTACACAAAAATGCACATCGTCGACATCGAAGATCACTTCAAGCTTGTCGCCAAAGCGCGCCTGCTCGATCGCCACATAATCACGGACTTGTTTCACTTCTTCTTGGATATCAATCAGCTCATCGCCTTTAGCCAAGTTATAGCGCAGATAATCGGCCAGATTAGCAATCAACTGTCGCGCCTGCTGTGGCCGAATACGGATCAAAGAAGAAATCGCATTGAGGGCATTAAATAAAAAGTGCGGGTTAATCTTGCTCTGCAACGCAGTGAACTCCGCCTTGCGGGTCATCTCTTGCAGTTGCTCGATACGCGACACTTCCATCTGGGTCGAAATCAGCTGCGACAAACCCACAGCCATCTCCCGCAACGAGCTAGTGATACGATAGGTATTGCGATAGTAAATCTTCAGCGTGCCACTCACAGTGCCGTTTTCGCGCAGCGGGATTATGATGACCGAATGAAAATCCGATAAATGATATTGGCGTAAGTCATTGTTAATAATGTTTTGATCTTGCTCTATCGCCCTTTGAGTCATTTCGCTAATCGCTTGATGACCATCGACCTCGTAGTAATCTTTGCCAACGCCCATATAGGCTAATACATCGCGAGTATCGGTAATCGCCACGGCATCGGCATGGATTTCATTACGGATCACAGCGCATACTTGCTCTAGGGCATGGCGGTCAATCTTGCGGAAAAAGGGTAAGGTTTTATTGGCAATATCCAGCGCGAGTTTGGCCTGCTTGGCGGCAATGAGCTCTTTCTCATCGTCGAGGTCCTGCACTAGCTTGATGATTAGCCCGATACACACAGTGCCCGCAATCATGGGATAGGCAATATGACTCACAATCTCAACGCCCACCTCGTGTGGCTCTGTCAGCAACCAAATCAACAACATGGTCAGCGTTTCGCACAACATGCCCGCCGCAATGCCATAAATCCACAGCTTAGATTTGGGACATTTGTAATAAATCCACGTCGCCATAAGGCCGGCAATAATGCTGGCGATTAAACACGGAATAGAGGTATCGCCATCCATATCAATCAGATATCTATGCAGTCCCGACAGCACGCCCGCAGGAATACCAACCCAAGGGCCAAATAGAATCCCGCCAGAAATAATCGCGATAATACGCACGTTAACCAACGCGCCTTCAACCTCAATGCCGGTATAAGTACTAAATACCGCAAATAAGCAAAATATCGCCGCCACAGAAACTAACTCTGCGGGGGTATGATTACGCTTTTGGAATAAACGCTGAAACGGTCGAGTGCGAGTTAAAAAGAACAAGGTCATCAGCATCAAGGCCGCCCGTTCAAATACCGCCAGTAACATCATTTGATTTTCGAGCACGCTTTCTCCTTGATCTATCACGCTGAATCACAGCCCAACGTTATATTTACCAATGATATATTTATGAGTGTTAAGCCTGTACGCTGAATGGATTAGGGTGAAGACAGGCTTTGCCGCCAACACAAGCTCCCATAAAAGATAGACTCGATTTTGCAGATCCAACGTAAGACATGGATGATAAAAATCACCGAGCCCCAAACTTGTCAAACACTCGTATTTAGGCTCGAGTAAAACATCAAACGCTAATGCCCACATAAATACAGGCTTGCTAAAGTAAAGGACAGATAAAAGTCCCATTCACGCGGGCTCAGTCACACATTCGTACTCGAATTAGGCTATCAAAGACTATCGAAGGACAATTTGAAGAACCTAAAACACGTTAAGTTAACCACTAAAAAGTGCAGTTGCCCTCTATCAGGTCACTGCCACAATTTGCAAAATCGACCGGAATACCCGAAGCTAAAACCTTCGGCTCGAATGCAAGATGAGATCACCCCCATGCGAGATTCTAGGTTCACACTTAGCAGCACTGAACCGAGCCAAACTGAACTGAGCATGCCCTAGTAATGGAATAAGGAGCGAACATGAGTGAACTACAAGCACAGTTTTATGGTGGCCCTAAGGAATGTCCTATTGAAAATGGCCGCATTCAAGCTCAACGGATTGCCCCCAAAATCAGTGATGTCGGCGGCATACCTGTCGCACGGGCTATTCCACAAAAAGAGCGCCGCCTTATCGGCCCTTGGTGCTTTCTCGACCATATTGGCCCAATCACCGACGGCCCGCAGTTAAACGTCGGCCAACATCCACACATTGGATTGCAAACCTTTACTTGGATGCTCGAAGGCGAAATCATGCACAGGGACAGCCTCGGCAGTGCTCAAGTGATCCGCCCAAAACAAGTTAACCTGATGACAGCCGGACACGGCATAGCCCACACCGAAGAGTCGATAGCGGGCCATCACACTATGCACGCAGCCCAACTATGGATTGCCTTACCACTGGAACACAAAGATACCACTCCGAGATTCGATCACTACCCAGAGCTACCGACTTGGCACGAGTCAGGCGTCGAATTCACCCTACTGATTGGCAGTTGGCATCATAAACAGGCGCCCACATTACACTTCTCACCTATCGTTGCCATAGATCTGTTTGCCGCCCATAACGCTGAACTCACTCTGAATCTCGACCCTAGTTTCGAATATGCCCTCATGCCACTGGAAGGCCGCTTCCAAATCGAGGATGACAGTTTTGATAATAACCACCTCGCCTACCTTGGCATGCTACGCGAAACCATCACCATAAAACTCGAGGCGGGTTGTCGCATACTGCTAATTGGCGGCGCGCCATTGGCTGATCCTGTCAGCATTTGGTGGAACTTTGTTGGCCATAGCAAAGATGAAATAGTCAAAGCACAGGCCGATTGGGAAGCCGAAGATCCCCGCTTCGCCGCCGTTACTGGCTATAGTGGCAAACGCTTAGTGCCCCCACCAATACCTTGGTGATGCTTAGCTCAATGACGGGCAAGTCAATGATTCAGGGTTAGTGGTGGATAAGCGCTTTGGCAACATACGTAAGGGCCTGCGCCAGGGTTAAGGCTTACAACATAAGTGTATGCGGTAAGCCTTATCATTTAGCCAAAGTGTGATGTGAACAAGCTCGATTTGCCTAAGCTAAGTGCAAGCTAAGCCACTCACAAGGTTACAAATTTTACGACATTTTTACGCGCTATCTTAAAATGCCTTTGCTAAAGTACAGGCACTTTCTTTATATGCGTCTTTCTATTCATGACTTCATCCATAGCGGCTCCCATGACACAATACTGGCGTTCGCACCCGACTTTATTTACCTTCATAGTGCTAGTGACGGCCATTTTCAGCAGCGCCTTTATCGATCACTTTTCAAACTCGACTATCGCCGTACTGCTGATTTTACAATTGGCCGTAGTGGCCGTAGCCCTACAATGCAACGCCAACTTGGCCTATTTTGCAGCAGTGTTTGAGGCGACCAGCTTTAATTTTCTATTTACCACACCACGTTATTCACTCCAGATGTTTAATCTTGAGGACATTCTCAATCTCAGTGTGTTTCTGCTTGTCGCCCTCACCACAAGCAAATTAGCCGAACACTATCGACGTCAGCAAGATGCTCTCGAACAAGCTCAGTTACGCAACAGTATTTTGCTGTCGGTTTCCCACGATTTACGCACCCCACTCGCCACTATCATAGGCACGCTCACCACCCTAAAGGAATACATGCCTAAGCTCAGCCCAGACCAAAAGGATGAGCTGATTGATAGCGCGGCGGCCGAAAGCCATCGCCTGCACCAATATATCGAAAACCTGCTGCAAGCCACTAAGTTACAACACGGCGCACTCAAATTTAGCTTGAGTGAAGACGCCATAATGAATGTATTACACCAAGCTATTGCCCGTTTTCCAGCCACGCAGCCGCGCATTATCATCAAGAGTGACGCCGATCTACCGTCACTGATGATCTGCAGTTCATTGATTGAGCAAGCTATTTTTAATGTATTGGATAATGCGCTGCGCTATTCGCCTTCTGATAAGCAAGTCATAGTAAAAGCGTATCAGCAGGGCGATGCATTATTGTTAGATATCCAAGATGAGGGTCTTGGCATAGAACCCGCTCAGGCGCAGGCAATTTTTGAACTCTTTTATCGCCAACATCCCTCAACCGATAGCGGCTCGGGCCTTGGGCTTGCTGTTGCTAAGGGGATAATTACCGCCCATGGTGGCCAGATCAGCGCCGAACCTGTCGCTCATGGCAGCCTTATTCGTATCGCATTGCCGATAAAAAAGGGAGAGGAATAAATGGCTTATAAGGTGCTGGTCGTCGATGACGAAGCGCAAATCCACACTTTTATGCGGATATCGTTAGAAGCGGAAGGATTCGAATATCATGGCGCCGCCTCGATTGCGTCAGCCCTAGCGCAATATCATGCGCAGCAGCCACATGTGTTAGTGCTCGATCTTGGCCTACCCGATGGTGATGGCATCAGCTTGCTGCAAACCCTACGTCAGAGTGACAAAGTGCCAGTGCTTATCTTAACCGCCCGCGATCAAGAGGAAGAAAAAATTCGTCTTTTAGAAGCTGGCGCCAATGACTATCTCAGCAAGCCATTTGGGATCAGGGAGTTAATCGCTCGCATCAAGGTTTTAGTCCGCGACTTAGTCGATGAACCGCAATTAAGTGATTTACTGCAGTTTGGCGCACTTAAGTTGCAAAAAAGTACCCACCAGCTTTGGCTCGATCAGCAAGAAATCGCCTTAACCAAAAAGGAGTTTGCCCTGATGGAGACCTTAATGTCTCACCCTGGTCAGCTCGTTAAACAAACTGAATTACTGCGGGATATTTGGGGTAAAACCCATCAAGAAGACAGTCATTATCTGCGGATTTTAGTCAGTCAGTTACGTAAAAAACTCAATGACAGCAGCGAGCAGCAGCTCATTAAGACAGAAGCGGGCCTAGGTTATCGCTTAACAAACAATAGATAAGCATCTGTTATAAATTAGAAAAGGATATTTTAATGGCACATTTTACCGTTATTGGCTTAGGGCGATTTGGTGTCGCCGCTAGCCTAGAGTTGATCCACTTAGGCCACACGGTCACTGGCGTGGATAGTGACCCTAAAATGGTGGAAAAATATGTAGAAGACTTAACCGAAGCGGTTATTTGTGATTGTTCCGACGAAGCCGCACTACGTGAGCTAGACCTCGCAAACAGTGAAGCCGTTCTGGTCGCAATTGGCGAAGATATGCAATCAAGTTTGCTGTGCACCTTGGCACTGAAAAATCTGGGAGTAGAAGTCATTTGGGTCAAGGCCAGCACTAAAGCCCATCACACTATCGTCTCTAAACTCGGCGTCGCCCGCATCATACATCCAGAGGAAGAAATGGGCATACGTGTCGCCCAGTCACTCAACTATCCTATGGTGAACAATTTCCTGCCGATTGGTGATGGTCTCTATGTGGTCGAAATCCATATCAAGCCTCACCTTGATCAAACTACTGTCAGCCAACTACTCGGCGCTGCACAGGATGATGTTAAAGATGATGCAAAAAGCAATGTGATACGCAATCCTAAAGGCAAAGTCGCCGCCATTATGGTTAAGCGGGATCTGACGGTTTTCAGCAAAATTGATAGTCAATTTATCCTGCAAACGAATGACGCCTTACTGCTCTGCGGTAGCCGTACTGAGCTCAAATACCTAGCGCCAAGGTTGGTGTAACTTGGTTCAATGGCATCCCTCCATCATGGCGATTGAGCATAAACCCAAATCGAGTAAAAAGTTGTTAGGCGCGCCGCCCTTTATCCTAAGCGTGAGCTTTGCATTGTTGATCATCTTAGGCACTTGCTTACTCAAACTGCCGATAGCAACCGAATCTTCTGTTACTTGGCTACAAAGTCTGTTCACGGCCACCTCGGCGGTAACAGTGACAGGGCTTGTCGTTGTCGATACTGGCACTGTTTTTACACCCTTTGGGCAAATCGTCATAGCGCTGTTAATCCAATGCGGTGGACTTGGGCTGATGACCTTCGCCATTGTCACCTTGATTGCCATTGGCGGCAGAATTGGTTTTTTGCACCAAACAGTCGCAAAAGAGGCTTTTAATCAAACAGATACATCGACTCTAGTGTCAACGGCAAAATCAGTGTTAGTGTTTTCCTTACTGGTTGAAGCCGTAGGCATGGCCATTCTTTCCGTGTACTGGAGTCAGGAACTTGGTTGGCAAACCAGCTTATTCCACGGTTTTTTCTACACCATCAGCGCCTTTAACAACGCAGGTTTTGCCCTCAGTGCCGACAGCCTAATGCCCTATGTTGCCGATCCTGTCATTAACCTCACCATCACAGGCCTGCTCATCATAGGTGGCCTCGGATTCTCGGTGTGGATAGATCTTCGTAGGAACAAACGTTGGTCAAAACTCAGCGTTTACAGTCGCATGATGATCACAGGCACTATAATTATCAACGCCGTCGCCGTAATTGCGATTTACTTTATTGAGTACAACAACCCCAATACCTTGGCGCCCTTAAGCGAACTCGGTAAATGGTTAGCCTCATGGTTTCAAGCCGTGACACCGCGTACCGCAGGCTTTAATACACTAGCAATTGACCAACTCGAAGATGGTACAACGCTACTCATGCTGGTATTGATGTTTATTGGCGGCGGCTCATTAAGCACCGCCAGTGGCATTAAGGTGGTCACCTTTATGGTGCTCATCTTGGCAACTTATGGCTATTTACGCCGCGATGAAGCCATTTATGTATTTAAGCGCGAGATCCCCAAAGATACCGTCAGTAAAGCCTTGGCGCTAACCATGATCTCCATTGGCGTCACTTGGCTAGCCATCTTCGCACTGGTATTAAGTGAAAACGCACCGTTAATTGATATCGTCTTTGAGGCAGTATCAGCACTGGGCACAGTCGGTTTGTCCCGAGGTCTGACAGGCAACTTAACGACTCTAGGCCAAGCCATCATCATTTTTATAATGTTCATGGGTCGCCTCGGCCCACTCGTACTCGCCTACTTCCTCGCCAGCCCAAGGACCAAGAAACTGCGCTACGCAGAAACTAAACTGGCGATTGGTTGAGTGATTAATTGGACGGCAGGCACTGCAAGATAGTCAGTGCCGCCATTCGAGCATGTTCACGACAGTGACACGCCGTTCGGTTGTTTTATAAAAGTATCTTCACACTTGGAGTCATGTTCCGCTACCCACATTTTCCACTGTCGCTCGACCAACTCTTTCATTGGCTCATCCTGCGGTAGTGGGTGTATTTCGAAGTCAGACAAAGTAGCTTCATAAAGCGTTTCCCCTCCATCAACAGGAGCGCGCAATCCAGCCACAAACACGTCTTCAGCTAATTTAACATCTCCCAGAAGCGCCAATGCATAAGCTCGATTGCCCAGAATTAAGCCGCTTAAACTTTCTGGTTCAAGATAAATTAAACCTTTATCGAAATACTCAAGAGCTTGCTTGAAATTAGCTTCTGCCTGCTCAACATTATCCTTGATCAAATGTTCTTTTCCATCAGAAAGCCGAGCAAAGCCAATGCCATTATATGCATTGGAAGCCATCTCTTTCAGAACCAACTCGGTCGCATTACCAAAGCGGCGAACCAGCTCGTTATAAGTCTCCATCGCAGCTTCGGGCTGCTTGAGCTTATATTGTGTACCACCTTTGTTTACTAGCGCTCTGGCAACCTGTTCTTTCAGTACCAACTCAGACGCACCATCAAAGCGACGTACCAGCTCGTTATAAGTCTCCATGGCAGCTTCTGGTTGATTGAGCTGACCTTGTGCCATACCTTTATAGAGCAACGCATTGGCAACCTGCTCTTTCAATACCAGCTCAGTCGCACCACCAAAACGACACACGAGCTCATTAAAAGTTTCTATCGCTGCCTCAGGATGGTTGAGCCGACCTTGTGCCACACCTTTGTTTACTAGCGCTTTGGCAACCTGCTCTTTCAGTACTAGCTCTGTCTCGTCAGTAACACGACACACAAGCTCATTAAAAGTTTTAATTGCTGCCTCAGGCTGGTTGAGCCGACCTTGTGCCACACCTTTATTTAACTGTGCTACAGCAACTACTTTTATTAACTTCAGATCCGTCGTACGGTCAAATCGACTCACTAGTTTGTGATAAGTATCCACTGCAGCTTCAAGCAGATTTAGCTTACCTTGTGTCATACCTTTGTTCGCCAACGCGGCTGCGACTAGGTAATTAATCTTCGGGGATTCATCTTCGATGAACATGCTAACCAATTCGTCATACGCCAAATTAGCGTCGGCCAGTTTGTCTGATTTGTTAAAGATACTGGCTTTACGAAATAAAGATAAAGAAATTTTTTCTTTAATATCAATTGATTCTGAATCTATAAACCTAGCAACTAGCCCGTCATATTCAGCTATAGCTGCATCTGGGTTGTCGTCTTTTTCAAATGATTCAGCTTTACTGAAAAATGACTGAGCTATTAGCAGCTCACTCTGTGATTTGAGTTCTTGATGCAAAGCTTCATGCTCACAACGCAGCGTAGCAATTTCTAGTTCTCTCGCATTTTCAAATCTCGCCTGTTCGGCCTCAATTAGAGATTTACCTTCTGAATTGAAATATTCTCTTGCGGCTTTGGTTGCCTCGCTGACAGCACGATTTTTTGCAGACCACCCCATAGCTATAGCCGTAATTGTGATAATTAGGCCAAAGACGGCCAGCACCGCGCCCCAAAAATTAGTATAAAAATTAATATCGCTGATTCTTCTATCATAGCTAGCCAATTCTTTTGACTGACTATCTGCTTGAGCTACCAGTTTCTCTTTCAACTCAACTAGTTGTAATTGCAGTTGTTGAAGTTCTTTTTCAGCATCTTCCATATCGCTGCTGTTAAGTGTTTGCAGCTGAAATAAAGCTTCTAATCTAGCGCTTCGCTCTTGTAACTGAATAATCTGCGTAATTACCCAAGATTGCTCTACAACAGGCAGGGCTTCCGTTGATTGCTTTGTGGCAGCATAGGAAACATTACTGTGAATGCTAAGAAAACCGACTATTAACAGGCACTGCAGGTATATGCGAAATGGAAATAATTGAGACACAGCTATCCTTTGCGAGATCTAATTCATAATGAAATAGTTAATCTACTGACATTCATAAATAAAAACCACTTACTTGGCATGAATTTGAGTAAACTTGTGAGTCTTGAACCAATTAATTTTTTTACTTATGCATCGTTCTTCGAAAATGATAGCGCCAATATCGGTTTATCATTCAAAGCCAGCTCGTGAATAATAAACCGAACAATTCCTCACAAAACCACAGACAATCTATTTTTCATTTTTAACCAAAGTGGCCTGTAATCTAATTTCATTATTCTCATTCAAATTAAGGACTAAACCGCCCTTCCTGCGGCGACGCCAGATGCCCAGGCCCATTGAAAATTAAACCCGCCTAACCAACCACTTACGTCCATGACTTCACCGATAAAGTAGAGTCCTGCGACTTTGCTGGCTTCCATAGTTTTGGATGACAACTCATTACTATCAACGCCGCCTAACGTCACTTCGGCGGTACGGTAGCCTTCGGTGCCATTCATCAATACTGTCCAGCGGTGGAGATCATCCACAAGTGTTGCGCGCTCGGCGTGAACTAGCTGATTTAAGGCTTTATTCAACAGGGCTTCATCGAATAGTACTTCCACCAGCCGTTTAGGTAACCATTGGCTAAGTGTATTGCGCAGGCTTTGTTTTGGATGCGCAATGAGCTGCTGCTCAAGCAATTGCGCCAAATCCATATTCGGCAAGAGATCGATTTCTATGGTTTCGCCCGCTTTCCAATAGTTGGAAATCTGCAAAATTGCGGGACCCGATAAGCCACGGTGAGTGAATAGCAGCGCTTCGCTAAATGCAGTGCCATCTTTGGCGGTAATGCGGCTCGGCACTGCGATTCCCGACAAGGGCTCGAAACGAATTTTATCTTCACTGTGCCATGTAAACGGCACCAGACCCGCGTGAGTTGGCAATACTTTGAGGCCAAACTGCTCGGCCAGTTGATAGCCGTAAGGCGTGGCGCCGAGTTTAGGCATGGATAAGCCACCCGTGGCGATAACCAGTGAGTCGCAGCTCAGTTCGCCGTTAGAAGTGTTAAGTTCAAAGCGCCCAGATTCGGCTTTTTTAACGGCCAGAATATCGGTGCGCAGCTTAATGGTCACGCCAGCCCATTCACATTCGGTGAGCAGCATAGTAACGATTTCTTTAGCAGAGTCATTGCAAAACAGTTGGCCGTGATCGCGTTCATGGTATTCAATCCCGTGACGCTCGACCAATTCAATAAACTGCTGCGAGGGATAACGCGCGAGTGCCGACTTAACAAAGTGGGGATTGCCACAGAGGAAGTTAGCGGGCTCGACTTTAAGGTTGGTAAAGTTACAACGCCCGCCGCCGCTGATGAGGATTTTACGCCCGGCTTGCTTGGCATTGTCGAGTACGAGTACATCACGGCCTCGGTAACCCGCGGTCGCTGCACACATCAATCCCGCGGCGCCGGCTCCGATAATAATGACATCATGATGTTTCACGCTCTTACTCCACACAGATAATTGATTGATATTGACTGCCAACGGGCAATTTGCTGACTCGCGAACCTTTAGCAAGCAAATCATGCAACAGCTAAACGGAGCAAAGATAAGCTCAAACGCTAGGCACAAAAAAGGGCGCTATTTTAGCACCCTTTCCTTTATTCGGCATTACAGCATCATCACGGCTCGCGGTTTATTGCGTAGGCGTTTCTGATTTCTTTTCTCTGCTGAGCAATTCTTTCGCAGCATCGACCGGCGCTTTGCCTTGATACAAGACTTGGTAAATCTGCTCAGTGATTGGCATTTCAACCCCGAGGCGTTTCGCAAGCGTAAACACTTCTTTGGTATTGCGATAACCTTCAACCACTTGGCCAATTTCAGCCTGTGCTGTCATCACATCACAGCCTTTACCTAAGGCTAAACCGAAACGACGGTTACGGGATTGGTTGTCGGTACAGGTCAACACTAAGTCGCCTAACCCCGCCATGCCCATAAAGGTGGCGGCATTGGCACCTAAGGCTTCGCCTAAACGCGTCAATTCGACTAAACCACGGGTAATCAAGGCTGTTCTGGCATTGGCACCAAAGCCGATACCGTCGGACATGCCCGCGCCAATCGCGATCACGTTCTTTACCGCGCCGCCAAGTTGCAGTCCGGTAAAGTCGTCGTTGGCGTAAACCCGCAAACGTTTAGGGCTGTGTAACAGCTCAACGAGATCGTTGGTGAATTTAGGACAAGTGCCCGCGACCGAAATGGCCGTAGGTAAACCCATGGCTAATTCTTTCGCGAAGGTCGGCCCAGATAACACCGCCAGCGGATATTGCTCACCTAACACATCACGGGCCACATCTTGCAGCAAACGTCCGGTTTCAGGCTCGAGCCCTTTCGTTGCCCATACGATGCGCGCATCGCTACGGAGTAACGGTTTAGCTTGCTCAAGCACAGTACCAAACACATGGCTTGGTACGACCACTAACACATTGTTGCTGGCGGCTAAGGCTTTGGCTAAATCGGCTTCGATCTGTAAACAATCAGGAAACGCAATACCAGGCAAAAAAGCTTGGTTGCACTTGTCTTGAGCGAGCGTTTGCATGTGGACAGGATCGTGTCCCCATAACAAGGTCTTATGACCGTTGCTGGCTAAAGAAATGGCAAGGGCGGAGCCATAAGAGCCCGCCCCTAATACCGTGATATCGGCAGAGTTTTTCATGTAATTAAGCGTTAGCTTCTTCGGCAGCTGGTGCAGTCGCAGCAGCTTGACGTTGTTGCACGTATTGGGCAAACAGCGCGTCGAAGTTAACAGGTGCTAAGTTCAGTTGTGGGAAAGTACCACGACCGACTAAGCTGCCCACGGTTTCGCGAGCATATGGGAATAGGATGTTAGGGCAGTATGCACCTAATGAATGGGCCAATTGTGGCTCAGTCAGACCAGTGATAGAGAAGATACCGGCTTGTTGTACTTCACATAGGAAAGCGGTGTCGCCACCATTTTGTGCAGTCACAGTTAAAGACAGGACAACTTCATACACATCATCAGCTAATTTAGCGCTGCGCGTGTCTAAATCTAACTTAACTTCTGGGTTCCATTCTTTTTGGAATACCGCTGGGCTGTTAGGCGTTTCGAAAGACACATCTTTAGTGTAAACACGTTGGATGTTGAATTGTGGGGCTTGTTGTTCGTTGTTTGCTACTTCAGCCATAATTTCCTACCTATCCTATCAATGTTGTATCGGCTTTTCGTTGAAAGCCAATTATTATTTGAAAGCCAATTACTATTTGAACGTAAATTGGCTCGGGGCTTATGTTACTCAAGGCCTATATCAGATCTCGGTATCATCCCAACTTGTACCCATATTCGGGTATCGATCGAACCAGTCTAAAAACTTACATTAAGCCCTTAGCGACCGTAGGATCAGTATGCCAAACAATGATGACTTTATTACTGCACTATCCTGTGGATTGAGTACAGCTTAAATCATAACTGCCGCCGACAACTTATCTTTTGCTTTTTGAAACAGGCATATTTGCTGCCTGCCATTCACCCATACCACCTTTCAAGTTGTACAGGTTTTCAAAACCTTGCTTACTCAAAAGCTGAGCGGCTTGAGACGAGGTCATGCCAGCATTGCATACCAATATAATGGGACTGGCTTTATACTTTTCAAGGGCTGATATCTGATTATTTTTAATATCGGCGAGCGTAACATTAAGTGCATCAACAATATGGCCCTTGCGGAACTCGTCATTCGAGCGCACATCAACCACTTTAGCATCCTGTCTATTCACCATAATCGTTAATTCTTGATGAGAAATACTTTTGATTTTTGACATGCTCGATTTGATGATACTCGCGACAAGCACAACAAATAATCCCACCCAAGCCAGACTGAGCATTGAGTGAGCTTTAAAAAATTCGATATATTCTTGCATGATGATTGCCCGCATAAATGGCGAAAATTCGATAAGGGCACAGAGTATACCGATTGCCTTGGCAGAATGCAGCAGTTTAGTCACAGTTCGAGATCGCACTTTTAGTGCAATTGACTCTGTACTTGTCACAAGCCACTCACAGAATCGGGCGAATTAGTGATTCGATGACCTTAATCGGGGTAAAGCGCTTTTTCATACCCCGCTAACGTAGTAATATTTGACCAATTTCAGATTTCTATCGCTTCTATAAAACTTAAAGGTATCACTATGACGACAGCTAAACGTCCGCTCGCGTTGTTGATCCTCGATGGCTGGGGCTACCGTGAAAACACGCATAATAATGCGATTTTCCACGCCAAGACTCCGGTACTCGACCGTCTCAACGCTAAATATCCCCATAGTTTGATTTCAGGTTCTGGCTTAGATGTTGGCTTACCTGATGGCCAGATGGGAAATTCTGAAGTTGGCCATATTAACTTAGGCTCTGGCCGTGTGGTTTATCAAGAACTCACTCGTATCAGTAAAGCCATTGCAGATCATGAGTTTGAAAAAAATCCTGCACTATGTGATGCGGTAGACTCAGCCATCAAAGCTGGCGGAGCAGTACACATTATGGGCTTGCTTTCCCCCGGCGGCGTCCACAGCCATGAAGAGCATATCGAAGCTATGTGCCGTATGGCCGTTGCTCGCGGTGCTACTCAGGTTTATCTGCACGCTTTCCTCGACGGACGCGATACGCCACCGCGTAGCGCTAAGGGTAGCCTGAGTCATTTTGATGATCTGTTTACTACATTAGGCCATGGCCGTATCGCATCGATTATTGGTCGTTACTTTGCTATGGACAGGGATAATCGTTGGGATCGCGTGTCACAAGCCTACGATTTAATCACCCAAGGTAAGTCAAAATTCCAATACGACAATGCCGTTACAGCATTAGAAGCGGCTTACGAACGTAACGAAAACGACGAATTCGTCTCTTCATCGGCGATCACAGATGCCAACGGTCAAGTTGCGACCTTAAAAGACGGCGATGCCCTGATTTTTATGAACTTCCGTGCTGACCGCGCCCGTCAAATCACCCGTAGCTTTATTCACCCAGACTTCGATGGTTTCGAACGCGCTGTTATGCCGAAAATGCACTTCGTCACTTTGACTGAGTATGCTGGCGACATCACAGCACCTATCGCTTATCCATCTGAAAACTTAGTGAATACCTTAGGTGAAGTGCTGCAGAAACAAGGTCGTACTCAGCTGCGTATCTCTGAAACTGAGAAATACGCCCATGTGACTTTCTTCTTTAACGGCGGTAAAGAAGAGCCATTCGAGGGAGAAGATCGCATCCTAATCAACTCGCCTAAAGTGGCAACCTACGATCTACAGCCTGAGATGAGTTCATCTGAGCTAACTGACAAGTTAGTCGCAGCAATTGAATCAACCAAGTACGACGTGATCATCTGTAACTACCCCAATGGTGACATGGTTGGCCACACGGGTAATTTCGATGCCGCCGTTAAAGCTTGTGAAGCTGTCGACGCTTGTATCGGCCGTGTGGTTGATGCGCTGGCGAAAGTGGGCGGAGAATGTATTATTACCGCCGACCACGGCAATGCCGAGCAAATGACCGACGAAACCACAGGTCAGGCTCACACGGCCCACACCAGTGAACTCGTGCCTTTCGTCTTTGTTGGACGCGATGCGACCATAGATGAAGGTGGTAAACTCAGCGATGTTGCACCAACCATCTTGACCTTGATCGGCGAAGCCATTCCAGCTGAGATGACGGGCAAACCCTTAATCCACATAAAAGAGTAACCGTTACCTAGTGAGCACTCGACTCCTTGTTAAAGCCAGCATTATTGCTGGCTTTATGATGTTATCTTTCTCGGCACACGCTTCTGATTTGGAGAAGCGTAAGTCCGAGTTAAAATCAATCCAAACGCAAATAAATCAACAACAAAGCGCATTAAAAACCACCAGTAAACAAAGAGAAAAGCTGCTGTCATTGCTGCGTAGCGATGAAGAAGCGATTGCGTCAGCTGCCAAAAAAGTCAACAGCACCAAAAATAGCTTAGCGCAAATCGACACTAAACTTGCCGAGCTAAAACAACGTCAAGATGAGTTAGAAACGCTTAAAGTGACTCAACAACAAACACTGTCGAAACAGCTGTCGAGCGCCTATCTTGCCGGTAATCACGATTACACTAAGATGATGCTTAATCAGCAAAGTCCCGCCACTATCGAGCGTATGTTGGCTTATTACCAATACCTCAATAAAGCGCGGATGAAGTCGATCAACGAATTAAAGCAAACCTTGACCGAGCTAGATGAGATCAAGGTGTCGCAAACGAGTAAACAAAAGCAATTAACGAAACTCGTAGCCGAACAACAAGTACAAGCTAAACGTTTGAGCCAAGAGCAAGATCAGCGTCAACTGACCATCAAAGAGCTGCAACGCACCTTAAATTCTAAGGGTGCAGAGCTTGAGCAGTTGCAAATTGAAGAGGCCAGCTTAAAGCGCGTCGTTGAACAAGCGCTGCGGGCCATGAAAGATAATCCCTCGATGGAAGGCTTTGGTAAACAAAGTGGAAAACTTAAATGGCCAACAAAAGGTCGTGTGAGTGCTAGCTTTGGTAGCCAACGTTCCGGTCAAGTAGTGTGGAAAGGCACTATGTTGTCTGCACCAGAAGGGCAAAATATTCGAGCCGTTTCAGGTGGTAAAGTCATTTATGCCGACTGGTTACGCGGTTTTGGTCTTGTCATGGTCATCGATCACGGTAAAGGTTATATGAGTCTTTACGGTCACGCTCAAACCCTACTAAAAAGCCCTGGTGAGATGGTAAAAAGCGGTGAAGCGATTGCTTTAGTCGGACGTTCAGGTGGACAGAGCGAGCCTGGCCTATACTTTGAAATAAGGCATAAAGGGCAAGCCGTCGATCCAGCGAAATACTGTCGCTAATCATAACGGTCCCCTTATCACAGGGGACCGTTATGAAATACATGATCCGCTATATCAGTTGCGTTGGATTAGGTCTCACTTTAGGCCTATCCATCAGCCTCTCCAGCCAAGAGAACGCGAAATCCTACCGCGACAACTTTGACTATCCATTACTACAAGATGTACTTGAAACGGTTGAAACTTACTATATCAAAACCGTTCCCAAAGAAGAGCTAGTGCAAGCCGCCATCAAAGGCATTTTTGAACATCTCGACCCCTATTCCAGCTTCTTGAATCATCAAGAATTACTCGATCTTAAAGATTCTAATCGCGGCGAGTATTTTGGTTTCGGTTTCGAAGTCGCGGCCCAAAAAGACCACATCAGCATCATAGCCCCCTTTGCCCATTCTCCCGCAGAGCAAGCGGGAATACGTGCGGGTGATATTATTATTAAACTTAACGACACCCTGGCGACTGAAACGAATCTAGCCGATATCCTTACTGAAATAAAAAGACATAGTCTCAATAATCAGAGTATTAACTTAGAGCTAAAACACAGTAATGACGATGCCATCTTTAAAGTGTCACTCAAGCCAAGCAATATCACTATAGAGTCGGTCAGCACTCAACTGCTTGATGGCAATATTGGCTATGTCAGATTAAGCAACTTCCAAGAAAACTCTACCGAAGATATGGTGCGCTCGCTCAGCCAATGGCAAAAGAAACCACTCACAGGACTTATCTTAGACCTACGTAATAATCCCGGCGGCCTACTCGACCAAGCGGTTAAAATTGCGGATCTCTTTCTCGCCAAAGGACGCATAGTCTCGACCTCTGGCCGCTTCTTCGACGCCAACTCTGACTACTATGCCTCACCGCAAACCATGTTAACTAACGTGCCTATGCTAGTGTTAATCAACAAAGGCTCGGCCTCTGCATCCGAAGTTCTCGCCGCCGCATTACAAGAAAATGGTCGTGCAAAACTCTTAGGTGAGACCAGTTTTGGCAAAGGTACAGTACAAAGCCTGATCCCCATCTTAGAAGATGGTAACGCGATTAAACTCACAATTGCCCAGTACAATACTCCTAGAGGTGAAAACATTCACAACATAGGGATCATCCCCGACATAAAAATTGCCGCCGAAACTGGTTCCGGCGTTGGTAATTTAGCTATAATCGACGCCCTATCAGCCCATGCATCACTGGCCCAAGATCATCAAGTGACCTCTGCCATTGCATGGATACAGCACCATGACGAATAAGAAGAAATTGTGCGCTTACTTTATTCCTTGGCCCTATTGGCCCTAAGCATTTCTCAAAGCTATGCAGCCCAGCTTGCACTCATTATTGATGACATAGGTTATCGTCATACAGATAAAGCCGTGCTGGCACTGCCCAATACAGTAACACTCGCTGTATTACCTCATACCCCACTTGGCAAAGAACTCGCTAACGCAGGACACCAAAAAGGCCACGAAATTATGCTACATCTTCCCATGCAGGCGCTTAATGGTAAGACATTAGGGCTGGGGGGGTTAACCAATACGATGACTGAGGCACAAATTCGCACCAGTGTTATTGATGCGATTAACAGCGTTCCCTTTGCCAAAGGTGCCAATAACCACATGGGGAGTCTATTAACTCAACTAGACGATCCCATGCTCTGGGTCATGGAAACACTCAAACAAAAGCAGCTGTATTTTGTCGATAGTATGACAACACGATTCACTAAGGCAGGGGATAACGCAGATAAGCTAGGCATTCCTTTATTAAAACGCCAACTGTTTCTAGACAATGATACTAGTGCCAATGCACTCGAGAGACAATTTAACTTAATGATAAGTCAGGCACATACCCAAGGTAGCTTGGTGGCGATTGCCCATCCTTATCCAGAAACTATGCGCTTCTTAGAGGCTAACCTACACAGACTTAAAACCGAGGGGATTGATCTGGTGCCAGCATCGAGTTTGCTCCCCATCGGTATTGCACTTAAAAGTGGTACTAATCCAGTTGCAGTACTGAAATAGAAAAGTCTGGCAGCAAGGCGACTAACTCATCACGGTTACTCACAATATCCAGCAAAGTATATTGATCCAGCACATTCAAATAAGCTTCAACAGCCTGGGCTAACACGCCTTTAAGCTTACAGGCTGGTGTAAATCGGCAGTAAGGTTTGCTGCAATCAATCGGGGCGAGTGAGTTTTCTAACACTCGAACTAACTGCCCTAGGTTAATCTCACTCGCAGGCTTACCCAAACGGAAACCGCCCATCTTACCGCGGATGGTTTCAAGGTAACCCATCTTGCCTAAATGATGCACTATCTTAGAAACATGATTTGGTGACAGATCAAACACCTGCGTAATTTCAGCAATCCTAAATAAAGTTGTTCTATCTGGCTGAACCGCTAAATACATCAGGGTACGAACGCCAAAATCGGTATAACGAGTTAACTGCATATTTCACCTGTCAGCGATAAACTTAATGAGAGGTCTGAGATTCGAGTTGGGTAATCAACCAAATCGCCTCTTCGTTTGAATGACCACAAACATCATCAGATGCATCGAAATCACTACAAACCGCAGGACGATCAGGCGAGCCGAAAATCAAACATAAATTGGCATCGCTCAATTGCACACAACGTTCACCCGCCGCCTTACCCTTTGGCATACCCGGAATACTGCTGCTTATTGAAGGCGCAATACAGCAAGCACCACACCCAAGACGACAATTCATTCTCGTTACTCATGAAAGACATAAGGCATTATACCGTTTAATTTGTCCGAGATCAGTGTCACAGGTCAATACTGCCAAGTCGCGCACAGGAGGTTTTCAGAACGTGAAAGAAACAATATTGATAAAGTGGAATAAAGATCGGCAAAAAAGTAGGTTTTGATTTTTAACATTGAAGCGAAAGCGTCATATTCTGGTAAGGATTTCATCTACATGATGCCCGAGTATGACGATAACCACATGCTTCGAACCCGAAGCATTAGCGTCACTGACACGAAAATATCAGCA